>JAFGHJ010000039.1 GCA_016930175.1 Caldifarciminota bacterium
AAAACAAAGGGCGGATAGCTCAGCCTGGTGAGAGCGCCTGCCTTACAAGCAGGAGGTCAGAGGTTCAAGTCCTCTTTCGCCCATTTTTTAAAAAGAATCGAGGAGGCTTAAGGGGATGGATAAAACCCATAAAAGAAGAGGCGGTGACGCAGTTCTAAAAGATCCCTACCTGAGAGAAGTAAACTATAAGGAACCGAATATCTGTCCTTCTTGCAAAGCCGTTTATCACAACAAAAGATGGCAGTTCGACGACAAACTTGAACATAAAATAAAATTAGAAAGCAATTACGGAAGAAAGAAATGCCCTGCTTGCCGAAAAATTCATGATAATTATCCCATGGGATTAGTATTTATATCGGGAGATTTTATAGGTCAACATAATAAAGAGATTCTATCTACTGTGAAAAGCGAAGAAAAAAGAGCCATCGGCAAAAACCCTCTGGAAAGGATTATGGTAATAGAAAAAACGGACGCAAACCAGTACGTTATAAAAACGACCACAGACACCCTCGCCCAACGCATCGGAAAAATACTTAATAATTCTTACAAAGGAAAAATCGAATACAAATTTTCTGAGGGGCAAAAAATTTTACAGGTTTTCTGGTCCAGAGGAGAATAATAAGAATGAGTGTTAAGGAAACAAATAAAAAAGAAGAAAATAAAGAAGAATTAGAAAAAGCTACTTTTATTTCTATAATCATGCGGATGGCAACCGGAGCATACATTTCTCTGGGACTGGCTGTCGACCCCACAACAGGCAAAAAAAATAAAGATTTAGAGGTTTCAAAGTATCTCATAGATTCCCTCAGAACGCTTAGAGAGAAAACTAAAGGTAATTTAGACAAGGAAGAGGAAGGATATTTGAACAATATAATTCAAGACCTTGAGTTAAAATATGTTAAAGAAAAGGAGCCAAAATGAAAAAATTTAGCTTTGTTATCTTTATTATCTTAGCATTTAGTAGTGTTTTATTCGCCCAGAAAAAACATATCGTGGTAAAGGGTGAGTGCTTATGGTTTATCGCCGGCGATTACTACAACGATCCATTTCTCTGGCCGGTCATTTACGAAGCAAATAAGGATTCAATAGCAGACCCGCATTGGATTTACCCGGGTGAAGTATTTGTAATACCGAACGTCCCGGCAGAACAGGTTTCAATACCTCCCACCGAAGAAGGTTTAGTAATGGAAGTAAAAGGAACCAAAGGTAAAGTACAGGAAGAACTAAAAACGACTACGGGAACGAAAGAAGAAGAATTACGGGAAAAAATAGGCGAAGCGTTACTTTTCTCTGTTGTTCAAGCGGAAAATTACGCTTTCACTGCGAAAGCCGCTCTTCTGGCAGGATTTATAACAAGAGACGGAAATTTAGGGATAGGCAAAATAAGTAAGCGAATAAAATATCCTCCGGATTTCCAGGGTGCCTCTACTGTACTCGGAGATGACGTCGAAATTAATGTAGGAACTGCCGACGGTATCCAGGTAGGAAACAATTATGTAATATTCAGGTACGATAAGGCAGTAGGACGCTACGGCAGGATCGTAAGAATAAAAGGCGTTCTAAAAATCTCAGAAGCGGATGAAAATGTTTCAACAGCAAAGATAACCGAGTCTTACGAAACAATAGACGCAGGCGACCGAATAATGGAATACACTCCACCGGAAATGGTTATAGGCGAAGCAACTCCGATTACAGACGAACTTGAAGGGAAGATAATTGCCCTTAAAGAGGACGACCCTATTATTAAACCTTTCGCGGTAGTTTACATAGAACCCGGCAGCGGTTCTGTCCAATTAGGCGATGTATTCCTGATATACAAAGAGGGAACAGACAATTTAATAGTCCCCCTGGGAAAAATACAGATAGTAGATGTACGTGAAGAAACTGCTTCAGGATATATAACTTCCATTATGGGTAAAACTGAAATATCCAATGGCAATAAAATAAAATTGGTTGGAAGAATTGGGGGATAAACTTAAGTCAGTAAAAATCTTCCGCAAAAAAAAAGAAAATAAGGAATTCGTAGCGGGAATAACTGCTTACAATTATCCCATCGCTAGAATTGCCGATGAATGCGGAATAGATTGGATCCTTGTGGGAGACTCCGTAGGGACCTGCGAAATGGGATACCAGACCACCATTCCCGTAACAATGGAAGACATGCTCACCTTTACAAAGGCAGTCATCAAAGGAGTTAAAAACGCTCCGGTAATCGTAGATATGCCTTTTCTGTCTTTCCATACTACTTCTGAAGAAGCCGTATCAAACGCGGGAAAATTTCTCCAGTTAGGCGCATCAGGCATCAAAGTAGAAGGAGTAAAAAAAACAGATAATATAAAAGCAATTATTGATTCCGGAATACCGGTTATGGGTCACATAGGTTTAAATCCTCAATATTACTTTCAAACCGGATATAAGGTAATTGGCAAAAATAAGGAAGAAGTAAAGAAAACCATAGATGCGGCAAAAATTCTTGAAAAAATAGGTGTATTTGCAATCATTTTGGAATCGGTTACAACGGAATTATCATTGAAAATCCTGAAACAATCTTCAATACCGATTTATGGAATCGGAGCAGGCAAAAACCTCGACGGTCAGATTCTTGTAGTAAATGATATTCTCGGTTTATCTTTTGATTTTAAGCCGAAATTTTCAAAGCAGTACGTCAATCTGGAAGATACAATCCGCGAAGCTTTGATTCAATATAAAAAGGAAGTCAAAGAAGGCAAATTCCCCGATAAAGAACACATTTATGACTAGTCAAAAACATGAACCACAGAGAACACAGAGGATAATTGTGTTCAAAAAGAAAAAAACACTGAGCACATTAAAATGTTGGTCAGTTGGTCCGTTTTTTTTGAACCCACCAACACACCCACGCACTAACACACTAACAATAACAGAATTATGGATGATATAGTAATAGAGCCATATAAAGACGAACTAAAGGAAAAATGGGACAACTTTGTAGAAAAAGCAAATAACGGGACAGTATTTCATAGAATACAATTCTTAAATTATCACCCTCCAAGGCGATTCAAATTCCACCATTTAGTTTTCCAAAAAGAAAGTAATCCCATAGCTCTTCTCCCGGGTATGCTCAATAAAGGAGTTTATAAATCTCCTGCGGGAGCCAGCTTTGGAGGAATAGTTATGGATGATATGAGTTTCAGAAAAACGGATATCATCGTCAATAAATTTCTTGAATATTGCAAGAAAACAAAAATAAAAGAAGTATATTTAACTCTTCCTCCAGTAGTTTATTCAAAGGAAATGAATAAAAATTTAGAATACGTTCTTCTATATAACGGATTTTCTTATTCTAACAATATGTATACTTCTGTTATAAACCTGTCTCAATTGGAGAAAGACCCAATTAAAAATTTCCATCAAAATGCAAGAAACGCTATAAATAAAGGAGAAAAATCTGAACTGAAGGTAAAACTAAGCGAGGACTACGAAACTTTTTATCCTATATTACTTAAAAACAAAGAGAAATTTAAAGTTTCGGTAACTCACTCTCTTGATGAGTTGAAAAAACTCAATAGTCTTTTACCCGATACATTAAAACTATTTCTGGTTTACAGAAAGGGAGTTCTTCTGGGTGGTTCTCTAATATTCGTCTGTAACGAAAGGGCTCTTTTAGCCTTTTATATTGCTCTGGATTATTATTATCAGCAGTACAGACCAATAAATTACCTGCTTTACGAAATTATAAAATGGGGACAGAAAAATAAATTCAAATATCTGGACCTGGGAGTAAATCAGGAAGAATCTAAAAGTAATCCAATGGAAGTAAACAGGGGATTAATATCATTCAAATCAAGTATGGGAGCTCAGTGTTTTTTCCGAAACCAACTTTACAAAAAAATTTAGGAGTTAGAATTTTGCTATTTCCTCCCGGCAAAATTCTGTAAATATACAAATTGGAAATAAAATCAGGCAGTATTAAAGATCTCTTTGGCCAATCTTTTATTTACGGAATTGGACTTTTCTTAAGAAAAGCTCTGGCATTCTTTTTGATTCCTCTCTACACTCATGTCTTTACTCATACACAATATGGAAAACTTGCTATGGTTTACCTGTTTTCCGGAGCGCTAACCACATTTTTCAATCTCGGATTAGACGCGGCTTTCCTCAAACAATTTACCGATGAAAAATACGACAAAAAAGAAGTTTACAGTCGCCTTTTTCTCTTCCGTCTCGCTTATTCTTCTTTTTTTCTTTTGCTTATATTTCTATTTTCACCAGGACTTTCAAACTTACTATTAACATCAAAAGACATTAATCTAATTCAACTCGCGTCCATTACGATTTGGATTGAGTGCTTAGCCACCCCGGGACTTTTAATATTACGTATCACAAATCGCTCAAAGAAATATGTTTTTATAAATACTTCACGATTTGTAATTAACATAGCACTAAACATTCTCCTTGTACTCTATTACAAGATGGGAATAACAGGAGTTCTTCTCGGCAATTTGGGAAGCAGTTTTATTCTACTTGTTTTGCTTTATCCTGAAATGCGTAAATTATTAACTATCAAATTACAATGGGGTCCATTAAAAAGGTTATTACATTATGGACTCCCTTTACTCCCTCTTTCAATTATAATCTGGATTGGTCTTGATTTAATTGACCGATGGCTGATAAAATGGATCCTGGGACTTGATAAAACAGGTATTTACACTCTCGGATATCAATTCGGAACCGCAATGGGCGTATTGGTATACGGATTTTGCGGAGCATGGACAGCGTTCTTCTATAACAACCCTGAAAATAAAAAAGCTTTCGTGGAATCTTCGGTAATATTCGTTCGGTTTGCTCTGCTATTATGGGCAGTCCTTTCTTTCTTCACACCGGAAATATTCAGGGGTATGGTTTCCGAAAAATACTGGGCGGCTCAATCTATAGTTCCTATAATTGCCTTATCTTACATTTTCTTCGGTCTTGAAGAAATTTTCACAGCCGGTTTCTACATAAAATCAAGGACCGGTCTTTTAATACCAATTGCCCTCACTCCTCTTTTAGTAAACATTTCTCTAAACCTTTATCTAATTCCCATTTACGGCATAATGGGAGCCGCAGTCTCCACTCTGCTTTCTTATTTTCTCTTCGCTGTTTTTTCTTACTTGATTGGCAACAAAATCTTTCCGGTGAGATACAATTTAAAAACGATTTCTTTAGACATAGGTCTCGGAATTATCCTGTTAGGCTCAACAACTCTCGCTGGTAACACTCTCTATCAAAGAATCTTAGCTTTTTTGATTCTGATTTTAACACTTTCCTTTAAGGAAAAAGAAAAAATCAGAAAATTATTCAAGAATTTATACATAAAAGATTAAAACACAGAGAAAAAAACAAGACTACAAACACTTTCGTATAAATCCGAAGTTAGTTATTTGGGGCATCGAGTCTTTGAATCATCTATTAATTTTTGAAGTTCCCTTTTAACTTTGAGCATTCGATCCCTTATCATTTTATCTCCTGCTTCTTTGCTGTTCCAATCTTCATCCTCGAGATAATCTAAATGATTCAAGTGATCTATATACTCGATTAAATATTTATCTTTCTCTTTTGTTATTTTAATCATATATCATACCTTTTTTAACTAAAATATATTAAATTCATTTTATCTTTCCATTAATTTTAGATTAAAATATACCTAAATAGTTCCCTAAAACCTAATCCAGCCACAAAGGCACCAAGACACAAAGTTTTTTCTGTTATTACTACTACTAACTACTCCCTTCTCTCTACTCTCTATTATACACTACTCACTACTCCCTACTCCCTGCTCTCTGCTCTCTACTCTCTACTCTCTACACTTTACTTAATATTTCTCTAATTTATTTATTAGCAAGTGAAGAAATAAGGTATTCCCACTTGACCTGAAGTTAAAATCTTCTTATAATACCATATAACAAGGAAATAAAGGATGAACGGTAAACAAGAGATAACGCGAAAACAGGGAAAATGGATTTAAGTAAACTTGACCTTCTTAAAGAAGGAAGTTTCGCAAAAATTTACGTAAAAGGAGAGGTCGCGTACAAAACCGGAGAGCTCTCAAGTAAAGAATTACTCCGGGAACAATTTGAACTTCTTTCCGAGATTAAAAACCCTCACTTTGTATCCGTTTATGAATGGTTCGAAGATGACGGAAAATGCGGATTTTCAATGGAAAAAATCAATTTTCCAACAATAGATCAAATCTTCAAAAAAATCCCTTCGAAAAAAACCGATTTTAAGAAATTACAAAGTATAATTATTTCTCTCCTCGATTCTCTTTCCGTTCTCCATTCAAATGGCATAATATGCGGAGACTTAAAGCCGACCCACATCTTTGTAGACAATAAAAACAACGTCAAACTTATAGACCCGGGGTATGACCCTGATATAATTACTCCTGCCTATGCTGCTCCGGAAGCTCTAACCGACTCGCCCACTTTTTCTTCCGATATTTACTCCATCGGCATAATCCTTTATGAGATATTTACAGGAGAGAAACCATTTAAAGGCAGTTTATCCACTATAATTGAATATAAACTTAAAAAAGGACTCGCTCCTCCCAAAGAAAAAAACCCGTCTATTCCTGAAGAATTAAACCTTTTAATTCTTCGAATGACGGCGAAAGACCCGAATAATCGCTTTAAAAGTATCGAAGAGGTTAAAAGAGAACTCGCTCTGGGCGCTCCGACCGCGGAAAAAAAACCTTCTTTTATGCCTGTATTCTCTGGAAGAGAAAACGAATTAAAAGAATTCGATTCTGCAATTAAGAACCTGCCTGACCCGCATATCTTCCGGATAGAAGGAGAAAGAGGAATAGGAAAAACAGCTCTTTTAAACCAATTCAAGATAAAAGCCTTAACCGCTGCGCTCAGCGTAAAAGAAGTTACACAGGGTGAGTTATACCGTCTGTTAAGCGAAAAAAATCTTACCGGAGAACCTATTGTTCTCTTACTTGATAATATAACATCATCAGAAATAACAGGTACTTTAAAAGAGCACTCAGCCAGCATAAGAACAAACCCTATAATAATAGCAATAAGCTTAATCGATAAAACATCCCAAATTGAAGAACTCTCGGATATTACCACGACTTTCACTCTTTCGCCCTTAGAAAAAAAAGACATCGAATTTATTCTTGACAAGAACTTTCCGCAATTCGAAAACAAAGAAGAACTGATTTCTTTTCTTACAGAAAGAACCAAGGGGAACCCTTCTCTTCTAAACAGAACAATAGAAATTTTAATCGAAGAAGGTGCTATCGAAAGAAAAGGCGAGAAAATTATCTTCAAGCAAAAGAAGGCTTCCTCCGTTTCCCTGCCGGAAAGCATTCAGGAGAATATAAAATTCCAGATGGAAAATATCCCTTTAGAAGAAAGAGAGCTATTAAAAATTTTGTCCGTATTCCCTGAGAAAATCCCTTTAGATTTAATTTCTCTTTTCAAAGTAAAAAACCCGCATACTTTGATTAATTCCCTTGCTTCCAAAAATATCCTGCAGAAAGACAAAAAAGGAATTCACTTTAAAAATAACTGGGTTAGGGAATTCTTATACAAAAATTTAGCTTTTAAGGATAAAGAAAATATTTACGATCAAATAAAAGAGGAAATCCCTTCTCCAGAAACCTTATATTTACTTCAAAAAGATTTAAAATTAAAGAAAGAATATAGAAAATCCCTCATAAAAATCGCAAAAAAAAGAATAAAAGAAAAAGAATACGCGGAAGCAATTAAATTTTTAAAAGAGGCTCTCGAGATAAAAGATGACAAAATCAACAAGATGGTTCTTGCGAGAGTTCTTGAAATGTCCGGAAATATTAATGAAGCTCTATTACTTTACAATAAACTTCTTTCAGAGTACAAAGAAAATTCCTTCTATCTTTTAAAAATTGGTTCCCTCGAAGAGAGAATAGGCAACAAAGAAGAAGCGGAAGAATTTTTCAGAAAGGTTCTTAAGGCTTCAAAAGGAAAAATAAAAGAAAAAGCAATTTACTCTCTTGGATATCTCTTAATCAGAAAAGGAGAAACAGAAGAAATATCTAATATTATATCCGATTTCAAAAAAACAGAAGGAAAACTGCCACTGCGCCTTAAATTTATCGAAGGTAGAGTTCTATGCATGCTGGGCAAATTCGGAAAAACTTTAGAAATTGTAGAAGAAGCACTCAGTAAAGACCTTTCACCTGAAATGAAAAGAGATTTTTTGATTCTAGGTGGTATAACTAAACAGCAAAACGAAGAACATAAAGAAGCAATCCAGTACATCCAAGAAAGCATCGATATAGCAAAAGATAAAAAAGACGTCATAAACGAAGCTACGTTTATGACAGGTAAAGGCGTTTCTCTTCTTAATCTTGATAAATACAGAGAAGCTCAGGAAGAAATGGAAGAAGCTTTTCTATTATTTAAAAAACTAAAAATCAGAAACTCCGAATATTATTGCTTACTAAATCTTTCTTTCATTTATTTGAAAATGGGATATTGGGATAAACTTAAAGAAAGAATAGAAGATTTTAAAAACAGATACGGAAAAATTAATCCGAAATTAAAAGAAATATTACTTTCCAGTTTTCTTTTTATGGGAAAATGGGATAAAGTCGAAAAAATCCAAAATGAATTAAGAAAAGAAAATCACGAGTTAAAATACACAGAGGGGGTTTCCTTCTCTTTTAAAGAAGAATGGCAAAAGGCGGAAGAAGTTTTAAAGAAATTTATTAAAGATTCGAAAGGCGACCCGAAAGAGGAAAGAGATATTACCTGCGAACTTTCAGAAGTTTTATTTGAACAAGGTAGAAAAGAGGAAGCCATAAGTATTTTAAAACCCCACAAAGAAAAAATCAAATCGATTCAATCGGATTTCGAAAAGGGAAAACTTCATTCTTCCTGGGGTCTTATTGCAAGCGACATTAAATCCATAAACAGAGCTATTCAACTTTTCTCTAAAATAGGTCTTTCTTTCTATGTCGCACAAACAAGACTAAAAAAAGCTAAGGTATTAATAGAAGAAAATAAGATAGAGGAAGCGATCGAAGAGCTTAAAAAGTGCGAGGAGATATTTAAGGAGCTAAAATCAGGTCTTTTCCTCGAAAAAACAAATGAACTTTTTGCAGAATGCGCAAAAAAGATTTCTCTTAGAAGCGGATACATACACACCTATGACGAGATAAGCAAGCTCCTTTCCTCGATAGACTCCGAAAAGAGGTTCGATGAAGCTCTGTCCGTGCTCACAAATTTTTTCAAAGCGGAAAGAGGCGCAATTATCCTTAAAGAAGAAGAAAAAAACATCATCGTATCTTCTTACAATATAGATGAAGCAACCCTGGATGACGCGAGAAGAATATCCTCAACAATAACCCAAAAAGCCGCAAAAGGAGAAGTAATAATAGCGGGAGATGCCTTCCAGGACTCGAGATTTCTTGAAATGGACTCGATACGGAGAAATAAAATCCGTTCCATTCTATGCGTTCCGGTAACCTCAGAAGAAGAAATCTATGGGGTTCTTTACATGGACTCAACGATAAAAAAAGATATATTCCTGCCTTCCGATAAAGAATTCCTGCAGTCAATCGGAAGAATCTTAGGCGTCCTGTTCTCAAAAGGAGACCTTCTCTATAGAATGAGAGAAGAGGTTAAACAATTAAAACGGATGACCTCTCCCCCCGAATCTTTTTATTCTATTATAGGTATATCGGAACAAATGCAGAAGATTTATAAAACAATAGAAGAAATAGCGGAAACGGATGTAAACGTCTTAATCACGGGAGAGACGGGAACGGGAAAAGAACTTATCGCGAGAACCATACACAAATTGAGCAAAAGGAACAACAGACCTTTCGTAACCGTGGACTGCAGTTCACTCACCGAGACTCTCCTTCAGAGCGAATTATTCGGACACAAAAAAGGTTCATTTACCGGTGCAATAAAAGATAAAAAGGGCATGTTCGAGGAAGCAAACGGCGGAACTCTTTTCCTCGATGAGATCGGAGACGCACCTGCGTCTATACAGGCAGGACTCCTACGGGTAACTGACAGAGGGGAAATAAGAAGAGTAGGAGAGACCGAAAGCAAAAAAGTAGATGTCCGTATTATATCGGCTACAAACAGGGATATAGAACAGGCCGCGATGTTAAGGGAATTCAGGGAAGACCTTTTATTCCGGCTAAACCAGATAAATATATCAATACCGCCTCTCAGGGAGAGAAAAATCGATATCTCACTTCTTCTCAAGCATTATCTCAAAATCTTCTCGGAAAATAAAGAAAAAGCAATAAAAGGATTCGACGAAAACGCCATGAGATTTTTAAGAAATTATCCCTTCCCGGGAAATATACGAGAGCTTAAAAATATAGTGGAAATTTCCCTCATCAGGTGCAAAGGAGAGTATATAAGCCATAAAGATCTGCCCGAAGAAATAAGAAAAGAAAAAAAGGCGGAAACACCGAGCTGGGACAAAATAAAAACAAAATGGAAGAAAGAAACCATTATAGAAGCTCTGCAGGAAAGCGGCGGAAACGTAAGTGAAGCGGCAAAAACCCTAAAAATTTCCAGAAGACACTTATACCGGCTCATAAAAGAGCATGATATGAAGAGGTGAAAAACAAAAAAAATAACCACGGAGCACACAGAGAAAAAATGGAAAATATTGAATTAAAGGAAAAAGTTAAGGGGTGATGCCGTGCAGACTCTGTGATCTCTGTTTTCTTTAAGGCGGAAGACGGCGAATCAGCAAAACAAAAAACCTCTGTGCTCTCTGTGTTAAATTTTTTTAGTGTGGGTTGGGGCTTAACGTTCTTTGAAAAATAAATATACACATTACCCATAAAAAAAATAAGCTTGACTATAATATAATTTAAAAATTAAAGAAGAAAAAAAGATTAAAAAATAGAAATCACAGAAAATTTAAATTGTGAAGAAAAAATACACTGAGGATAAAAAAAACAAAGTCGACATCAAAAACGAAATATATTTCCACACTAAGAAGATAAACGACCTTAACAATATATTAGACAATAGATTAAGGTAGAATCCGCTCAAAAAAAAGAGTGCAAATCCACGCAAATTAAATAGATTTTACTAATAGCCTGATTATTAAAGACAAAAGAAAAAACTTTACCTAAATCCCATCCTGAGCACTCCAACTTACCAACAAAACAAAACCACTAACACACAAGACACACTCCAATTACCTTACAAATCTGCGTTTTCGTAGCTTGATGAGACATTTTTGTCATCCTTGTGACATATTTGTCATATCTACAATTATTGATTTATAAGACTTTTAGAAAGATATGGAAATAACCTGCGACATAAATGTCACACAATATAGAGCTCTACAAATACAAGTATTTATATATCAGCAACTTAATTTCTGGAACGATAATTGTAATTAATATTGATACCTTAAAGGAGGTGTTTAATGGTTGCTTTAAATATATTATTAGTTTTATTGGGATTTATAAACTCAGTAAATAAGAAACCTAAGGATGCCGATGTTGCTCAGCTTGAGATCGGAGAAGTTGTATTGAGTTGGGAATGGGGTTGTTGATAAATCTAAACAATTTATGGAGAATTCAAACCATAAAGGAGGAATAATGAACACTCAGACAAGTAAAAGAACTAAAAGGCTAATTAAAATTGTAACTGTGGACGGCTCGAAGTTCGAAGGTGAGGTAACCGGAAGAAACGACAGGGGACTGTTTCTGAAAGTGGATACGCCGATGGCTAACAACAGATCTGTTTTTGTTTCCCATAAGGCGATTTCTCATCTTGAGATCGAAGGCTGGAAGTAAATAAACAAACCATTAAAAGGTCATAAAGCGGGCGTGGCAAACCACTGCGCTCCACCTTTTAATTTATTGGTGTCATGATATTATGATAGATTTAAAAAAAGATATCTCAATTGTCCTTGATTTTATCCCTATACCTGTTGTAGGATGGGATAAAAGTTTTAAAATTGTTTATTGGAACAGCAGAGCCGAAAACGAATTCGGTAAAGATGTCGCCAAACTTCTCGGTCCTTCCCTTATGAAAGAAATAAGTAAAAGTTTAGGTTCTTTTGTCTCAGACAATAATGAAAACGGCGATGAAGAAAATGGAAATTCCAATTCTAAAAAGGAGCCGCCGACAGTTATTCAGCGTACCGAAATCAAAACAGAGACAGCAGAGGAGAAAACCTATGAATGGGTATCTTTTCTCCTCAGTTCGAAATCTTCGCTCAGAGGACTTTCGATGGCAAAAGATATTTCAAGAATAGAGTTGCTGCAAAAGAAAATGCTTGAATCCAGAAGACTCGCGACTGTAGGTCAACTGATAGGAAGGGTATCGCATGAAGCCAACAATCTCCTAATGGAGGTCATGTGCGGGCTCAGTGCCGCAGAGAGCAATTCAAAAGACGTAAGAGTCTTAGAAGACATTAACACGGCAATGGATGGGGCTCAAAAAATAAGATCGCTTCTGAAAAGCTTACTCTCAAATATAAGAAAAATCAGAGAGGAAAAAAGTTTATTTGACGTCAACGAAATAGTCAAAGGTGTGGCGAACTTTTCAAGGCAGATATTGCCCAAGAAAATAAAAATTACCGCAAATTATCTTGAATCCGACGCCAGGATTATGGGAGACCAGGATCAGCTTCATCAAATACTGCTGAATCTCATTATAAATGCAAAAGATGCGATTACCGATAAAGGAGAAATCACAATCGAAGTCCGAAATGTTTCTCGACCTGAAAAGGACGAAAAAGAAAAAGAATATGTTTCTATCTCAATCGCAGATACGGGCTGCGGTATGAATAAAAACGTTAAAGATAAAATTTTCGAGCTTTTCTTCACAACAAAATCAGGAAACGGGGGAACCGGCCTCGGGCTTTACTTTGTTTATAACTCGGTAAAGGAAATGGGTGGCTGGATTGAAGTGGAAAGCAAAGAAAACGAAGGCTCCACCTTTACTATTTTTATACCAAAAAGGTAAAGGACACAGAGATAATAGGACGCAGATAAAACAGGATCAGCAGGATTTTACTTTTTGGTGTTTAAACCCGTCCCACAAATCCAAAATTAGAAACAACAAATTACACAAATATCACAAATAACTTTTGATTTCAATTCTCATTAAAGCAGGGTATACAGTGATTTTTTTAAAATGGTTAATTAATCCTGAAAATCTGCGTTAATCCGCGTTCTATTATTACCATTCTTCCAGCATCAAGCGGAGCAGGGAATTTTTTACTTTAACCGCCACAGAATCAACGGCATCTAACTCATCAACTTCAGAGGAATAAATAAACGACTCATTAACAACCTTGTCCCACTCGTTTTTCTCCTCATCTTTTTTCTTCAGAGAAAACTGCACGTTTACCGATAAACGGTACTCCTCAACTTCCCCATCCGGCGTATAGGATTTGGGTTCCCTTTCATAACTATCAATCACCCCTCTCAAAAGGTAATCTCCTTCCATGTCTGTTTCTACCTTTACCCTCCCATCGCTGATAAAAGCATCTATCAAATCCTCCGTTAATATTCTACCTATATCTGCACTCTGTGTTTTATTCTCCAAAGAAGATATAGACAATGTCCCATCAAAACGCCCGCTACTGAAAGAATAAACGCAGGAAAGGATCGAAAGGACGCAGATAAACGCAGATTTACTGAGATTACCCCCTACCCAACTTAATATAACTTTTTTATTTAAAACTAATACTAAATTTTTAATATTTACTACTTCCTTTTCACTCTTGTTTATGATCATTTTCTATTATTATCGAAAGCTTTACGCATAATTTCGGGCTTTGGGCCAAAATTTAACAACTGAGCTTCATGTTCTTTCAATAAGGACTTTGCCGCCTTTATTTCTACTATAACACTATTATCAACTAAAATATCAGCAAAATACTCGCCTATAGTTTTCCCATCATAAACTACATTTATTGGTAACTGTGTATCTGCAGAAGTACCAGCTTTTTCAAACTCAAACATCAACGCATTTTGATAAACCTTTTCCAAAAACCCATATCCAAGATTATTATATACTTTATAAAAAATCTTAATGATTTCCTCGGTTATATCTTTATATTTGAATTCCATTATAAATTCTGATAGTCTACGTTTGTCCGCATCCTTTTTATTTTTTTACAGCACATTAAAAATATCCTGTTTATCTGCGTTAAACTGCGTCCTATTAAGCGGTTTTTACTCATATATCTTTTCCCTGTAATCCTCAATATTATATTCTTTCCTATACTGATAAAACCATTTCTGAAAAGAATATGTCTCTTTTGCTCTTTGAAGCTCCATTGCTATTGCAGGCACATATTCCCTAAGTTTCTCCGTATCAGGCATTTTGAAATCTATCTGTTTAACAACATACACGGATTCCCCTACCCTGATTGGAGGCAAAACCTCGTTTCTTCTGATATTAAGAGATAAAAAAGCGACTTTTGCAGGAATATTATATTTTTCATGATTTCCCAACGTAAAATAAGGGGTTCTTCCCCATTCACCCTTTTCCGGTTTACGCGGCAACTTGTCGCCGGAGTATTTACCAAGAGCATAATTCTTTGCCCTTGCAGCTGCTTCATAATTTACCAATGAATCCCTAACTTCTTCTTCTATTTCTGAAAATGCCGGTATTCCTTCTTCCTTTTCTTCAATCCAGAAAACATAAAAACCGTCTTCGCCGATAAGCGGATAGGAAACATCGCCTTCTTTCGGATTAATCAGGAACGTTCCAAAATTAACGGAAATATCCGGCAGGGCGCCTTTACCGAGAGAAATATATTGAGGATTGTATTTTTCGGGAATCTCCGGAAGGGAATCGGATCGAAGCTTCTTTACCAAATTCCAGGCTTCGGTAGAGCTTTTTTGAAACTCTTCAAATGAAGCAAACACAGGAAGAAAAATCTCTTTTACCTCAACAGAATCCCTATGCCTATCTTCAAGCTTTAAAATATGAAAACCTTTGTCGCTTTTAATAGGTTTGGAAACATTCCCCTTACGCATTCCAGTTAAAGCAGTCGCAAAATCATGTTCCAAATCATTAACTTTGACCCAACCATTCAACAGAGCTCTATCATCAGGAAAATAAGTATATTGCCTCTGAAGTAAATCAAATGAGTCGGTCTCTGCTCTTTCCGTAACAGAAATTGCAAGTTCCTTTGTTGTTCGAATCGTCTCTTCGTCTATCGATACCGGGAAAGAAACATAACCCATTTTTATCAAATAATCTCTTCTGAACATTTCCTTATTATTTGAAAAAAAATCTTCTTCAGACATAGAAGCTACTTCGGACTTCCATTCTTCCAGAGGTAATCGAATATATTCTATCCTCACCTTGACGGAGTCCTCAAAAAATTTCTCAATTGCTTCACCACTCGTCACTCTTGCCATAGAAGAGATTTCTCCGCGTAAAATACTCATGGGAAGATTTTCCGCTATCTGAGATGCATAAGTCATGATAAACTGACCCGCGCGCGGATCTTTAAGTAATTCAAAATACCTATCATAATTGAACTGCTCACCCATCCAGAAATCCGGATTTTGCGTTATTTCGGGCGGCGGATTCTCCCTGATTATATTTATTAACTGGTCCTCCGAAACAGATATTCTCCTTTTTCGAAGCAAATCCTCAATTATTTTATCAGTTATTAATTGATTTATAACAGACTCCGATATTTGCCTTTCCCTAATCGGATCCGTCCCCAGAGCACCGCTTATGCTCTGGAGTCTACTTCTTAAAGCATCCGCATATTCTTTGACAGTAATGGTTTCATTATTTACTCCTGCAATTATATTTTCGTCTTTTTTATTGCCCTTCCAAAACATAGTCGTGCCGAACCCTATTGCCATGGAAAAAACAAAAGCAATAACAGCAAACCACATAAAATACTTAGTTACCGACCTAACTCTTTCCATTAACATAACCACTTACCTCCTTACAATATTATCAATCAACTTTTTGTTTTTTTATTAGCCCCAGATTCGCACAGATATTCACGGATTTTCCCAACCCCCCATAGTATAATTGTTTTTTTATAACAAAGAAAAATTTCAATCTTTTTATCTGTGTTCATCCGTGTAAATCCGTGGTTCTTTTCTTCTTTTCTATAAAATCTACGAATCTTTTTAATCTCTTAATTACTTTTTCCTTACCGAGAACTTCTAAAAGTTCAAAAAGACCGGGGCCGAAAGTCATTCCACTAACCCCAAGCCTTACAGGATGTATCAATTCTCCAGCCTTACATTTTAATTCCTCCGAAAGCTCCCTCAAGGCACTCTCCATATTATTTTCGTCAAAAGGATCCAACCCATTGAATTTATTTATTAATTCCCTCAACCTGATTTCAACTCCCGGATAAATACGTTTCTTAAATCCTTCTTCATCATATGCAAAATCATCGGTAAAAAAGTAACTCCCTATTTCAATAAAATCTTTTAATTTATTAACCCTATTACCCATAGCCTTAACCACTTTAATAAGATAGTCGTTATTCTCTATCTCAAAGTTATTCTCTTTCAAATATATCTCAAGTCTTTTAACTACTTCCTCTAAACTCAACCTCCTCAACCATTCTCCATTAAGCCAAAGAAGTCTATCCCTGTCAAAAACAGCAGGAGTCGGATGGATATTCTCAAGCGTAAATTTTTCTTCCAGCTCTGCTAGCGAAAAAATTTCTTCTTCATTCTTGGGAGACCAGCCGAGAAGAACAAGATAATTTATCATTCCCTCCGGTAAAAAACCCTCTTTTTTGTAATCAAAGATATCTACCGCGTCTTTCCTTTTAGAAAGCTTTGTTTTGTCCTTACTAAGTATTAACGGCAAATGGCCAAACCGAGGAATATCCCAGCCAAACGCTTTATAAAGAAGAATTTGCTTTGGGGTATTTGATATATGATCATCTCCGCGTAGAATATGACTGATTTTCATCCGATGGTCATCCACAACCACTGCTAAATTATAAGTCGGAGAACCATCTGCTTTCAATAACACAAAATCCTCAATCTCCGAATTCTCCCTTTTAATTTCTCCATGAATCAAATCCTTGAACTCTGTAACTCCATCGTTGATAAAAAAACGCAACGCTTTCGCTCTCCCCTCTTCCTCAAAACGCTTTTTGTCTTCTTCCGAAAGTTGATAGCACTTCCTGTCATACATCCATCTTCTCTTTGATTTCTTATATGTGCTTTTTCTTTCTTTTATTTCTTCGGGAGTACAATAACACCAATATGCCAGACCTTTATTGTACAACTCTAAAGCCTTCTCTCTGTATTCGTCGAAATGGTCGGATTGAAATAAGATGTCCTCATCCCATTCAAATCCTACCCACTTAAGTCCCCTGATAATCGAATCGACCATAGTATCACTCGATCGTTTTAGGTCCGTGTCTTCTATACGAAGGAGAAATTTACCATTATTTACGCGTGCAAATAAATAATTAAAAAGAGCGGTTCTTACCGTGCCAAGATGTAAATATCCTGTAGGCGAAGGCGCTATTCGTAGTCTTACAGAACCTCTATTTTTACTCATTTATTGACTCTCTCATAGTTTACATATATACGCTCTTTATAATACAAGTCAAGGGCATTCCCCACTCAAAAAACAAGAACCACAGAGGACACAGAGAAATAAATGCAATTTAAAAAAAACACTGAGCTCACAGAAAAAAAAGAAAATACTATAAACTACAGACTTACAGAAAACACGAGAAATGAATGTAATAAAAAAATTGATATAAACAAGGGTAAAAAGGTCTGGGCTCTGTGCTCTCTGTGTGTTAACAGTGTGTGGTTGTGAATTAAACAAAATAAAAACCTCTGTGTTCTCTGTGGTAAAAATGAGTAAGTAGATTGGGGGGCTTGCACCTCTATAAGAAAACCATATAATCCGGACTATGAACTTTAATTTTAAAAAGAAAATTGATAAAAAGCATAATGGCGCTTATTCTTCTGGAGAATACGAAAATCTCTTCTCCGTGCTGCTCGGAAAAAGTCAAGCGGAGGTAGAAAACAAAATAAATAACACCTGGAATCAGCTGTTTTACGGAGATAACGATATAGAACGCATTTATTATCCCGTCGTACCCGATATGGCCTATATTAAGGACACTTATCACAACGACGTTCGAAGCGAAGGAATGTCCTACGGTATGATGATATCAGTACAGCTAAATAAAAAAGAAGAATTCGACCGGTTATGGAAATGGACAAAAACATATATGCAGCACAAAGAAGGAAAAAGAGAAGGTTATTTTTCCTGGCAACTAAAAACAGACGGAACTGTCATTAGCCCTAATTCGGCCCCGGACGGAGAAGAATGGATCGTTACGGCTCTGTTCTTCGCCTCCGGACGGTGGGGAGATGGCAGAGGTATTTATAACTATAAATCCGAGGCACAATTTATTTTAGATTCCATGTTAAACAAAGCGGAAACATCGGATGACGATACCACAATATCAAATATATTCAACAAAAAAGAAAAACAGATCGTTTTTGTACCCCTGGGAAGCTCAGATGACTTCACCGACCCCTGTTATCATACACCGCACTTTTACGAACTCTGGGGTCGCTGGTCCGATAAGAATAATCAGTTCTGGTATGATGCCGCACAAATGAGCCGAGAATTTCTGAAAAAAGCAGCTCATCCCAAAACAGGTTTAACCTCCGATTATGCTCACTTTAATAGTAAGCCTTTTGATCCTTTCGGCAGAGGAACCGACAATTTCTTATATGACGCGTGGAGAGTCGCAATGAACGTCGCTATAGATTATCAATGGTTCGCATCCGACAGCTGGGCAATAACTCAAAGCAACAGACTGCTCAATTTCTTCGCCGGCAAAGGAATAAAAACTCACGGAAGTATGTTTAGCCTGGACGGTAAAACACTATCCGAATCTCACAATCCCGGTTTAGTAGCCATGAACGCTGTTGCCTGTCTTGCCTCAACAAATGAAAACAGAGTTGATTTTTTGAAAGAATTCTGGGATACGCCAGTACCTATCGAACAGGGACGCTATTACGATGGACTGCTTTATATGCTTGGTTTACTCGCCGTAAGCGGCAATTTTAGAATTTATGACCCAACCGAAAGGGCTACTACTGTACACTCAGGCAAATAATAATTTTTCCTTACTAATGTTTTAATGAGTATATTGGTCAGAAAGTTTTTTAAAAACAGAGACTTCTTTTTTTGTTTATTTATCGTAACTAATTATTGCTTTTTCTTTGTGCCTTAGTGTCTTTGTGGCGAAAAAACCTATTGACATATAGGCATAAATATCCCATAATATCCATATAACTTTAGGAGGTTTTATGAAAAAATTCTTTATCATGATTTTCCTAATATGTTTTTCCGCTTTTTCAGCCGAAGATATGACAATATCCTTCAGAAATCATAAATTCGATCCTCTTCTCAGCACTCCTAAACTTAGAAGTTCACTGCAAACAACTGAAATCGAAGGAGAAAACTATTATATCTTACAATTCACAGGACCTATTTATACAAATTGGAAAGAGCAAATTTCTAAAGCAGGAGGCATATTTCATTCTTATGTTCCACACTTTGCATACATAGTCCAAATGACCCCTGATGAAAAAACCGAAATAGGAAAATTGCCTTTCGTAAGATGGATTGGACTTTTTCATCCTGAATATAAAATCCATCCCAGTGTCTATAAAGAAAGCAGCAGAAAAACAGGAAATAAACGCCCCATGGTCACGGCTGAATTTAAAGACAATAAACTGGAAGTTTTAGAGAAAAGGGAATGCGCAAACTGCAGGGACGCACTCTGGGTTCCTAACGATCCGCTTCTTCATCTTTCAGTAACACTCTTTTCCGGCACCTCAGTGAAAAATATCGCACATAAACTGGAAACCTGGGGCTCAAATGTACAACAAATACAGAACGAGTGCCCCTCTATATTAGTTAGAATACCTGCTGACTCCCTGAATGCGCTGGCAAGAATGCAGGAAGTTCAATCCATTGTTAGATATTCAAAAAGAACTTTATCATCTTCCGTGTGGAGATATTCCGTACAGGTTCCTATGAGCAGCTTTACCATTCAACAGGATCAAGACATAGGACAACCTATGGACACAGTAACAAGTGGAATTACCCTTGCGGATAAAGGAATAACAGGTGAAGGTGAGATCATAACAATTTTTGATTCGGGCTTGGATTACTGGAATGGGTTCTTCCAGGACCCAGAGAATGACCCTCCGGGACATTCACATATAGTAGTGGAAGCTTACACCGCAGAA
>JAFGHJ010000040.1 GCA_016930175.1 Caldifarciminota bacterium
AGGGATGGCTGAGTGGCTGAAAGCGCACGATTCGAAATCGTGTTTCCGCGAAAGCGGAACGGGGGTTCAAATCCCTCTCCCTCCGAGGTAGAAAACAAAAGGAGTAAAATTTGATTTTATTAATTTTATCTATATCAATTCAGGATCCGTTAACCAATGAAGCCCTTATGGATTCCCTGAACAGGCATATTATACCGCATTTTATGGAGAAGCAAACGGAATTTTATAATATGCATCCTGATCATCGCAAGTATTTTGGCCCTAAACGTGGTTATACGGCAGGAGAATCGACAAACCGGAAATCTTTGCAATCTTACCGAAGCTTAAGAGCCGGTGGAGTGGATACAATACGTGTTGCCGCTATCAGGGTTGAGTTCTTAGAGGATACCACGTCTCTTACTACCGGCAATGGGAGATTCAATCTTGAGGGAGTAGGATATGTCTGTGATACAACCTATGATACCACGGCGGCAGGTACGGATACTTTGGTAGATACTTTAATTAGTAGAAGCCTTATGTATGATCCTCCGCATGATTTAACGTATTTTAACCGATTGATGGAATTCTTACATAATTATTACTGGAAGAATTCTTATCATCAACTTTGGATTGAATGGCAGGTTCTTCCCCCTGCGGGTGATTCGGGTTATTCTCTGCCGCATGAGATGAAGTATTACGGAGATTTACAATATTTTGTTCTCGGATTTTTCAAGCTGCTGAGGGATGCTGTAGAAGTGGCTGATTATGATGCTGATTTTTCCAACTTTGACGAGATAATAATATTCCATGCGGGTGCACCCTGGCAGACAGATACTGGTGATTCTCCCTATGATATTATTTGCGCGATGGGTGACGGTATGCATGAAGTGTTCGGGTCGTATCTTTTGGCTGACGGGGATACAATAGACTCTGGTATTCTGATGCCGGAGACGGGTTTTCAGGACGGGGGGGCCGCTTATCTCCAGGGGACTTTATGTCATGAATTCGGGCATTCTTTAGGACTTCTGGATCTGTATGATATATCCTATGAAACTATTGGTATGGGAGGTTGGGCTCTTATGGGTACTGGCGAATGGAATGTTAATGGGCTTGTTCCCCCGAGGTTGTGTGTCTATAACCGAATCGAGCTTGGGTTTGATGTACCGCATTTAATCGATAGGGCTTCCACTTCCCTTCCTATAAAATGGACTGGCAGTATGGATTCAATTACTCCGAGAATTTACAAAATTCCTATTAATAAGGATGAATATTTTCTGATTGAAAATAGATATGCTTATGTTAATCCCGATACTTTTCGATATGTCCTGCCCTGTACTACGAACTTGGATTCTAACGGTTTTAGAGTATGGAAGGATAATGTGTTTGTCAATGTTGATGATTACGAGTCTTCTCTCCCCTGCGACTATAATTCGGGGGGGCTTGCAATCTGGCACATCGACGATAGAAAGATAGCTGAGACGGAAGAGTTCAATATGATAAATGTTGGATTCCCAAAGGGAATGGACCTTGAAGAAGCCGACGGCATACAGGATTTCGAGAAAGATGTTTATAAAATATATAACATAAACGCGGCATTCTACGGAACTCCTCTGGATGTTTTCTTCGATGAGGGTTTTAATTACGAGTTTTCACCCACAACAGACCCGAGCACCCACGATAATTTCGGCAACTGGACGGGTATAACGGTTTCGAATATCTCTTCTCCCGATACGATTATGTATTTTGATATTTCGTTTTGTAGAAATCTTGCAGATTTTCCCAAAAAGTTCGAAGGAAGTATGGATGTTATTTCTCCCCAAAACGTTGACAGCACTATCTATTTGGGTGATATGTGGGGAGGAGTTTATACTATAAATCCGGATGATACTTTGTTCAGAATGGCAGAATTAGCCGATTCTGTATATGAAGATTCGACCTATACTTCTCCTCTTATTACTGATATTACAGGTAACGGTAATTTCGAAATTTTTGATATGACCATTAAAGGAAGGGTTTTTCTCTACGATATTTCTTCCGATATTATTCTTGATTCTTTTTCTGTTACAGGTGATATATACGGAAATGCTTCGGCGGCAGATATTCTTCCCGGAGGAGGCAAAGAAGTCCTTTTTGGGACTTCCGCTTCAGAATTACATATGCTCAGATGGGATGGCGATAGTTTGATTGAAGCCGATGGTTTTCCTCTGTATGTGGGAGACTGGCTGGTTGCTACGCCTCTGTTTATCGGGAACTATATATACGTTTTACCAGCCGATGGGACTCTTTTAAAAGTTTCTGCTGAAGGCGAGATTATTTGGAGAAGAGGAGAAGAATGCGTTTCCTACAGTTTATCTTCACCGGTTGCAGGGGATATAGACAGGGACGGAGTCAAAGAAATCCTGTGCTCGGCTGGTTCGAAGACAATTTATTCTGTTGATACAGCAGGAGAGGTAGAATGGAAAAGAGATCTTCCGGCAAAGACTTTTATTTCAACACCCGCGCTTGGAGACATAGACGGCGACGGATATCTTGATGTGGTCTTTGCGGACAGTTCTAATATATTTGCTTTAAACAGAAATGGTTCTTTGCTCGATAATTTCCCCATAAAAATAAACCTCTCCCAGCAGACTCAATCTTCAATAATTCTGTCGGATGTAAGTGGCGATTCTTTGCTCGACATAGTGTTTGGTTCTCCTGACGGCGGAGTTCTTGCTTATAACGGAGAAGGAGAAAAGATTATCGAATTTCCTCTTGCCGCAGGACAGAGGTCTTATTCTACTCCTCTAACTTGTGATATGAATGGCGATGGGCTTTCGGAGCTTTTTATCGGTTCCCGTGACGGTTGGTTATATGGCTGGGAAACCGATGGTTGTTACCGGGCTGACGGATGGAATAGAATTTATTTTAACAATGATCATCAATCAGTTTTTCCCGATTCCCTTTTACCGGATAGATTTGATGAAGAGGTAGAGTTAGCTATTGAAGAATTTTATATATATCCTTCTCCTGTAAGAGGAGGAGATGAAGCTTTTATTAGATTTAACTTAAGTGCTTCGGCAGAGAATGTTGTGATAAGAGTATATTCCCTTTCGGGCAGATTGATAACGGAGAAAAGAGTACAGGGATTTTTTGGACCGAACGATGTTAAAATAGATCAGGATTTTGCAGGAATTGCTAACGGTATTTACATCGCTACCATCGATGTTGATAATAGTGTCTTTGATAAATTCAAGTTTGGTTTATTGAACAGGTTTTAGAACCTAAACAAGGGAGGATAGATAATGTTGTTTCTTACAATTCTTTTTTCAATAACACCGGCAAAAGCGGCTTTTTCCTCTTTTGTTATTCCCGGTTCCGGGGATTTGTTGATGGGAGACAAAAACAGAGGAATTTGTTTCATGGCGGCGGAAGCGGTGCTCTGGTTGACTTATTTTGACAGCAAAGCAGAGGAAGAAAAGAAAGATAATATATCCAGAAACTTTGCCGCAATTTACGCTTCTGCAAATCTTAACAGGGATGATGACAACTATTTTAATACTATGGAAGATTTTCTGACGAACATAGATTATAATGAGTTGGTTAAGGAAGAAGCAAGAAGGTTATATCCTGATACCTTGGATGCTGTTTTAATGCAAAGCAGAATAGAGTCGAGAAGGGAGTATATTGAGGAAAATTCATATACGGGTTCCGATGCCTGGGAGTGGAGTTCTAAAGAATTGGAAGACAATTATAGGGCGATTAGAAAAGAAAAGAGAAGTTTGGGGCAGAGGGCTACCAATATGGTTGGGCTTGCTGTAGCCAATCGAGTGGTTAGTCTTTTCACAACCTACTTTTTTGGTAGAAGGGTTTCTTTGGAATTTAAGGATAATGAAGTCGAAATGGGATTCCATTTTTAATGAAACTTTATAATACATTAAGCAGAGAAAAAGAAGATTTTAAGCCTTTGAAAGGGAAGGAGGTTTCTGTTTACTATTGCGGCATGACTCTCCAGGAATCTCCTCATATAGGTCATATTAGAGCGGCACTCACTTCCGATATCCTTCATCGATATTTAAAATATCTCGGGTATGAAGTTAACTTAATAGTTAATTTTACGGATATTGACGATAAGGTTATCGTTAAAGCGGAAGAAGAAGGGAAAGATTACAGGGAGATAGCTGCCTACTTTGAAAATGAATACAGGGATGTGATTGGACGCCTTAATATTTTGGAACCCGCATTCTACCCGCGAGCAACACAGCATATCGAGGAAATAATAAAGCTTGTGCAGAAGTTAGAAAAAAAGAAATTCGCATATCAAAAGGATGGCGATGTATTTTTTAGTGTTCGTAAATTCAAAGATTATGGGAAGCTGTCGGGAAAGAAAGTGAAGGACTTGAGGTCGGGGTCAAGGATAAAGGTTAACAAAAACAAAGAAGATCCGCTCGATTTCGTTTTATGGAAGAAAGCAAAGCCTTCTGAACCCGCATGGTTTTCTCCCTGGGGAAAGGGAAGGCCCGGTTGGCATATTGAATGTTCTGCCATGGCAAATTATTATCTCGGAGACACAATTGATATTCACGGCGGCGGAAGTGATCTGATTTTTCCGCATCATGAAAATGAGATTGCCCAGTCTGAGACTGCTACCGGTAAACCATTTGCAAAATTCTGGGTCCATAACGAGATGCTTAATATAAAGGGAGAAAAGATGTCAAAATCCCTTTTGAATTTTGTACCCATAAGGGATCTTCTGGGTGAGTTTGACCCTAATGTTGTTCGGTTATATATATTGCAGGCGCATTATAGAAATCCTATTGACTATAATACTGAAATGCTTAAGCAGGCTGCTTCAGGTTGGGAGAAAATTGTGAATTTCTTGAATATTTCAAAAGGAGCAGGAGGAAAACTATTTTCTAATTTAATTGAAGACTTTGAGGGTAAGATGAATGAAGATCTTGGTACTCCCGGGGCAGTAGCACTGGCTTTTGATATAGTTAACGAAGGTCTTAAGGCAGATAAGAAAGAAATCGGTTCCTTTAGAGAAACATTGTCTTTTATTCTGGGGAATCTTGGTTTTGATTTTGGAAAGGAAAAACAGGAGCTTAGCCCGGCCATCGAAGAAATTGTACGCTTACGTAACGATCTCCGGGATGAAGGCGATTATGGGACGGCTGATAGGATAAGGGCGGTCCTTGAAAAAAGCGGGATATTTATACAGGATAATTCCCAGGGTAGTATCTGGAGATTGAAATGAGCGGCCGCGAGTTGGCTTTAAAGGCTCTAATCGAATTTGAAAGCAAAGGGAAGACTTTGAAGGACTTTGCAGAAACTCGAAAAGGAGAAAAGACGGATAAGGCTGTACAGAAAGCCTACGATTATTTCTATGGAACTGTTAAAATGGTTAAGCGACTGGATTATATTCTTGATAAACATTTGAAGAAGAAAAAGCTTAAAAGTTTACCTTTGCCGATCAGAAATATTCTTAGAGAAGGAGCTTACGGGCTACTCTTTAGCGGTGATCCAGATTACGCTGTGGTGAATGAGTCGGTAAATCTTGCAAAGAAATTCGGTCACAACGGAACCGTATCCCTTGTAAATGCGGTCTTACGAAATCTTCATCCTGTTTCTTACCCTGAGGAACCCCTAAAATACCTTTCTACTTTTTACTCTTTCCCGGAGTTTTTAGTTCGCTTATTGATAGATGAATATGGCGAGAGAACGGAAGAGATATTGAAAGAGAGTAATCGTCCACCGGTTACCGCTATTCGGGTTAACAGATTAAAAGCCACAGCGGAGGTTGTTCTTAATGATTTGAGAAAAGAAGGTTTTAAAGCGGAAAGAATTGAGGAAAGAAAATATAATCTTTCTACAGAAAGCAGGGTTATTTATAGTAATAGCTTCAAAAAAGGGTTTTTTCAAATCCAGGGTGTTACCCAGACAATGAATATCGAAATTCTTTCTCCGAAAAAAGGAGAAATTATCCTTGATCTATGTTCTGTTCCCGGCACTAAAAGTACAGGAATAGCAGAAATTATGGGAGATATGGGAAAAGTTTTGTCCGTGGATAAAAAAGACCTCCATATGGTGATCAGCAATGCTAAGCGATTAGGAATAAAGAGCATTTATCCTGTTAGGGCTGATGCGAGAAACTTTTGGGTCTCCCGTGCAGATAGGATACTTCTTGATGTTCCGTGTTCCGGAACAGGTGTTATGGGAAAGAGGGGGGATCTTAGATGGAATCTTACCTTTGAGTCTCTAAGGAGGCTTGTAAAACTACAAAGAGAGATGTTAAATTGTGCGGCGAGGAATCTAAAAAGAGGCGGAGTTTTAGTATATTCGACATGTTCTATTCTCTCGGAAGAAAACGAAAAACAGGTAGAGCGGTTTTTAGAAGAAAACTCGGATTTTATTGTCGAATGCGCCGGGGATAATGGTCCCTTTATCCGGAATCTTCCCGGGTGCCCCTTTTATGATGGGGGTTTTGGCGCAGTACTTATAAGGAGGTAGTTATTATGTATTATCAGCAGAGTTCTGCCAAGGTGTTTTGGATAGCTTTTCTTACTTCTCTAATAGTTTCCAGTTTGGTTGCTTTTACTTTTGTGTATTTTGTTCCGCAGGTTTTGTCGGGGAAATCGAAGATGGTGGAAATCCCGGATGTCGAAAATTTGGAACTGCATAAGGCCGAAATGATTATGGACGAAAAAGGATTAAAAATAATTACAGAAGACGAAAAATTTCATCCGACCACGAAGAAGGGAAGAGTTATTTATCAGAAGCCGACCGCAGGAGAAATAGCAGAAAGAGGTTCAACTGTAAGAGTTGTATTGAGCAAGGGATCAGAGGAGAGAGTGGAAGGGGGTGAGGAAATAGTTGTCCCCTCAGTGGTCGGTTTTGATATCAATCAGGCTAAAGTCTACTTATCCGAGAGAGGCCTTAGTGTAGGTGTGGTTGAGAGACAGGAATCCGAGGAAGCCAAGGATGTTGTTATAAAAACGGTTCCTGAACCTGGGCAGAAAGTAACTGAAGCTGTTCCGATAAAATTAATAGTTTCTTCGGGTGGAGGAAAGGTTTCTGTTCCTAACCTCAGAGGAAAGAGTGAATATAGAGCCCGTTTGCTATTAGAAGAAAGTGGTCTTGAATTGGGAAGTAAGAATTATACCACAAGCGGAGAGCATGCTTTTGATATTGTTATTAGCCAAAGTCCGCAACCCGGGGTAATGATTGAAAGAGGCTCTAAAGTTGATATTACTATAAATCGTGAGGGACGTTGATGAAGAAGGTTGTTACTTATATATCTATTGTGATTGGGTCTTTCTTTTTTGGTTTCGGTATTTTCTATTTTTTTATGCCGGTGATAATAAAACATAGTAAAACAATAGAAGTGCCGCCTCTTAGAAAGGTGAGTTTAAAAAAGGCTGAAAGCATTCTTACGAATTTGGATTTAAAATATCTTATTTCAGATAGTGTTAACTCATCCGAGGTACCGGAAGGGTATATAGTAAGCAGCGACCCAGAGGCAAGAGAAGATGTAAAAGTTGGAAGTATTATACGGCTCGTTGTTAGCAGGGGGCCAAAGAAGATTGCCTTACCTCGAGTCGTTGGTCTTTCTCGAAAAGCCGCTGTCGATTCTCTTGATGTTTACGGCATAACAAACAGGGTTTTTATAAATTATCCGGTACGGGAGAAAGCTCTTGATGGAAAGGTGGTTAAAACGAGACCGAAAGTCGAAGATAGCATCGCTGAGGGAGCAATGCTTACTATCTATATTGGCACAGAAAAGAGAAAAGTTTTTTTGATGCCAAACCTAAACGGTATGGAGTTGGAAGAAGCACAGGCAGAGATATTAAAGTATGGGCTTATATTATCTGAAGTCAAGAGAACAGAAGGGGAAGTAGATATTGTTATCCAGCAATTTCCTGCGCCTGGTGTAGAGGTTACTTTTGGAGATAACGTAAAGCTTGTTGTCGGACAATGAAAGGAGGGAGACAAAATGTATAACGTAAAGGAACTAAATGATTTCAAGAAAACTTTAAAGGTGTTTTTTTATTGGTCTCGTGGTTTGACGGTGGGGAAGAAAATAGTTTTTGCCACAGGTATCGCATGTCTTACCGGCCTATCAGCTCACTTTAAGGTGCCTCTACCCTGGACTCCTGTTCCTATTACGTTGCAGACGTTTTTTGTTCTAATTGCTGGAGTTCTTCTCGGTCGGAACTGGGGAGGGGTTAGTCAGATAATTTATGTAGCTGCCGGTATGTTAGGTTTCGGGTGTTTTGCAGGTGGCAGTATTTTCGGCCCTACAGGAGGGTATTTAATTGGTTTCGTTTTATCGGCTTTCTTTCTTGGGTATGCGATAGATAAATATTTACATTCAAGAGAATTTCTTTCTATCCTTTCTTTGATGTCTTTTGCCGGTTTCTTTTTGATATATATCCCCGGATTGATTCAATTAGGGTTTTATCTCTATCTTGTTAAAGGTGCTTTCCCCGGATTTGCGGCGCTGCTTTCTATGGGATTTTTCCCGTTTATTCCCGGAGATTTAATTAAAATTACTCTTGCAACAGCTTTTGCTGCTGCAATTTTGCCTAAAAACGAAAATCCTTTGGATTAGGTATTGGTTGATTGTTTTTTAGGATAAGGGATTTGGGATGGGATATAGCATTTAGTGAAAACAAAACGAAAAATCTTGTGATAATCTTGTGAAATCTCGTGGTTTCAATTTGGAGTTGGGATAGTACTATAATAAAAATACGATGTTTCAGATAAGGATAAGAACAAAAGATTTTGATTTTTTAAAGACTTTTAATTCAGGGCTTTTTTATTTCTTTTATGAAGATGATCCTGTAAGAAAGGTTTATTTTGACAACAGGCCTGTCGAGCTTATTTTTAGGCAAGAAGGCGGGAATTTAATTATAGATTCGGCTGATGATCTTAAAAGTGCAGAAATAGAGATTTTAAATAGAAGAATTTCTTATTGTTTTGGTCTGCATGAAGACTTGAGAGATTTTTATGCTCTATGTAAAAAAGATAAGGTTTTAAGAAACTATCTTCCAAGAATAGAAAAAACGAGAATTGTTTCTGCTTTTTCCGATTTTGAGGCGCTGGTTGGTGCTATCGTTTCTCAAAACAATTCGTACAGAAATTATCGAAAACAAATGAGAAGGGTTTATAGAAAAGCTAATTTTTTAAGAGCGAATTATAGAGAAAAGCAATTAGAAGAATTGCACATAGGCTATAAGATTTCCTATATTATGGAACTGGTTAGGAATTTTGAAAAGTTAAATATAAAAGACATTAAGGGTATAGGAAATTATTCGATAAATCTTTACAATATTTTTCAGAAAAGGGACTATGATTCTTTTTATATCGATTGTTTGACCGAAAAAATTATGAGAGAAAAATACAATATTAATAAGGACTTTGAAGAAATGAGCAAAGAGCTATGGAGGGAGTATAGAGGGCTTGCTGAAGCCTATCTGCAGAGGTTCTTTGAGCAAAAATAACTTTTTTATTTTTTTTCTAATTTTTCAAGTCTCTTGTCTATTTGATCGAGTTTATCTTCTATCTTATCGAGCTTTTCGATAACTCTATCGAGATCTTCCATTTTATCTTTCAATTCTTCGATATCGTCTTTAGCTTTCAGACGGGTACCTTCTTCTACTGTTTTCAATTTGTTGGTTATCTCGGTAATTTTATTTTGTATTTTTGCTATCTCTTCAGACTGGGGCGCCTTACAAACAATAGTTGTGAGCAGAAAGGGAATTATTAATATCAATTTTTTCATATTGTTCTCCTCGTTTTTCGGAAATTTACATTAGGTTAAAAAAATCAAGCTATAAAGCATTTTTCCTCTGTGGTAGAGCCATTTCATACCTTGTTATTATTTTATCTATTATTTCACTCTCTCTTTTATCCACTACTTGTCTTGACGGATCCGCGTTATACCAACTAATGATTTCTTGAGCTCCGGTAAAAAATGGGATGGTAGCGGTGAAATCCGGCACAAACCTTTTTATTTTGGAGTTGTCGAATATCATACTGTGAGATTTATCTCCAAGAAGACTTGCGCCCCACTCAGAGTCAAAGGCGGCTATAAATTCTGAAGGTATATGGACTATTCGAGCTTCGGCTCCTGCTGCGTGCGCGATTATCTCATAGATTTGATTCCAGGATAACAGTTCATCTGAAGTTATATGGAAAGCCTCTCCAATAGCTTTATTATTAGATAATAAACCTACAAAGCCCTTGGCGAAATCTCTATGGTGGGTTAGTACCCATAATGAAGTTCCGTCGCCATGTACGACAACTTTTTTACCTTTCCGCATTCGATCCACCAATGTGTATTTGTTGTGCATAGGAAGCATGGTGCAGTCGTACGTATGGGAAGGCCGTACTATAGTTATAGGGAAATGACCTTTTCTGTAGGCTTGAAAAAGGCGTTTTTCGCAGGCGATTTTATTTCGTGAATATTCCCAATAAGTGTTTGATAGAGGAGTGTATTCGGTTACAGGAAGCTTTTCAGGCGGAGTTTGATAGGCTGAGGCTGAACTTATGAAGATGTACTGTCCTGTCCTGCCGCCAAACAACTCGAGATCCCTTTTTATATGTTCGGGAGTAAAAGCGACCCAGTTCACGACCACGTCGAAAGTTCTACCTTCCAATGCTGCTTCAGCCGAGGATCTATCTCTAATATCTCCGAGCAAGATATGCGCCTTTTTCGGAACAGGTCTTTTAGTTTTGCCGCGGTTTAAAAGATACAGCTCGAAACCTTTTTCAACAGCTAGTTCGGCGCACGCCGAACTGATAACCCCTGTTCCCCCAATGAATAAAACCCTCATACATTTTTCTCCCTTTGAGATTAGATTTATACTCGATAATGTTTTATAAAATAACTATTTAAATTTATGGAAATAATGTAAAATATCAAGAGCGTAATATTTTGAAAAAAGTTAGCCACTAAGTCACCAAGGCACAAAGAACATTTTTTTATAATTTTTAATTTCTTTTAAACTGTTTGATAGTAGGAGTTATTTGTGTGAACGGTTTTTATTTGTTGTTAATTGAAGTGAGGGGGCAGGGGTTCGAGGATTCTAGGGTCAAGTAAAAGAACAATGAAAAACTTCGAGTCTTAGTGTCTTCGTGGCTTATTAAATTTCTTACGGTTGACAAAGACAGGAAAAGCAGTTACGATATTTTGTTGAAGTGAATAAAGTAATAAAAGTAAACGAAAAAATATATTTTTATTCAAGGAAGGTTCCTTCGTCTAACACAACACTAATAAAGGGAGATGTGAATGTACTGGTAGATCCGGGGTATAATCCACTTAAGAAGATAAGGGCGCTTGACCCTTTAATTAAGGAAGGTGGAATAGGAGTAAAAAATATAGATGAAATATGGTTTACGCATAACCACCCCGATCATACTGGACTCGCTTATTATCTCCTTCAGGAAAAACAAATGAAAATTGTTTGCCATCCTGAATCTAAAAATTTTATTGAGTTAGAACCTCCTATAAAAGGTCTTATTGAAAAGGAAAAAACAGATAGCGAAATCCTGGAGATATTGTATTCAACGGATATAAAAAAAAGGAGAAGAATCGAGGCTCTGGTTCGATATATTGTTAAGTTTTACGCAAGTTTTCTTACTGTTGGCAGTCATGCTTTACGAGTCGATGATATTTTTTCCGATGGGGAAGTTAGATATGGCATAAAAGTTGTTTTTTTACCGGGTCATACGCCTGACGAAGTTGGATTTTCTCTTGGCTCTACTCTTATTACAGGCGACCTTATAGCGACTTTCTCATTCAAACGTCCGGCGGTACTTAATGTCCCTTCTTCCGATATCGATGACGCGATTTCTTCTTTGAAAAAAATTTTGGATATTTCTCCCGGTTTGATTCTGCCCGGACACGGGAACTACTCAAAAATTGATGTGAAACTTGTTAACGAAATTTATAGTAGAACTGCCGAGTTAAGAGAAAAAGGGATTCTATTGGTAAAGAACGTTCATTCGTTTATTCCC
>JAFGHJ010000041.1 GCA_016930175.1 Caldifarciminota bacterium
CTTCCCATGATCTACATGACCAATTGTCCCTACATTTAAATGCGGCTTTGTCCTCTCAAATTTTCCCTTCGCCATTGTTTACCTCCTTAGGCATTTTAACTTTAATTTAATAAGAATAATTTACTACCATTTTTAGCCCACGACCGGGCTTGAACCGGTGACCTCATCCTTACCAAGGATGTGCTCTACCTCTGAGCTACATGGGCACGAGCGGGAGACGGGATTCGAACCCGCGACAAACGGCTTGGAAGGCCGTTACTCTTCCAACTGAGTTACTCCCGCTTATGGGGAGGGGCGGATTCGAACCACCGAAGGCTTTGCCAACGGATTTACAGTCCGTCCCCTTTGGCCACTCGGGAACCTCCCCATAAAATCTACTTAATCATACTTACAGCTGGTGGAGGGAATTGAACCCCCGACAAACTGATTACAAATCAGTTACTCTACCCCTGAGTTACACCAGCAAAAATATAACAATATAAAGTATAATCCCCACTGTTAACCCTTTCTGAGGATTTCCTTATTCAATCTAGTTACTATTTTTTATCCAACTTTATATTTGGAGCAGAGCGGATTTGAACCGCCGACCTCCTCCGTGCGAGGGAGGCGCTCTCCCAATTGAGCTACTGCCCGGTACTAATATAATATTATACATTCCTTTGTCAAGTCCTAACAATTAAATTTTAGACACTATATCATACAAAACAAACAAAAGATTTACTTTTTATTACCAGTTTGCTTTTTTTACTGCTAACTGCTTTCTTCTCTCTGTTCTCTTTTTAAAATTTCGAGATTCTTCTGAATTAAACCGATTCTCTGCTGTACGCAAACCGCCGTGCGTAGTCCATCTTCAGGGGTATTTATTGTAAAATCCAATAATTTATCAACTGTGGTTTTTGCTACATGTATCCGGGTATCGGATGAACCGTAATAGATAAATACATCTCCGTTATCGCGCACTACCCAGCCATTGCTAAAAACAACATTAGAAACATCTCCTATTCGCTCATCACCTCGAGGTGAGAGTAATTGCTGTCCTGGTCTATAAATTAATTTTTCAGGCTGTTTTAAATCTGTCATAAAACAATAAAGAACATACCGCAAACCGGAAGCTGTATTCCTGACGCCGTGAGCAAGATGCAACCATCCTTTTTCTGTCTTAATCGGTGGAGGACCCATACCGTTTTTCGATTCCGTAATTGTATGATATCGTCGCTCCTCAATAATTGTTTCCTTCTCGATAACCGCATGCTCAATACTCTCCGAGAGCCCCCATCCAATACCCAATCCTGAACCTGTTTCGATAAATCCTTCCATGGGACGCGTGTAAAATGCGTATTTTCCGTCTACAAATTCAGGATGCAAAACAACATTTCTCTGCTGTGGAGAAGGAGACTTTAGATCGTCCAGTCGTTCCCACTTCTTTAAATCTCTGGTACGTGCGATACCTGCTTGTGCTACAGCGGAAGAAAGATCTCCTATTTTAGCCTCGGGATCTTTACGTTCCGTACAGAAAATGCCATAAATCCAGCCATCTTCATGTTTTGTAAGACGCATGTCATATACATTGACATCATGATCTTTGGTCTGGGGCATTTCTATGGGGTAATCCCAAAATCCGAACTGATCCACACCAGTCGAACTTTCGGCTACGGCAAAAAAAGATTTTCTGTCGTCACCTTCAATTCTGGCGACAAGGAGTATTTTACCTTCCGACTCAATAGCTCCGGAGTTAAAAACCGAATTAATTCCCAACCTTTGCATAAGGTTTGGATTCCTTCCGTAATCCAAATCGAAACGCCAGGTAATAGGTACATGTTCCCGGGTTAAAACCGGATATTTATATCGCTTATAAATTCCATGGGATTCTTCAATGGACTCATTTTTTCGATAAATTAACTTATTTTGTTTTTCAAAAAGACACTTTAGTTTCTCTTCGAAATTCTTTTTAGCTCGGATAACCACCAGAACCTCCTCCTGAATTTAAAGTTCGGATAATCAAATTTTGGTCTTGTGAAAATATATTTTTTTTCTTACTTGTCAAGACGAACTTAATTCGCCCTAGTAAGACCCAGTTCTTTTGCCCTATTTAAAACCCTAAGGTATTCCTGCATCGTTATTCCAAGCATAAGTTCCTTATAGTTTGAAGCCTTAAAGTACGGAGTGTACTGTTTCATGATATTCACATAAGAATCTTTGGATATTTCATCCGCTATGAATTTTAAAACCTCACTCGACCCGGCAATATCATTCGGCAGGACAAGATGACGAATTATTAAACCTCTTTTAGCTATACCAAAATCATCTACTATTAAATCTCCTACCTGAGAATACATCTCTTTCACCGAAACCCTTACAATGTCCCAGTAATTTTTCACACCTGAATACTTAAAGGCATTTTTATTGTTCCCGTACTTAATATCAGGCATATATATATCTATTATACCTGCAAGAATCTTTATCAATCCCGGAGAATCGTACCCTCCGGTATTATATACAACAGGAGTCCTCAGTCCCTTTTCTCTGGCAATAAATAGAGCTTTAACCAGTTGAGGGGCAAAATGCGTGGGACTAACCCAATTTATATTATGACAACCGATATCCTGCAGATAAATCATTTTACTTGCAATTTCTTCTTCCGAAATCATATCTCCTTCCCCAAGATGCGAAATACCAAAGTTTTGACAAAAAACACATTTACAGTTGCAATTACTTAAAAATATCGTACCCGAACCGTGAGTTCCCACCAGAGGTCTCTCTTCTCCGAAATGAGGAAAAACCGAAGAAATTTTTAAATTCATACCTGAATTGCATATTCCTCTGTTGTAATGACGGTTAACTTCACATTTATGACCGCAAAGAGTACAGGCGTTCAGTATTCTATATAATTTTTCTATCCTATTTTTGAACTCTTTCTCAGATAATTGAAGATAAACAGGAAAACCAGGTAATTCCATAGTGCTATTAATTAACCCCTTTATTTATTTCTCAAAAATATAGCATTCAATTTTATTCTCTTTTATCGTCAATTAAAATATTAAAATTCAAAAAGCAAAATGACAATTAAAAATGTAAAATTAGACTTCTCCTGATCGAAAGAACTAAAAAACATTTGTGCTATTTGTGTAATTCGTTGTTCCTCTCAGTTTTGGTGTGTGTTGGGCTTAAACAAATTAAAATGTGTTTTGTTGTTTTTCTTTGTGCCCTTTGTGTTCTTTGTGTGATAATAATTCTGGGAAGCGGTGGGGCGGTTATGATCCACCGATCGACACTAAAAGTATACCGAATAGAACACCAGCAATATCGTATATAAGATCTTTTGAGGAAGCGGTACCCTTTTCGTCTTTACTATCTTTTATTTCCTTAGATAAACCAATAAGAGAAGAAATCGAAAACGAAATATAAAAAGAGGTATTATCGTCTGTTCTCGCTATGTTATTCGCTATCAGATACACCGAAGAAGAAATTGCGGCTGAGTGCGCGAAGTGATGAAACTTGTCCTCTGAAAACCATTCATCTTTTGGCGGTATCATTAATGAATCGGATCTAATTTCAGGATAAAACCCTATCAGAAAACTAAATGCCAATAACATATATATAACAAAAATAACATATTGAAGCCATTAGCTATTCACCTTCAGCTCCCTTCTTGCCCGTTTCTTACTTCTCTCAATATCGCAATTGCTTTATTCTTTATCTCTGGAAATCTTTTTTGCAGTTCAAAAAGTGCTTTCTTTAGAAATTTTTGATTTCCGCTAAGAGCCAGAGCTCTGATGAGGCGAAGTAATATATACGGCGCGTCTTTAGTATCCCTGTTTTCTTTATAAGCGATAGCAAGAACTTTTGCTGCCTCTTTTTGCTGTTCCCTCTTTGTATACATTTGAGAAATGAAGTAAAAATCATAAGGACTCAAGTTAGAAATAAGATTTCTTTCAGCTAAAACTCCCTCATAAAAATTTAAAATAATGGAGGGTTCTTTTTTTCCCATTCTGAGCATTCTAAAAGTCTCCTTCGAGACTAACAATGCTTCATTTCTTTTACCTTCTTTAATGTAAATGTCTATAAGTTCCTCTGCCGCATCTAAATCAGAAGGCTCTCTCAGCAAAATTTCCTTTAGATGTTTCTCTGCTTCCTCAATATTGCCCGCACTTCTTGCTTCAACCGCTTTACTGAAATCCAAATCCATCAAATTTAAGGTATTATCAACAAGCGGCGTTAAATATTTCCGTTCAAGACCGCTATACCGGAGAAGAACTACAACGGCAATTCCAAAGCCGAAACCCCCTACATGCGCCCAGAAAGCCACAGGAGAAAAATCAGACATATACACAGCTTGAAATAATTGCTGCACAAACCACAGAGGAAGGTAAAACCAGGCATAAAGTGGGAATACTTTAAAGATAAAAGGAAAAAGCAATATAAACAGAAAATATATCTTGGATTTATAATATTGAATTGCAAAGGCACCCATAACTCCGGCAATTGCTCCGGAAGCTCCGATCAAAGGTAAATCCGAGTTAGTCATTGCCGCAAAAAGAAGAGACGCAACGACTCCGGAGAGAAGATAAAAACCAAGAAAAAAAGGTCTTCCCCAGTCATCTTCAACATTAAGACCCACCAGCCACAAAAACCACATATTCCCGAAAAGATGCATAAATCCCGCATGGAGAAACATGGAAGTTATCAATGTGGAAATATCAAAATCATTGGAAACGAAACCATATTTTCTAACAAGCCTATCATTCATCGCCTTTTCAAAATCATCGTAAGCTTTTTTCCATTCCTCCCATAACTCCTCTGACATTTCTATTTCTTTGTTTTTTATTTTTTCTCTTTGAATTTCCGGGTCCCTTGCATACTCAACTATAGCAGAAGGATCTTCCACCGATAATGTCCTTATCTCAACATCCTGAAGTTTCATTGCTTTTTCCATAATAAGATTATATTGCCTGTTCATAGCAGGATAACTGAAAAGAAAAACTAAAATATTTAAACCTATAAGAGATACGGTTACAACCGGAAATCGTCTAACCCTGCTTTCCGACCTAATCGGAAACAAGAAGAACATCTATCTCTCCTTCAGTAAAAAAATTGGTAAGATTGAAATGCTTCCCCTCCAAAAAGAAAACATCCTGAAATTTTATTCCAAATTTTCCGGGAAAATAAAAATTCAACTGCGGATAAAGAAGAGTACCTTCTTTTATTAAAAAATTACTGGCCTCGGAGATACTTATTCCTTTTCCGCTGAGCGTTAACGGAGCATTAACAGGAGGAACAAAATATTTCTCATAACCTTTATCTTTTATAAGTTCGAGTACATACTTATAAATTTCTTTGGCTATTTTACCATATGAGATGAAAGATAAAAATTTCCTATATATTTCGGTTATGTCGTTATAAGTTTTTTTTAGAAACTTGTCGGCGGTTCCCCACAGGTATGTTCGCGCTATCTCTACACCTACACCCGAACGTATAATTCCGAAATTTATTATTATCGTATCTCCGTCTTTTAATTTTCGGTTATTACTCAAAGCAAAGGGATTGGAGGTGTTTTTTCCGAAAATCACCTTTGTAGGAAAAGCTCTTCTTTCTCCCCCGAACCTATAGATTGCATCATCAATTATATTTCTTACAGATATTTCAGGAGAATCGTTTTTTAATTCATTAAAACAATTTTCTAATACTTTTTCACATATCGAAGCGTTTTCTTTGATTATAGAAACCCGCTTCTCATCAGGCATCAAGAAGAATTTAATAAAAGGATCCTGAATCTTAACTGTTTTAAATTTAGCTAATCTTATATCGCCAAAAGAACCGATCTTTTCTATTTTAAGTTCAGTAAGAAGAGCTCTTAACTCAGACACCGGAGAAAATCCTTCTTTTCGTACATTAATCATATCTGCTTTTCTGATTCGGACACCTCTTGGAACCTCCAAGAGAGAGAAAGAAAAAGGATCCCCTATCAAAAACAGTTCTTTTTTAGTAATAAGGAGATAAAAGCCTATTTCAATTATATTAAAGGACGCATTGATACCTAAAAGATAAAGAATTCTGTAAATATCGGTTACTATAACCGCATCGAGTTTTTTTTCATTAATATCCTTTCTTATTTCTTCGATTAAGGATTCATTCATTAAGTTCTTTTTGAACCTGAACTAATTTCAGTTTTTCCTTCGCTTCTTCAAGAACTTCAGCATCTTCAGATATTTCAAATATTTTTTTAAGAGCAATTTCGGCTTCATCCGTTTGCTGCTGACCAAGATATAGCCTGGCAAGACTCAGTAAGCATTCTGCCTTAGAAAAATTATCTTTAAATTTGTCCGCTGCCAATCTATAATTATCTATGGCTTTAACCAAATCGCCTTTTTGCTCATAACACTGTCCGATCCCCTGATAGGAACTGGGAGTAAAAAACCCATCGTAATTTCCATTTACAAAATCCTGGAATTTGTCCAGAGCATCATCCAAATTACCTTCCTTATAGCTTATGTTAGCCAACATAAATTTCGAACGGTTAGCAAAAGCTGTACCCCAATATTTATCAACGACTGTTTGGAATCTATCCCGCGCCTGACTAAAATTACCACTATTGTATAAAATCACACCCATATTATACATTTCTTTTGATTCTGCCATTTTTGTTTGTTTGTTACTTTTGTAAGTAAACAAAATTACAAGAAGTATGACAATGCCGGTTGCCAGCCATAAGACCGTTTTTTTATGATGTTCGTAAAAAACAATTATATCTTCAATTGTTTCCTTAAATTCATCGTGCTTTAAATCCTTTCTTCTGTATCTTGCCATCATTCCCCCTGTATTTTATATACCCCTGGTAAGACTCGAACTTACGACTTCCGGTTTAGGAAACCGGTGCTCTATCCACTGAGCTACAGGGGCACGGTTATATTTTTATCAAAAAAACTACATTTGTCAATCCTTCTCCAAAAATAAAGCTATCAGCTAACAGCTATCGGCTTTCAGCTAAAACATAAAAATAAGGAGGGTGACAGTAAAGCTGTTAGCCATAAGCTGTAAGCCGAGAACCCGTTCTGACCCAAAACTCAATATCTCCATTCCAGGTTAAAAAGGAATCTTGTTGTTCCCTCAAAGTCCTTTTCAGCCGACATGTAACCCCATTTTTTCAACTTATACTCAGCCTGAACTTCAGATATTCCGTAAGATTGAAGATCAGTTCTGGCTTTGACAAAAAGTTTATCAGTTACATACTTACCAACAACAAATTCATAATGTCCGCTTCCTCCCTGCATTTCCAAAACGTCAATACCGAACTCTTCTTTCAACCTGCGGTTCAGAGTCTGCCTCACCCAGTAATTAAAAGCTGTTTCGGTGACTGACTGCCCAATAGGCTTAACAGAAGTTAGATCTTCCCAACCAAGATTTAAGGAAAGCAGGGTCATTATTTCAGCTTTAGATAGAGAAGACTTGGAATACAAATCAAACTCGGGTGTCTTCATTGTTCCAGAAACCACAAGGAATACTGTATCTTGTTCATGATTTCCATTAGATCTGGAAGAAATAAGGGTTATCGCCTTAACATCAATGTTCGGATTTATTTCCGTAGATTCATTAAAATTGAATTTCCCCTCTACAACTTCAAAACTTTTGTAAAGATAGTAAAACATCCCTTGTCTTACCTCTAAATTTCCCGAAAGTAAGAGTGGTCCGCCTTGATAACTTACTCCTACCTTTCCAGCCAGTTCAATATTGGCAAGGTCGTTTCTTATCCAAACGTTTCCCTGATTCGCATCAAAGGTCAAATCCAGAAAAAGATTCGAAGGGCGTCTGCCCTTTTCTCCTTTTTGTTCAAATTCCATTGTGATCGTAGCTCTACTAAGTTCTACATTCCCCTCTATTCGGATATCTTGACGGTCTTTTCTCAATATTAAATCTCCGTCGATAATCGTGTTGACATATTGCCAATTAATTGGTGTATTTTTTAAAGACATTTTAATATCAAAGTCATTATCTCTCAGGTTAACTATACCCTCTGCTTGAACCTTACCTTCACCCAACAATGCTGAGATATTTTCTAATTTTCCTTCTGCACCCTGGAATGAAGCCATAGCCTTTAGTTCTTTTATCTTTATTCCCGGATTCTTCACGAACAAATCTGCTTCCTGGAGAATGATTCTCCCATAAATCAAAGGTTCTTTAAATGGACCCTTAACTTTTAAGTCTCCAGATAACTTAGCCATATTAGCAGTCAAATATTTCATCAAGGGAGAAAACACCCAACTACCAGCTTCTTTTAAGTTCATATCCACATCCAGGTATTTCTTCTCGGCATCAATCATCCCATCAAAATTCGAATATTTTCCATTTTCAATAACTGATAAGTTTTTTATAAAAATACTGTTATCTTCGTACCGGAGATCAAAAGTCAAAGAATCCCCTATTTTCTCTTCCTCCATTACTATCTTTCCTCCCCCTTTAAAATTAAAAGCGGGAGCGTCTGGCGTTCCTGCAATAGAAATCTTACTTGAAACCTTACCCGAAAAAGGGTGTGAAATTAAACCGAATTCACTTAAAAACTCGGGTCTAAATCCTATCAAATCCAAATCTCCTTTAATTCCAAGCGCGGATAACGACAAATTGTTAATTTGAAAATCTTCCCCTTTATTACCTAAAAATCTTACGCCTTGCAAACTTAAGTCGTGTTTATAAGCAAATGAAAAGGGAGCAACTAAGTAAAGCCATCCACCGGGATATTCGAATCTAATATAGTTCACTTCCACAGTATCTAAATGTTGAGCAAAATTATAGTTTAATTTCTTGTTTTTACTTTTAAAAAGACCTTTTACCGCTAATTTATGATTTGCTATTTCAAGAGCAGATTCTCCAAACTCAAATATCTTTCTATCTTTAAAGGAAAAATCTCGCGACACTAAGGTTATTGTACCGGGAAAACTCCCTTTCCCTTGAGTAAGATTCAAGTTTCCGCCTACAGACTTCAATCTTATATCACCGTAAGTTAAATCCCTCAATGAAAAAGACCCATATATTTCGTCATCAATCGATAAACCTATGTCTAATACAGCAGATGTTTTAATTCCGAGAAATTTTGCAATAGGCGAGACGTCTAATTTGTCAATCTGTAAATTACCGTCTATTTTATCGGTGTATACTCCGGAAAAAACAAAATTCCCCCCATTGAAATAACCTTTACAACTATCGACATATATATTTTTTCCCTTCTTGGTCATTCCAAGATTTAGATTTTCTAAAGGACTTTTAAGTACTTCTCCCTTTAGTTTAGAAATAACACAAAAGGTATCTTTACCCATGTAATTAAAATCGATAAGACCCGATAACTTTGAAGAAGGATATTTACTATTTATTTTTTTAATATCAAAATCAGTTAGTTTAATTTGTCCATAAATTCCACCCATAAAATTAAAAAATCCCGAGAAATTCTCTCCTTCTATTTGTACGGAATCCTTGATTCCCGCAAAATCGAATTGAGGCAAATTGAACCCCCGCAAATCAGCTATTTGACTTCGGCCTTCAAAAGTAATAGTGGTATCATAAGTAAAAAATACATCCAGGAAACCCTCACCTTTAATGCCAAACATTCTCTCCAAATCAGAAAGGTATATCTTACCATTCCCTTCTATTTTACCAAAAGTATCGCTTCTAATCTCAAATTCAGAATTTCCGATTCGGAGTTCTTTTACATTCATGCTCGAAATTCTATCCGATACAGATAAATTAATATCTTGCACATCGAAAGGGATATCGTCTATTTTTCCCCAGATTCTTGGAAGACCAAGAACAATTTCTCCTTTCCCCGTAGAAAAAATCTCTCCGCTTCCATTTATCTGAAAATCATGCCCTTTCCATCCCACAGAGCCATCAAGCACTTCAATTTCCTCAATATAAAAGAGCGCAGAAATACTACTTTTTTCTCCGCCTTCTTTTCTCTCACTTATTGAAAACGAAGGAGAATCGAAAGATATTTTTTTTATCCTACGACTTAAAAGACCCATAGGCGAATAAAACACTTCCACTTTTGGAAGATAACCAAGGTCTTTGATGTATATTGAGTCTGCAGACACGCCGGTTACCCCTTTAAGCTTTACACTCCCAAGATAACTGCCACGAGGGAGCACAGAAATTATACGCCGTTCCAAGAGGTTCTCTATTTTTATAACTGCCAAATCCGATAGAAGACCCAGAAGAACAATAAAAATCAAAAAAGAGAAAATAACAATGAGCTTTTTTTTCATTATTCAAACAAATTGTCCATAAGTTTTTCCCCATCTATCCTTTTAATTGAAGGAATTTTCTTACGGCTATTTTTATTTATCTCTTTTTTTAATCTTGACGCAAGTTTTTCCGATAAAACTCTGACAGAGCCTAACGATGCTTCATCCTTGAATATTACGACCAATAAAAACTGAGGACTTATATTTTGATAAAATAAGTTCCAGGCTTGCCCTTTAATAAAAAACTGCTTAAACTGATGTTCATCGACGATTTTAGCCAGCTCCTCAGTAGCGTTAAATACACTTGCAAGAAGGGCGGTTATCGTAGAAATTCTCTTTTCTTCTTTATGACCCGAATACACAAGTACTTCTCCACTTTTTGCGGCAAAAAAAATGTGTTGTGCTCCCGTTCTAACTAGAAAATTCTCGAGAAATCTCTCGATTTTTTTCTGAATTTCATATAAAAGTATAATTGTTGACACTTATAATTCTTCGGAAATTGCTTTTACGCATCTGCGCAGCTCAAACCGGATTTTTCCCGTATCGATGTCTGTAACCGTAAAAATACCTAAAATAAAATCTCTCTGCGTAACAAGAAAAAGGTTCTTTTCTTTAGCCATGACACTTATTGAGAAATTGTTATTTATCCCCATCTGGGTCGAGAGTTCTTTAGTTATGGCAGCAATTAAAGCGGACACTAAAGATTTATCCGATTTATCATCTCCTGCGTTCTCTACGATTTCACCCTCTCTATCTACCAAATAACACGATAGTACACCATCAATTGATGCGATTTCCTCCATTATTTTTTTCATTACTCAACTCCCAAAAGCTCAATAGTTTTATGAAAACCCTGTATCAAGATATCCTCAAACTCACTGAGTAGGATATTTTTAGTGGTGAGAACAATAAACCTTAAAGTCTCTGAACCCAGCACAATAATATTTCCGCCTGGCAATTCAAAAAAAACTTTACTTATCGATCCCAATCCGAGATCCTTCGAAGAAAATCTTATTTTATCGTAAATCGAGGAAATTATTGCTCCGGTAGATTCACGCTCCATTGGCAATTCGATACTTGCTTCTATCAAGGCTCCTATATCGTCGACCACTAAAACCCCTATAATTCCTTTTACCTTAAGCAAATTATTAAGAACCTCGCTAAGCGAACCGCCTAGCTCGACCTTGGTTTTCTTTTTTTTATCTTTTATTATCTTTTCTGTCTTCTCTTTTTTTGTATCTAATTTTAAGGATTTGAGAAGTTCATTGATTTCTTTATCATCAGGGCTGATTCTAATTGCATTTTTTAAAATTTCGGCCGCTTCCTTTTCCTCTCCCTCGCTTATATAAATTTTGCTCAACATAGAATAAGGTTTTATTTCTTCCCTGTTTTCCTTAATAGCGGTTTTTAGAAGATCTTTCGCCTCATCGACCAACCCATTTTCAACATAAAGACCGGCAAGAGAAATCAATACGTCTAAGGAATTAACATCGGGTCGTAGCCCCTTTTCATTCAATTAAAACCTCCCAATTTACAATCTTTTTATGAATTCCTTTTACCAGATCAAGAGTTTCTCTGATTTCCTTTTTTTTATTTTCATCACCAGACAGAACCAAAAAAGAATTCCATTCAGAGATAGCTTCTTTAAACCTTCCCTCGGCAAGATAAAAATAACCCATATTGTAGGAAATGCGTGAATCGTCAGGGTACATTTCCTTTAGTTTGAATAATTCCTTAAGTCCATCAGTAAACTTACCTTTGTTCCATAGCCTCTTCAACTCTTTAATCTTATCTGTCTCTTTTCCAATAGATGTTTTGTTTTCTTTGATTATATCATCTACGGGAATCTTCTTCTCGGTTATTATACCAGTCATGGTCATACCATACAGAGATTTCATCACAGCAAATTTATCGCCTATTTTGTTTATAAGGGCACTTATGGTCAGATTCCCATCGATAAGGGAAAGCAACTTCCAATCCATTGGCGACAGATTTATTTGTTCTTTTTCTATTAAGTCAGTTGAAACCTCAAGAACAATATCGGTATTTGGCAAAATTTCTTCCATTTTGGAGATTTCGTCAATTCTCCTCGCTGCTTCTAATATTATATTTTCTATCTTTATATCTAAGGTAAGGTAATCCGGAATTTCAAAGTCCGTCTCGCGAAAACTAAAATGACCACTTTTTATTAGGAAAAGAGAGTAAAGTACATCAATTGCTGTTTGTTTAAATACTGTTTTAAAGGTACTAAGGGGAATTATATTGTTTTCAATTAAATAGTCGACGAATTTATTATCAGCCACTTCTATCACTTCATCTTTGGTCAAAAAACCCCTTTTCAAAAACTCGTTTTTCAATCTTTCGGGAAAATCAACCGAAGCAAGATTACCTCTATCGAAATAAAGAACATAGGACTTAACAATATCTTCACCGCTTATTGTTAAAATCCCTTTCTTCTCAGCCAGGGAAATTAACTGAAAAAGTTCAAAAAGTCCCAATTCTTTTATCGGTCCCTCAATAGGCATCAAATCTCTCCCGTAATATTTCTAAGTCGCAACAAACTTTCAATAGCTTGTCTTGCTTTTCCTAATACTTTTTCGTCCTTCGCCTCATTTACTATATTATTCCATAAATCTTCTGCTTCTTTATATCTTCCTTGCTTGAAATACAAAGAAGCGAGAAGATGATAAGCTTCAAAATTTTTGCTGTCAAATCCGACGGCTTGTTTTAAACTATTTACAGCTGCATCGATTTCATCTTTATTGTATAAGGCTTTCGCCTCCCACAAAGCCAAATCGCCATCAGCTTTTATAACTTCTTTAGCTTCCTTTGCACTCTTTATCACAGCATCGTAGTTCTTGGCGACCAGACAAGTTTTAACCAAAGCTTTCAATATTCGCTTATCTTTCGGGGCCAATCTTTTTGCTTTTGACAGAGCTTCAATTGCACCCTGCAAGTCACCTTCTCTAACCTTCTGATTGGATAACTGATAATATCCTTCGGCAGAGGGAGAAATAGAAAGGCTTTTCTCGATAAAAGAGTTGGCCGTTTTCTTTTTCCCTAATTTAAAATTAATGGACGCAAGTTCCAGCAAAATTCCGTTTTCTTTTTGCCAGGCAGGAAATGTCTTGAGAAGTTCGATTGCCTTGTTATACTTTTTCTTTGTTTTCAGATATTGAGCAGAAGCAATATAAGGAAAAGATTCTTCGGGATATTTCCTGTTGAGTTCTTTGGCAAGAGCTAAAGCCGAATCCCATTCTTTATTTTCCTGATATATTTTTGTCAATAACTTCGAAGCCTCAAGGTTAGAAGGTACTAACACACGTAAAACATCCTTTGCCTCTCCAAGTAAATCTTTCTTTTCATATACTTTACCCAAAAGGAGCAATAGTTCTTCATTTTCAGGCTCTACATTTCTAGCTTCAGACAAAACTTCCAGGGCTTCGTTCAATTTATTCTCTTTAAGTAAGGCAGCAGCTTTATTAATTTCTTTTTTAATATCTACTTCCGGTTCAATCTCTTCTCTCGGTGCCTCAAAAAGGTCTCCAAAGAAATCTTCGGCAGTCTCTTCTCCTGCAACTCTTCCGACTTCCATATCCTTTGTTAATTCCCTTGCAACTAGAATTCCAAGACGCTCAGAGTAAATATCTACCCCTAATTTAAATCTATTGCTCGAATAGTACGGATCTATTTCCATGGCTTTTTTCGTGGCCTCAAGCGCCTCATCATACTTACCTATTCGGGATAAGGCAAAACCGAGATTATAAAGAGCCTCGGCGAAACTATCATCCCGCTCAACAGCCATTCTGAAGAAATATATTGCGTCTTCGAACCGCTCAAGACTCAAGTAAACCGACCCGAGGTAATTAAAAGGAAGCGGGTTTTCTCCTTTCATTTCAATAACTTTTTTAAAAAATCTTTCGGCGCTTTCGTAATTGCCTCTCGTCATATAAACAAGACCAATATTCAAATATGGATCAGAGTATTCGGGGTTTATTTCTTTTGCTCTTTTCAAACAATTAAAAGCTTCTTTCGGAGCACCAGAATGGTAATAAGCGACTCCAAGATTGTTCCATGAAACAGCATAATTAAGATCTTTCGAAATCGCTCTCTTATACCATGAAATAGCATCTTCGAGCTTTCCCAATCGGTGATATGCAATCCCGATATTATTTGCTAATTTGGGTAAATCAGGATCCTGTTTGAGAGCCTCCAGGTAAGCCTTTATCGCTTCTTCATTGTCACCCATAAATAAGTAAACTTCTCCTATTTGCTCTCTTACAAGAGAATTACTCGGATCAGCCTTTACGGCTTTTTTAAGTTCCTGAAGAGATTCTTTAAACAATCCTTTGTTTTTGTAAGCAAGTCCCATGGCATAAAAACCAAAAGAAGGGTTTGCCTCAATTTTATCCTTTGAGACAGAGAGGAAATCCTCGTAGCCCTTCCTTTTATAAAGACCCAAGCTTAAGTTAGCTTCTGTTTTTGCAAAACGAGGGTTTAAATTTATTGCCTTTTTTGCTGCTTTAGTCGCTTCATCAAATTTACCTTCCTCGCCGTATGTAAAAGACAGCAAATAGTAAGATTCCGCGTCCTTGGGATTAAGTCGGATTGCCGTTTTTAACTCTTCAATAGCCGAGGAAAACATTCCCAAATTATAATAAACTTCTCCCAGATACTTATGAGCAGAGTCGTTGTTCTTATCTAAACGAATAACTTTTTTGAACTGCTCAACGGAAGGCTCATAGAATCCGCTGGCTTTACAAGCCACACCCATATCCAAAAGAGCTTGAACATCGGAAGGCTTCTGTCTTAAATACTTGCTATATTGGTTTATAGCCTCGTAATAATTACCTATACTCTTATAAGCTCTTGCCAGTTCGAGTCTGGATTCAAAGTCGTCCGGCTCCCGCTCCATTTTGTTTTTAAGCCTCTCAATTTGCTCGTCATAGAAACCGGTACTTCTATATATATAATCAAGGTTATTCTTAGCCAGAGTGAAATGCGGATCAATTCCAAGCGCTTTTTTTAACTCTTCAACAGCTTCTTTCACTAAACCTTTATTATAGTAAACAACAGCAAGATTATTATGTGAGCCTGAATCGGTAGGCTCAATTTTTTTAGAAAATAATTTCAATAGCTTCTTTTCTTGTTCGGATATTTCCATTTTAAATATCTATAAGAGATTCATCGCCTTTAAAATATTACTCAGACTTTCAGAATCTGGTATTAATAGAAGGAAAGTCTCAAGGTGACTATCAGTGTTTTTAAAATGAAAGATACTTTTTACGCAGAAGACGAATTCTTCTCCGGCAGTAAATTCGAGATAAGCACTTGAAATTATAGACCGGAAATCATCCCATACAATTATCGGCACTGAAGGTAAAAGCATAAGGCCAAGAAATTCGGATATCGCACTAAGATAAGAACTGCAAAGGATATTAGCCACTTCTTTGATCGAAGAAATTCCCATTTCGTCAATTTCCGAATAATCTGATATCTCTTTATCAAGTAAAATACCGACAAGAAGTTTCGCATCTTTATCGTCCAACACTACAAGATTTCTGCCAGTAGCATCACCGAAAAACTTAGTGAGAGCAGCAACAGCAATACTACCTTTTAGGTTTAATATCTCGGATGTCTTTTCAATGGGAAAAATTTCGATTTCCGGCACCTTCACTTCGACTTGCTTATTCAACATTTGACTTAAAGCCGTAGCTGCATGCCCTCCACCAATATTGGCAGCTTCTTTTATACCATCCAATTGTAAATCTTTAAGATCCTGTATTTTCATAACTCCTCCTATATCTTAAAGCAGGCAAGTCCAAAATCAAACAAGGTCTTCCGTCCCCAATCATCGTAATACCTATGTATCCTTTAATTCTATCGATTGGCGAAGGTAAAGGCTTGACAACTGCTTCCATACTTCCTCTAAAAGTTCCCCCTACAATGGCAAAACGGTCATTCTCTATTTCAACAACTACACATGGCGCATGCTGGTTTCCATTACTTGAAGAACGTTGCCTTAGAATGTCGGAAAGACGATAAACAGGAAGAATTTCTCTACGAAGCAACATTACTTCTTTTCCCATAAGACGCGACAAAGAATCGGCTGAAACCGTTAACGTTTCATCAACAAAAGTCATAGGCAACGCGAACAACTGATTATCTAAACCAAGCAGATAAACTTTAATTATCGACATAGAAAGAGGCATTTTCATTGATATCGTTGTTCCTTTATTTTTTTCGGTATTTATATTAACACTTCCCCCTACAGAGCGTACAAGCTTTCGCACCACATCTAATCCAACGCCTCGTCCGGAAACTTTATCAACTTTTTCCTTAGTTGTAAATCCCGGAGCAAATAAAAATCTTAATATTTCTCCTTTTGAAAGAGATTCCATCTCCTCTTCTTCTACCAAACCCCTCTTGAATGCAACAAGGATAACTTCTTTTTCATCTATCCCTTTCCCATCATCGCTTATCTGTATCAATATATCTCCCTTTACGCTTTTCGCCGAAACAGTTATTTTCCCAACTCTGTGTTTGTTCAATTTTTCTCTCTCCTCGGGAGACTCAATACCATGAGAGACAGAATTTCTAATAAGATGAATCAGGGGATCACCGATCCCCTCAAGAAGAGAACGATCAACTTCGATATCCGCTCCAAAAATTTCAATATTCACTTCTTTTCCTAATTTCCTGCTCAAATCTCTGACGTATCTCGGAAATTTATCAAAAATCAACGATAGGGGCACCAGTCTGATCTTCGTAATAACTTCCTGCAATTCCTTCACGCTTCTGCTATGAAGGTCTAAAACCCCCTGAAATTTTTCTTCACCAAAACTTCTAATAATTTCGGATAATTGAGACGTAGTAACAACCAATTCACCAACAAGATTTTGCATTCTATCCAGCATATTCACGTTAACTCTTATACCTTCAATCCCGCTGGGCGAAGTTCTTCCTGAACTTTTCTTATCCTCAAATTTAACTGTTTCGACTTCATCAATGGAAGCAACTAAGTCTATAATCTTTTCGGGTTCGGCGCAACGAACTTTTAATATTCTCCCAATATTACCGGACTTAATTTCCTCGTAAGAGGGATCTACGCTTTCAATTTTCGTCTTTTCTTGTATTCTTTGAATAATTACAGCCGCTCTCGCAGCCGGGAGGGAAACATCCTCTTTGAGTAAAATTTCAAGATAGGGCATATCACCGATTTCTGGACTTGCCTCTTCTCCGGTTTTCTCTTGTCTCTCCAGCGTTGCCAAAAGACTTTCTATTCTGTCAATACCTTTAAACACTTCATCTATAATATCGGCATCAACCTTTCTTTTTTCTCCTTCTTTAAAAACCTCCATTTTCTCTTCAAGGTCATGAGAAATGGTTTCTATCTCAGTATAACCAAGAGAAGCAGCCATTCCTTTCAGCGTATGGAAAATTCTGTAAACCTCAGCAGTTATCTTTTTATTATCGGGTTCTTTCTCAAGTTCGACAATTATTTTATTCAGTTTACTTAAATACTCACTGCTTTCTTCTTTAAATAGTTTTATATACTCTGCTCTCTGCTCGTCCATAAATTTTCGCTTACAGTTTTAAAACCCTCTGAACTGCTTCTATAACTCGTGAAGGCTGAAAAGGTTTGACCACATAGTCCTTTGCTCCAGCCTGGATAGCTTCAACAACCAAACTCTGGTGTCCCATAGCACTCACAACCACAATTTTGGCTTCGGAATCTAATTCTTTTATTTTTTTAATTGCCTCTATTCCGCTCATGTCAGGCATTATTATATCCATAGTAACGAGATCTGGTTTATTTTTCTCGTATTTCTGGACGGCTTCACTACCGTTTCCCGCTTCATCGCAGATCTCGTAACCGCCTTTCTGAAGTATATCCGCCAACATCTTCCTCATAAATATTGCATCATCTACTACTAAAATCCTTGCGCTCATTTTTGCCTCCTTACGTCATATTAATTCTTTTATGTCAATAATTATATATTTTTCTTTCAATTTCACAATTCCTTTCATATACTTTGACTCTATTTCCCCTTTTAAGCTGGAAGGAACATTTTTTATTTCCGAACCAGAAACTTCATGGATATCAAGGACTCTGTCCGGTCTTAAACCCACTACCATACCATTAATTATACAGAGTATAATTTCACGTGAGGTAGATTTGCCCGTGAGGCCTATCTTCTTCCTCAAATCTATCACCGTGATAGGTTCTCCACGGAGATTCATTACTCCTTCAAGATAATCACTCGATAAAGGAACCGGAGTTATTTCTTTTTCTTCAACAATTTCCTTTACATTTTCCAACGGTATGCCAAAGAATTTATCTTCTAAAGTAAAGCTCAAAAATTCCATTATTCAACTCCAACCCATTCATAATGTAAGCGATTAAGCAAATCTGATCGGACACCAAAAACTCTATCACTAAGTAGTAAAAAATTAGTATCGTAATCAAGAAAAACAAAAGGGGCTTCTTCTACTATCATTTTTTCCGACTCCTGACATAATTTTTTTCTAAGAACCGGATTTATTTCTCTCATTCCCTCTTTTATTTTGTTATCAAGAATTTTATTGGAATAAAAGGTTAAATTTCCTCTACCAGCCTGAGAAGAGTGGAAAAGAGAAAATAAAAAATCGTTAGGATCAACACTATCAGGAACCCAACTACTCAAAAATAACTGTGCCCTCCCCTCTTTAACTTTTTTTGTGAATTTTCCCCAGGGATTTTTCTCGATTTTCAAAGTAACTCCGATACCGGAAAAAGCCTCCTTTATAAATTCGGCTCTTCTGATCATAATGGGAGAATCATAAATTGAGAGAGTATATGTCTCAGGTAAACCTCCGTCAAAACCCGCCTCCTCAAGAAGCTTCTTTGCTTTCGCCTCATTATATTCATATCCTTCTATTTCAGGATTATATGTGTTAAATCCTGAGTGGAACAGACCCTTTGGAATTTCACCAAAACCTGAAGAGGTCTCTTCTATAATAACCTCTTTATCTATTGCGTGGTTCATCGCTTGACGAACCTTCTTATTACTAAAAGGAAGTTCCTTCATATTAAAGTTAAAGCCAAGGTAATTCATATTCAAACAAACGGACGAAAATAAATTTTTACTTAAGTCCTTATCAATTTTAATGCTGGAAACAGATTCCGCAGGAACCCTTACAATATCAAATACACCACTCTTGAATTCTTCCACAGGATCCCCCCCGGCCGTAAAAATGACTCTTGATAAATAAGGTTTACCTGCGAAATAATCTGAATAGGATTCCAAAACTATTTTTTCTTCTTTTTTCCAATTTTGCAATTTAAATGGTCCTATACCTATAATACCATTCTCATCGGAATCTTTTGCCATTATAGACGAATTGAGTTTTGCTAAATCTGAAAGAAAAGACATATTAATTTCACTTAATCTAATCGAAAAGGAATATTTGCCTTTAATTTCTATTTCATCAATCAAACCAAAAGAGCTGATTTTATCACTTTCTTTTAATCTTTCGAGCGTAAATTTGACATCTTCGGAATCGATTTTTCTTCCTTTATGATCTTTAATATCTTCCCTTAATGTAAAATCCCACCTTTTAACATCTTCCGATAGCTCCCACCTTTCCAACATCAAAGGATATACCTGACCTCGTAGGCCCGAATCAAATAATCCTCTATGTATAAGATAAATGATTTCATTTGTCACGGGATCCTCAAATTTTGAAGGGTGCAAAGAAACCGGAATTTTCTGAAGATAGATATTCAGCTTCGATTCGCTATCCTTTTCCATAACTTCGAAGGCACTCAGGTTTTTCCAATTATGATCCTGAGTAAGATTCTCGGTTAAACTTTTCTCTTTATCTAAATTTTTCTCAAGCTCTTCGGTAGCTTCTGTGTACTTTTTCAATGCTTCGACTACCGCAACAAAAGAATTACCAATTTCCCCAATCACATCTTCCTGTTTATCAATAAAAGGTCTAATACTTGAAGAAACTTCCGTCAAAGTTTCTATTTGGTCTTTATTTTCTTGAAATGCAACCTCGCTTTCGTTAACGATATCCTTAAGTCTACTTATTGTATTATCAATCGTTAGAGTTGTCCTTCTTAAATCCTCGATCTTCTCGTTCACCGGGTTAAAAAACCGCCACAATTTGTCACCTAATTTCGAATAATCATTGGAAAGCTTCTGCATTTCATCTACAATCGAAGAAAGCCCTTTTATATCATGCGGCACTCTTGATGCTTCTATTTTTCCATAAAGTGAAATAACTCTTAATTGTTCTGCAAAATCTCCCGCGTTTTCAACTAATCTTCCTAAACCGGAGGAAATTCTGGATAAATTTACCTGAATATTTGCAACCTCATCTATACCTATTGCTTCTTTCTCTATAAAAGACTGAACACTCTTAATATTACTAAGACATAAATTTGCCTGATATTGTGTTACCTTAATAATTTCTTTTAGCCCTTCAATCTCTCTTCCAATCATCCCCAACATTTTCTTCATACTATCTAACTCAGATAAGTCAAGATTGCTTTGCATAGGAGTCGAACTTAAGGCTACAACACTAAGCTGGCTATAGCGATCAAGCTTGTCAACCTCTTTCAAGGCAAAATCTATTTGTGAAATATTAAAAGGCAAGAGAGCTGAGCCCTTTTCAACCAAGTAACTAAAAACATCTATATGATTCTTTAAAATTTCTATGACTGCTCTTCTTTGAGAAAGCAAAAGGTCTATTTCTCCCAACTTCAAAAGCGTATCTCTTGATAAAGAAAGTAAAAAATTAGCTGTCTCTTCAATATCGCGTCTTTTTATGTCAATATTTTCAAGCAAATTTAACAATTTATCTGATGTATCCATGACAAGAGAAATTTTATCTCGCACCTCATCGGAACTTTGCTTTAAATCATCCGCATTTACGATAAAATTGGAGAGACTTTCTCGTATAGCTCCGAATTTGTCTGTAGCTTCCTTCGATCTATCTTTGAGAGATTCAAGTCTTTCCACCATCTCTTTGACAATCTCCAATGATTTTCCCGTTAACCTTCCCAATTCTTCGGCTACCACTTCGAATCCTTTGCCTAAAGCTCCAGCTTGATAAGCCTTGATCTCGGCGTTTCTGGCTGTATTACCTGAGGTTTCGTTGAGTTCCTGAAGACTTGATACTATCGTATTGATTTCTTCCCTTTTGCCAATCAAATCTTCTAACTTCTGGCTAAGATTAACGGTGCTGTCACTAAAGAAATGAATCCTGTTCATTACTTCATTTATTAGACTGAGACCGAAAGACAACAATTCTTCACTCTTTCTGACAGTAATCCTGAAAGAATCAGAACCTTCGTAGATAACATACATAGAAGCATACAAGTTTTTTAACATCTTTCTTATTTCCGTTAACTCCGCAGATGATTCCATCTGTTTGGTGGAAAGTTGATTCCAAAGAAAAGCCGTCTCTTTAGATAAATCCTCTAATTTACCTATGTATTCCTTTACAGTGTCATTTGCTTCCATATATTTATTTGATAATAAATTATCAATAAATGACTTAATTGTCAAGAGTTTAATATCTTTTACGCTAACAGCTAACAGAATACAGCTTTCAGCCAAAGCACTCCCCACAACCCGGATTTTTTACAAATAGGTAATGTAGAGCTTGTAGTTTACGCTTTTTGATTAAATTTCTATTTAAAATATGAGCTCTATATGTGTAAATTGTTTTTTCCCTTGTTTTTAGCCGGTTGCTGCGAGCCGTAAGCCGACAGCTCTTCTCTTCTTGACATTTTCATACTGAACAGTATCTTAAAAAAATGAAAAAAATAAGTATAGAAATTTTGAAAATCTTAATAACAATCGGGCTTTTTTATTATCTTTTTAAAACTAAAGTTCCTTTGAATGAAGTAATACAGAATATAAAAAACTTAAACATCGTTTACCTAATATTAATTATACTTCTTTTCTTCCTTTATTATTTGATTTTTTCACTGCGCTGGAATTTTCTACTCAAAGCTCAAAATATCGGAATTTCTGAAGTTAGAAGCTACTTATATATAATTATTTCTTTCTTCTTCAACAATTTTCTGCCAAGCGGTCTCGGTATGGACATGATAAGGTCTGCATATGCGGGGGGAAAAGAAAACTTCGAAAAAGCCCTGGGAGCATCAATAATGGAAAGAATACTTGGTATGATAGGCATGATGTTAATTGGTATTGCAGCCGTTTTCTCATGGAAGGCTGAATTTGCAAAGCTTTCCATTCTATATATTGGTCTGATTCTACTTACAATACTAATCTATTATTTTTTGACTTCTTTAAAAGTTTCATGGCTAAAAGAAAAGATACTCTCCGTCAAATTCTTAAATTTAGGTGATTCCATAAGAAAATTCTACCGGGCATTCAAAATATACAAAAATAAAATAAGAACGCTTATAATAGGCATAAGCTACTCAGTCTTAGTTCAAATAGTTATAATTATAATTAATTACTTTATAGCCAAGGGATTATCTCTCCAAATTCCAATTTTTGCTCTACTAGCATATATACCTATTATAACCGTAATAAGTCTAATCCCGATAACCATTAACGGCCTGGGCTTAAGAGAAGCAGCATACGTCTATTTTTTCAGTTTGCTCAATGTAACTAAAGGGCAGGCAATGTCATTGTCTCTTGTTTTTTTTATTACCTCTGTCATAGCAAGCTGCGGGGGCGGAATCGTGTTTGTCTTCTTACGACGAGGAACACGCTCCGATACGTTAAATAAAGATGAATCTGGTCGGAAAAAACAATAAATAAAAAATTAAATATCAAAAAGCAAAATGACAAATAAAAATTAAAAAAGAAAAAACATTTACCACAGAGGACACAGAGGAATAATTGTATTACAAAAGAAAAAAAACACTGAGAACACAGAGAAAACAACAAATAGAAACTTTGTGGTATCTGTGATTAAAAAATTAGTGGAGAGTTAGAGGGTTATGAATGTTTTAACAATTGCCGGGTTTGATCCGACCGGCGGAGCCGGTATTTTAAGAGATATATCAATATTCAAATTGCTTGGAATTCCATATATCGCAGTGCCGACCGCCATGACAGTACAAACGTCAGAAGAAGTACTAAGCACATCAGGAATACCGACGAGGTCTATAAAAGAAGCATTTGAATCAACGGAAGACTTTCGCGGAGTCAAGATAGGGATGCTCTATAACGAAAAGGTGGTAAGAATTGTTGCAGATTTTTTAAGAAAAAGAAAACCGGAATTCATAGTTCTTGACCCGATAATCAGTTCCACTTCAGGATATCCTTTGATCACCGCAAAAGGGATTAAAGAAATGAAAAAATCTTTATTCCCGTTATCCTATTTCATTACCCCAAATCTTGAAGAAGCAAAACTGCTAACTGGCGAAGAAGAGTTGAAAAAAATAGCAAATAAGCTCCACCTTATGGGAACAAAACACGTTATAATAACAGGAATAGAGAGTGCTAATGACCTTTTCTACGACGGGAAAAAAGTAGAACTCATAGAAGGTTCTAAAATCAATTTCTCATTCCACGGTTCAGGATGTTTTTATTCTTCTTATCTTCTTGGAGAACTAATTCTGGGCTCAAAGCCACTCGAGGCTGCTAAAAAGTCTAAAAAAGCGGTTGAGGCATATATGAAAGCGCAACAACAGAAAGATAATTAAACCACGAAACACACTAAATGCACTAAGCCCCTCCACCCTTTTTCAATTTGAGTTAAAAAACACACGAAAATCAATAGTAAAAAACGCAACAAAAAATTAGTATTAATCTGTGTAAATCCGCGGCTAATTCTTTGGTGGGGTAGGGTTGGGGAAAACAACATATTTTGTTTTTTCTCTGTGTCTCTGTGTTCTCTGTGTGAGATAATTTTAGTGTGGTGAGGTGGGTTTTAAAAAAACAAAAATCCCTGTGTTCTCTGTGTTTAAATTCTTTCTTTCCGACAGTTAATCATCCGAGATATTCGAGAACTATTCGGAGCATTCGCCAGATAGGCTCTGCGGCACCCCACAGGAGCTGGTCACCCACACTGAATGCAGCAAGATACTCAGGACCGAGATTCAATTTCCTTATGCGTCCCACAGGAATATTTAAGTTTCCGGAAACAGCAGCCGGGGTAAGCTTCGAGATGGTATCCTCATAAGTATTGGGTACTACTTTTACCCAATCGTGAGCTTCTCCCAACATACCTTCTATCTCATCAATAGGAATATCTTTTTTCAGCTTGATAGTAAAACCCTGTGAGTGGCATCTCATAGCACCTATACGAACGCAGATTCCATCCACGGGAATTTCTTCCGCGGTCTGTAATATTTTATTGGTCTCTGCCATGCCTTTCCATTCTTCCCTGGTCTGTCCGTTACTTTTCGGGGAATCTATCCACGGTATAAGACTCGCCGCAAGAGGAACCTTGAACTCATCAACAGGTAAAACACCTTTACGCAATTCTTCCGTAATAGCAGAATCCAGCTCGAGAGCCGCAACAGAAGGTTTATCCAGTAAATCCTTTACGGAATCGCTTAAACGGGACATCTGTTTTACGAGCTCTATCATATTCTTTGCTCCGGCGCCTGAAGCAGCCTGATAGGTCATAGAAGAAATCCACTCTATGCAATTATTTTTAAAAAGGCCGGAAAGAGCCATAAGCATCAGGCTGACGGTACAATTACCGCCGATATAGGAACGTATTCCCGAAGCAAGAGATTTATTAATCACATCTCTGTTTACGGGGTCAAGAATAATAATGGAATCATCCTCCATCCGGAGTTTCGAGGATGAATCTATCCAGTATCCCTGCCAGCTGTTTTTCCGTAACTCCGGATAAACTTTTTCGGTGTATCCGCTTCCCTGACAGCTTACAATAATATCTAACTCCGAAAGAATACTTACATCAAAAGCATCCTGAAGTTTATACACTTCAGAGCCTACTTCGGGACCTGACTTTCCCACCTGAGAAGTAGAAAAGAACAGAGGTTCGAAACCTTTAAAAGCATTTTCCTCTTTCATTCTCTGCATCAATACAGACCCAACCATTCCTCTCCACCCAACAAAACCAACTCTAAACATTTAAATCGCCTCCTTTTAGCAAGAAGAATAATAGTAAGCTTATCGGTTTTGTCAAGGTTGTTAACCGCAGAGACGCAAAGTACGCAAAGAAAAAAATTATTGTTTAAACTTATACCTACACCAAAAGAGGAACCACAAGATTGCACAGATTAACACAAGATTTTTTATTGTAGTATAGGCTTCCCAGTGTTGCGTATAATAGGCGAGAGTTTCGTTCTTTTTATACCTTCGCAAAAATCTGATTTGGTAATAAGCTTTAAAAAATAAAATACAAAACTTTTGGAGGATGGGCTTTGCGCTCTCTGCGCCTTTGCGGTGAACACGGTACCTTGACTTTTAGCTTATACCTCTTATTATCCCGCTTAAAAAGGAGCGCAAAAATAAATGATAACTCACAATTTAGGATTCCCGCGAATCGGGGTTAAAAGAGAATTAAAAAGAGCAATCGAAAGTTACTGGAAAAGCGAACTTACAGAAGAAGAACTTCGGAGTAAAACAAAAGATTTAAGAAAACAAAACTGGCAGCTGCAGAAAGAAAACGGCATAGATCTTGTTCCCGTGGGAGATTTTTCTCTCTACGACCAGATGCTCGATATGACTACTACTCTGGGAGCGGTACCAAAGAGATTTGGCTCTAAAGGCGAGACAGTCGAAATTAATACTTATTTCGACATGGCAAGAGGGAAAGGCAGCGCAGGCGCAATGGAAATGACAAAATGGTTCGATACAAATTACCACTACATAGTTCCCGAATTCGAATCAAATCAAACTTTTAAGCTTTCAAGCGAAAAGATATTTGAAGAGGTAAAAGAAGCAATTGACGAAGGCTACCAGGCAAAACCCGTGCTGGTGGGCCCTCTGACATACCTATTTCTCGGAAAAGAAACCGAAGAAGGATTTAACCGCTTTGAACATTTAAATCAAATATTAAAAGTTTATGAAGAAATTTTAACCCGCCTGAAGGATTCTTGCGAGTGGATACAACTGGACGAACCAATTCTTGTCCTCGACCTGGGTAAAAAAGTTAAGGAATATTTTAAAGAAGCGTATGAAAAATTAACAAAAGCAGCCGGGCAAATGAAAATATTACTCGCCACTTATTTCGGAGAACTCGGTTCAAACGAAGACCTTGCACTCTCCCTACCTGTAAAAGGCTTACATCTCGATTTAGTCAGAGCTCCAGAGCAGTTAGACTCGGTATTAAAGAATATCGACTCAGATAAAATTCTGTCTCTTGGGGTAGTAAACGGAAGAAATATCTGGAAAACAAATCTCGCCACGTCAATAAGTACGGTCAAAAAAGCGACTGAAGAAATCGGCAAAGAACGTATAATGATAGCTCCTTCCTGTTCACTCCTTCATGTTCCTGTGGACCTCGATGAGGAAACTGCACTAAACCCTGAAATAAAAAATTGGATGGCTTTCGCAAAACAAAAATGTAAAGAACTGCAGATAATTCGCGATTCAGTTCTCGGCGGTGACACATCGGTTGAATTAAAAGCAAACGAAAATGCTCTTAAATCCAGAAAAGAAAGTCCTTTAGTTACGAACAAATCCGTGCAGGAAAAACTGCAAAATATATCAAAAGAAATGCTCACAAGAAAATCGCCATTTCCGGAACGCATAAAAAAACAGAATGAAAATTTAAAATTACCTTTACTCCCGACAACGACTATCGGTTCATTTCCTCAAACGAAAGAAATTCGAAAAGTCCGTTCGGAATTTAAGAAAGGGAAAATAGTTGAAGAAGATTACAAAGATAGCATGAAAAGCTTTATAAAGGAAGTAGTAGATAAACAGGAAGAACTCTCTCTTGACGTTCTGGTTCACGGAGAACCGGAGAGAAACGATATGGTCGAGTATTTCGGAGAGCAGCTATCCGGTTACTGTTTTACTAAAAACGGATGGGTACAGAGCTACGGGACGCGCTGCGTAAAACCTCCGGTTCTTTTCGGAGACGTAATACGTCCCGAATCTATGACAGTGAATTGGATAAAATATGCCCAATCCTTAACAGATAAACCGATGAAAGGAATGTTAACCGGTCCTGTTACAATTCTCTGCTGGAGTTTTGTCCGCGACGACCAGCCGAGGAGCGTTACGTGTAAACAGATAGCTCTTGCGCTGCGTGAAGAAGTAAAAGACCTCGAGGAAGCCGGAATTAAAATTACACAGGTTGACGAACCCGCAATAAGAGAAGGACTGCCCTTAAGAAAAAAAGACTGGAAGGATTATCTCCAGTGGGCGATCGACTGTTTCCGCCTTACCACCTCGGGGGTTAAAGACGAAACACAAATACACACCCACATGTGCTACAGCGAATTCAACGACATTATCGAATGGATAGCAAAAATGGACGCAGACGTTATAAGCATAGAAGCAAGCCGTTCAAAGATGGAGCTTTTGAAAGCTTTTCAGGATTTCCGTTATCCCAACGAAATAGGACCCGGAGTTTATGACATACACAGTCCCAGAATACCTTCAAAGGAAGAGATAAAAGACCTTATCAAAAAAGCAATAGAGGTAATTCCTCTTAAAAATCTATGGGTAAATCCGGACTGCGGACTAAAAACAAGAAACTGGGAGGAGGTTATTCCATCCCTCCGGAACATGGTAGAAGCGGCACGGGAATTACGGAAAGCAGTCAACCAATTATAAAAATAAGCTCTTATCGCTAAGAGCTTATTTTTATAAGCTGAACTTTTAAAAAGAGAACCACATCCAACTCAAAACAATTTATAACAGGCTATTCTAAGTTACTCAAGAATTAATAACTTGGTGGACTTTCCGTTCTTCCCTGCTGTAACTTTATATAAATATACACCAGGTGTTAAATCAATATCCAGGGAGTAGGCACCTGCTGCCTGCAATCCCGGAACTATTTCCTTGACTTTCTGCCCCAAGCTATTATAAACAGCAACATGAATCAATGCAGCAGCATTGATCTCATAACTTACATTATTAATTGATGATGCGGGAAGTGAAAGCACATTTGGATCCGTTGAGATTGGAATACCGGCAGATGCTGTACTATATATATAGTCGGCATAAATTGTATCGCCGGGATTGACTATCTCAGGATAATCGAACTGGATGCCTACTGCAAGAATATCCGAACCTTCAACAGTATCAGGGAGTACTACAGTAAACGCCCTCCATCCGCCACCGGTTAATCCCTCATGATCATAAATGCTATCTATACCAATAGAGTCGGCATCCCAAACACTCCATTCAATATATTGTGAATAAGGTCTATATACGAGTTGTGTATCGATTTCATTTTTCGGTGGAATCCAAAGATGAAAAGTGATTGTATCTCCCAGGACTACATCAGTAAAGTGATTTATACCGGCTTCACCGGGACGGCTGTTGAAATCCCACTTATTAGCGCCCGGATCAGTACTGGCAGTATCATATATGACTATGCCCAACGAATGTTCACCCTCATAGGCTGTCGCCGCGCCTTCCGCATTAAAAACATCGGCAGGGATTTGATCGTCAATATTAATTCTTGCATACCATCCATCCACATACGGAAAGTCTACACCGCTCCAGCGGTGATAAATGAACACAGTATCCGCTTCGCCTTCAAAATCAGACATAAAGGCAAATGCCGGGATAGAAAGAAGAATAAATAACACAGCTATCAAACCAACTGATTTTCTCATTTCTAACCTCCTTTTTTTCTTTTGAGTTGGATGATTCTCTTTTACTTTTAAATCTATTATTACTCATCATAATAAACGAGCCACAGCGAATTAACTATGACTCGTTTATCTCTAATTAACATAATATCTGCTTAACCATATACATCTACACTGCAGAGAGCTTCTCCTAAAACGAAAATCCGACAGAGGCTCTATTGACCATGTCATACAAATCGTGTTCGCTGTATGAATAGTCGATTCTCACACCTGCCATACTAATACCGACTCCTGCATTCAAACCTTCAGCGTAATAGTTGAATTTATATCCGGCCCGCAAAAAAATCATATTTTTGTATGACAATTCTGCTCCCACGTTATACTGCTCTTCCCAATCGCGAGGATGCAGCATATCCGCGGCGATATTAAAAGAATAATCGGGATATTCTCCAAAAATATCCAGAATATCCATACCTACACCGAGAGCAAAGGTTAAAGGCAATTCAAACCCAATCCGTTCATAAGTTACCCGGGGAGAGAAATTTCTAACAGACATACCGAAAGCGAAACTTTTAAAACCGGGATAAAAAAGTAAACCAAAGTCGTAAGACAGAGTCGAAATCTCGTTCTCTACAGTATCTATAACACCCGCCTCTGCTCCCTGAAAGAGATTCGATCCAAGATGTTGAGCAACGTACTTCACCTGACCGCCAACCGTGAACTTATCGGTGAATTCTCTTGCATAAGCTACACCCGCGCAAAACGCGGAAACATCTACAAGACCGGTATTGATAAAGCCAGCCCCCACAGTAGAGTCCACACGAGTACCGAAAATTTCACCATAATCAGGAGCTATAACACTAAAGCCGAAATTTCCCCAAACTCCGGCATTAAAGACACCAGCCACATAGAGATAATTAATATCGGCAATCCACTGCGTTCCACCGGCAGATAAATCAAAATTGGCTTCTATTTCTCCTATACCCGAAGGATTATAGAAGAGAGCCGAAGCATCCTGCCCCAACACGGTAAATGCCTGCCCCATTCCGCAAGCGCGAGCTCCCTCGGCAACATCCAAAAAACCGCAGCCGGTCTGGGCAACTTTGTCCTGAGCGTAAGCATTAAGTGAAAGAACAAATATCAATAGAGATATAAAAACAATAAATTTCTTCATCTTTCCTCCCCCTTATCTCACTATTAAAAACTTGCGAGAAACGCATTCACCTGTAGCATTATCCCGTATATGCGCAATATAAATACCACTCACAGGTCGCTGATCGGAATCCGTAACAAGATATCTTTGACCATCCCACCACTGAGCAATTCCGGCTCCGCTGTTGTGTTCTATGGTTGTAACAAGCTTTCCCGATTCAGTTAATATCGTGATTGTACAATTACCAGGTAAATTAACAAAGGTAAGTTTGTTCCCCTCACCTTCTTCGTATCTTCCTATTGTAGCATTATTAATATTCAAAGGATTCGGAACAACCCTTACGGAATCGAGATTACTTTTCGGCGGAGACGTCAATCTTGCCGGCTGGGTCGTCTGTGTTAAAAACATTCCGCTCTCAATTCCCTGGTTGCTAACGGCTGTCAACGCATAATAATAATCAGCACCAGGGGTAATGCTTACGGTATCCGCATACAATCTTTCACCCGGACCAACAGAATCCTGCAATTGCCAATCGCCTAGAATTATATCTCCTGCTTTCTCAAACACATATGCACCTGATGCTCTGAAGATTTTAAAACCAGCAAGATTCGGAGGAATTCCACTCTCATAATCCCAGCTCAACTGTATCATATCGGACCTGGAATCAACCGCAAAAAACGTAGGAGGCGCGGGCGAAGCTGGTATTTCGTAATTCACGTTAAAGTTTCTCTGCGCATTCATTCCGTTGTTGAAAAGAGAATCTTTGCCGGTCGCCACCATTAAATCTTTAGCTATATCATTAAGTGCAGGTACAGGGTCCAGACCAGGATCCGTATCATAATAAATATTGAATATAGGGTCTCTTTTACTCAATTCATCTACCATTTGAGCCGAATCCAGCTCGGATAGCCAGCTGTAAGAAGCGGCCTGATTATTATTCCAGGCATCCCCGAGGAGATATGAAGTCTCCCGGCTTATTGCTCCGCCTACATAAGCATATACATATCTCAGAGTATCCCCGAATCCCATCTGATAAGGTCCTATAGAAAAGTGACACTGCATATCAAACCTGCGATAGTCAGGGCTCTCAGGAATATCTGTCACATAGATCCATCCCCTCAATGGGTCTAACTCTCCCCATCTATCCAGAGGCTGCTCATAATGGGTCTTCGCTCCGGAGGCGGTAGTATCGTAAACATTATAAACACTATCCATATAATAAGCATCTTGAAAATTAGGGCTTGTCGAGTCAATACCAAATACTCCCATTACCATGTTTTCATAAGCTTCTATGTAACCCGCGCTGTCCATTCCGGGAAAATCCCATACAATCCAGCTGGGTTCCGCCAGCAAACTCGTATGCATAGACGGCTGAGCCGGGTCATTACTCGCGGCAATATTTGCGATAGGATAGCTCTGCGGAACATCGCATGCTTTAGGGGCAAACAAAACCGCTGTACCACCAAAACGGGCTCCGTCCATAAGAGTCCTTGCTGTGCCGGGTACTTTACCATAACTATCATAACCCGCACCTTTTGCTCTAAGCGGTGTAACATAATCAATTCGAAGGGAATCATCATCCTCCGGATAGGAAAGTCTCGTGTCGTGGTCTTCCGTTGTTCCCGCCCAGGTAGCCATTACTTTATTATCCCCGGTCCCGTTTATCATAGCCTCGACAACTCTTGTAATATAAATATCCTCTAATGTCTGTCCCGGAAGTTCGATCTCCGGATCCCTGTCTACATTACCCGTATTTACAAATGTCCAATCCCATATGATGTAGTCATCATGTCCGGGCTGGCTCCAGGCTAACACTCTCTGTTTAACATCCAGACCCATCGATAGCCTGACGTTGGATTCAATCATTACATCGGCTGTCCCCCCCCATCGTTCAATATAATCCGGATCTACCTCATCTCCCGACATCGGGAACGGAGCTTCCAGATGCATTCCATCCACAATTATCTGCGGTAGAGGATATCTCATATATCTGCGTATATAATAACCGTCTTCATCCGGAACCGCGAATTGATAATTTATATTGCCTCGTTTACGAGCGGCGTGTCCTGTAATACATGCGTCCCAGGTATACCCGGTCGTATCTGTCCAGTTTCGGGCACCGAAAAGCAACCCGGCATCCTTAAGAAGTCCTCCCGGCCATTCGAAATTATCATTGTAGGTGATATCATCCATGGTAACATAACTGCCTCTATAGTAATAAACATTACCGCATTTCCTTACATCTTCACTCATACAGCCATGATCATATACAAAAGCCTGCAGTTTTCCAACATCGATGGTTTTAAAAAGCTGGGCGTGAGCGGTATCCACAAAAATTAAAGTTAGCAGTAATATTAATAATTTCTTTTGTCTCATTTTCAATAACCTCCTTTTCCTCTCACTAAAAAGAGAACCGAATACCAAACTGTATGTATCTCGGGTTCAGGTACCAAAGGTATTCTCTATCCGGATTATCTATATATGGTTTGTCTTCACTTCGTAAATCTCCGATATGGTCCGGTTCTTCCCCTTCCGCCGGACCGTTGTGATACGGATCGGTTGCCCACGGTTCTTCATTAAACACCTCGAGATGCAGTGAACGTATATAATCGTTTTGGTCAAAACCGTCGCTGAAGCCCTGAGTAGATAAAGTTCCCCAATCAAAAACATTGTGCACATCAAAGAACAAACTAATCGGAGCGCCCGCAACTATAAAACTCTTTCTCAGACTTATATCCACGTTACGTTCGTCCTGCCACCGGATATTGTTCCGCAATTCATTTCTCATCTCTTCTGGATTATCTCCCATATACGTATTATACCAGCCTGCTCTCCAGCTGTACAGAAAAGAAAGATCATAACCTCCCAAAAATATCCCCCAATCCTGAGGCGCCTTTAATGTAACTTGAGTTCTAAAAACCGGTCGAGGAAGAGGATCTTCCTCTTCGGGCATTATCCTACCTTCAGTTTGATCCAATACCAGGTTTTCATAGTAAGCCGTTCTTCCGATTTGTCCTGAAGTCTCTACTCTGTAATCGTAATTCAACCAAAAAGTAAAGAACCTTCCTTGAGCTTTTCTGAACTCGAATTCAAAACCCCTCGTATCACCATAACCGGTATTTTCAACCGTGATATAATTAACATCTCCGTAATAATCAGCGTATGTAACATTAGCATATTCATTATCTGTATCCTTATAATAACCGGCAACCCTTGCAAGGTAAGTATTGGCTATACTGCTCTCAAAACCCACCTCATAAGAAATTGTCCTCTCCATATCTAAAGACGGATTGCCCAGGAAAATAACCGGACTCCTATAATCGCCCCAGATAATTTTATACCTATATTGATTAGCCGGCAGAGAGTAAAAATGTCCGTAATTGAAGAACAACTTGCTCCTCTCCAATATAGGAAATGAAATCCCGAGACGGGGACTCAACTTAAAAGCCGCACTCGCATCCTCTGTAGGCATCTGAGTTAACAAGGAATCTTTCATGTAAGCGGAATAAAACAACGAATATCTGTCCTCAGTCGTCGGCCACACGGTATTGGGGTCCGAGTAATCGAACCTCAAACCAAAATTGGCAAACATTCCTTCGAATTCAATCTTGTCCTGAATATAGCCACCTGCGAGAATCGGTGATGCATCGTAGTTTGTATATATATACTGTTGACCGGAATACTCAGTCGGTTCTATTGTATCCGGCGGCCAGGACCAACCGTCAGTAGCAATCCAATATTCGTTTAGTCTATCATACTGAACCGAAAAACCCAGTTTTATCTGATTGTACTTATCCAGCTGTGAAGTCATATCAAAACTGGCGTTATAGCTCTCTGACCATGAAGTATTCCAGGTTCCAAGTTGATGGGTGGATCCATAATTCGCGCCACCTACATCCGTAATTACAGCATCTTCCTCATCAGGATCAGCAAATCCATACGGTATGTTATCAACCGCATAATCTCCTCCGCCTATCACCATATCACCAAACCATCTCACCACTGTATCTCCCATTATACGACGCGGCACATCATAATAAAACTGAGCATAATTATCTGTGCGTAAATAGGTGAGTTTCACATCATAAAAAGTATTCTCACTCAAGGCATGCTGCAGTGTAAGACCGGCCATTCTGGAAGTAACATCTAAAGGAGACAACGCATTTGCTCTGTAGAGGTTGCCGATAGACAGCTTATCGCTCCCGTGATTTATTCCATTCCACTCCCCGGTGGGGTCTATTATATCCATTCCACTTCTTAAGTAAACCTGTCCGTTATATCCGTAGAAAAAATCCGCATGACCCATTTGATACCCTTGCGCCCACGGAGAAAGTGAATTTATAATCGAGTAAGCACCCCTTAAATTAAGCTTAATGTTCCCAAAACGCGAGGTCAGCTTTAAACTTGTCATGCGTTCCCTGTAATAATCCCTGCTGTCCGGAATAGCGAACGCTTCATTATTGTCTCTGTACGAAACATAAAAACTCATATCACCAAGATAAGATCCAAGAAGAGGAATGGGACCTCCAAAACCCGCATCCAGGGTCCAATCCGGCTTATCGCCGTATTTACATGGCCATTCTTCACCCTCTGCTGGTTCCCAGGCAAACTTTTCATATCCTATTATAGTAGTGTCACTTCCTGTAATTTCATAAATCGGAGCATATGCCGAATCCGGCATAAGTTCATCCCAACCGGGCAAAGAAGTATCTCCCTCTGTATCAATACGACGCAGCCATATAAACATATCCCGATATTCTTCAGGAGTGATGATATCCGCGTCGGCTCTCGACTCCAGTTCCCAACCCCTGAAACTCGGATATGAATTTGCCTTAATTGTATCATAAAACGGGCTTCTACGGTTCCCCCATACACTACCAGTACCCTTCCAGCATATACTGTCATATTTAATAACGGTATCTAGATAACCAGTAATATTACCCAACGTATCATACTGAGGATCCAAATAGCCCGTATCCAGCTTGTTCCATAAAAACACCGAGTTATTGTAATTGTCAAGGTCGAATATCGACTGACCGCTGTGCTTTTGATAACCCGGAGTAAATCTAAACTCAAAAGAACCTTCGTATCTATTGGCAGAACCTTCTCTGGTTACAACATTTATAACTCCCGAACGCACATTCGCATATTCAGCGTTAAATCCGCCTTTTATTAAACTCAGCTCTTTTATTTCGCTCAGGTTGGGCATCAAGACAGGTTCATTTGCTCTCTGGTCTACAAGAAGCAAACCATCAGCCATTAATCTAGTCTGCTCGATACCTCCGCCTCTAACACTCCAACCGTCTATTCCTGCTTGTAAGTTGAGATATTGAGTTACGTCTGATATAAGAGGTACCGCCTCTATTTCACTTTTATCGGCGGAAAAAGAACTTCCGGCAAGGTCCATTTTGACAACTTCCCTCTGAGCCTCGACCACTACACCCTCTCCTACCACTACTGTCGGCTCTAATTCAAAATTAAGCGGGGTCGTATGTCCGGATTCAACCCTAACACCGGTCTTCGTTAAGCTTTTATAGCCAATCATCCTCGCCTGAATATTATAAACCCCCGGATCCAGTCTTATTATGTAATAATATCCATCCGCGTCAGCTGCAGCCCCCCTATCGGTACCTTCGACCAAAACATTGACACCGGGCAGAGGCTCCCCTGTTCTTGCGTCTACAACAACGCCGGCAACTTTTCCGGTAACTGCTGCTTTTGTATCATGGGTAACGACAAAGAAAGCGATAAACATAAGCAAACCATATAAAATCCACTTATATAACAACTCTCTTCTCCTTACTGCTTTTTCCATTAAAACCTCCCTTCTTTATATTTTAGTGAATTAGCTACACTCGGTAAACAAAATAAACAAACATCGATAAACATTTTTCTCTTAACGTACCTCCTTAAGATAAGACATGACAAACCATTTGACTAAAAACCTTTACATGGGACTCATACCGCAAATAAAAAACAACATAATTTTGAGTATAGATAACACTCTTTTTTCTTAGTGTAATTTTTATTGCTCCCTCCTTACTTCAACGAGCTTAACAAAAATTCCTCTATGTCTTCAATATAAACTATTTGAATGTTCCCCTAAAATTATAAAATAAATATACCGGAATTTTACCACATCGTCAAGTACTCTTTTTCCCAACTTTTCAATCAGTGTATGGATGACATGATAATAGTATCTATAAAAGAAAAAAATACAATTGTACCCCTGAAAACCTTGCTTCCGAAAAACTAATTTCCCCACAGAGAATTCATAAAAAAACAACAAATTACGTAAATAACACAAATGCCTTTATTATTAACTCGAAACCTGAAACACGTAACTTGAAACTCGAAACAGCATTCAAGCAAAGAGCCGTAAAAAATAGAGGAAAGTTTCCTTTCCTCTATTTTTTTACGCACTCACGAAAAACTAAGAATCTTCTCTATTAAAATGAAAACCCGACAGAGGCTCTATTGACCATATCAAATCCTTCTAAATCGTACGTACTATATGAATAGTCGAGTTTCACCCCTGCTACATTAAAACCAACTCCCGCATTTAAACCTTCCGCATAAGAGTTGAATTTATATCCGGCTCGCAGAAAAATCATATTTTTGTATGAAATTTCCGCTCCCACGTTATACTGTTCTCCCCAATCGCGGGGATGCAACATATCTGCTGCAACGTTTAAAGAATAATCCGGATACTCTCCAAAAAAATCCATAACATCCATACCTATGCCAAGAGCAAAGATCAAAGGCAATTCAAAACCAATTTGCTCGTAACATACCCTGGGAGAGAAATTTCTGACAGACATACCAAAAGCGAAACTTTTAAAACCGGGATAAAAAAGCAACCCGAAGTCGTAAGACAGAGTCGAAATTTCGTTTTGTCTGGTTACATATGATGTGTCTTGACGGTTATTTTCAATTACCGTAAATTCATTCTCTCCAAGATGTTGAGAAACGAATTTAACCTGCCCTCCGACCGTAAACTTATCGGTGAATTCTCTGGCATAAGCTACACCCCCACAAAATGCATGCGGATGAAAGACACCAGTTTTATCATAGCCTGCTCCGCCTTCAGTAACAATGGTACCGTAAAATTCACCATAATCGGGAGCTATAACGCTAAAACCGAAATTTCCCCAAACTCCGGCATTAAAAACACCAGCAAGATAGAGATAATTAATATCGGCAATCCATTGCGTTCCACCAGCAGACAGTTCAAAATTGGCATCGACTTCTCCTATACACGAAGGATTATAGAAAAGAGCTGTGGCATCCTGCCCCAACACAGTAAACGCTTCTCCCATTCCGCAAGCGCGAGCGCCCGCTGCCACATCTAAAAACCCGCAACCCGTCTGGGCAACCTTATCCGCTGCGTATGCATTAAAAGAAAGAATAACTAATAATAGAGCTATAAAAACAATAAATTTCTTCATCTTTCCTCCCCCTTATCTTATTATTACGAACTTGCGGGCAATGCTTCTGCCGTCAGGAGTTCTTATATGAGCAATATAAATACCGCTAGCAGGATGCTGATCGGAATCCGTAAGAAGAAATTGATTGCTAAATTCCCATATTTCCGTTCCGCTTCCGTTAATATGATCGATGGTTGTCACCAGATTTCCCGATTCTGTCAATATGGTAATTCTGCATTCGGGAGGTAGCTCGACAAAAGCCAGCTTTAGACCCTCTCCTTCAGGGTACCTCGTACGTCCCGAAGAATTAGTATTAAGAGGATTCGGGACAACTCTTATAGCCTCCAGGCTGTCTCCCGGATAACTTTGTAATTGTGCCGCTAATTTGGTCATTGTCAAAAACATTCCGCTTTCAACTCCTGAAGAACTTACGGCAGTAATAGAGTAATAATAATCATGAGCCGGAGCGACATCCGTATCTTCATATGTATCAAGATTTCCATCGACAGAATCTATCAATTGCCATTCGCCTGTAACTATTTCTCCCTGCTTCGAATATACATAGTCCCCTGAAGCTCTGTAGATTTTAAACTTTGCTGGCGCTGGAGGAGGTACGATACCATCGTCATAACTCCATGTCAGCCTAATCATATCGGGCATGGAAGTAACCTCAAAAACGGATGGAGGTGCGGGAGAAGCAGGTATATCATAATTAACATTAAAGTTTCTCTGCGCATTCATCCCGTTGTTGAAAAGAGAATCTTTTCCTGAAGCTACCAACAGGTCTTTCGCTATATCATTAATTGTAGGCGCAGGAGATAACCTTGGGCTCGTATAATATACATCGAATATAGGGTCTCTCTTCCTTAATTCATCTACCATTTGAGCCGAATCCATACCTGGCAGCCAGGAAGCCGCTGTCCCACCATCCCACGCTTCACCGAGAAGGTATGAAGTCTTCCTGCTTATTGCACCACCTACATATGCATAGACAAATCTCAGAGTATCTCCGAATCCCATCTGGTAAGGTCCTATAGAAAAATGACCCTGCTGGTCAAACCTGATCCACGAGATTTCTGAAGCAAAGGCATACCCTCTATCCGGATCCAGCTCTCCCCATCTATCTATAGGTTGTTCATAATAAGTCTTCGCGCCACTGGCGGTAGTATCGTAAATATCATAAACACTATCCATAGAATAAGTCTCTTGATAATTAGGAATTGTTGTGTCTATACCAAATACTCCCTTCTTCATAACTTCATAAGCATCAAGATGTTCCCAGGGTTCCATTGTGTTAAAATCAGCCAATATTCCATTGTGCAATAAAATCCAGCTGGGCTCCGCAAGCATACTTGTACGCATTGACGGCTGGGCAGGGTCATTACTCGCAGTAATATTTGAAATGGGATAATTCTGCGGAACATCGATACTTTTAGGAGCGAATAAAGTCGCCGTTCCAGCAAAACGGGCTCCGGTCAGAACATTCCACTCACTAGATGCAGCGTTAAAACCATAGCTATCTCTCGTTAAACCGCCTGTTCTAAGAGGAGTAACATAATCAATCCGAAGAGAATCATCATCCTGGGGATAGGAAAGTCTCGTGTCCTGGTTTTCCGTTGTTCCTGCATAGGTACTCAGTGCTTTATTGTTCCCCGTACCGTTTGACATAGCCTCGGTAACTCTGGCAATATAAACACTGTCTAATGTCTGTCCGGGAAGTTCTATTTCATCATCCCTATCTACATTACCCGTATTTACAAATGTCCAATCCCATATAACGTAATCATCATGTCCGGGCTGACTCCAGGCTAACACTCTCTGCTTAGCATCCACACCATTGCTAAACCTGACATTGGACTCGACCATTACATCGGCGGTACCCCATATTTTTCCGGGCGCCACCTCATCTCCGGACATAGGAAATGGGTCTCCACAATCATCTCCATCCACAATTATCTGCGGAAGAGGATACCTCATATACCTGCGTATTGTCAAACCCCCTTCATCCGGAACAGCAAATTGATAAATATCAAGGTCACGTAAACGAGCGCAACTTCC
>JAFGHJ010000042.1 GCA_016930175.1 Caldifarciminota bacterium
AGCCATGGAGAAAGAACTTCGTTTCGCGGTGAGAGAAGGCGGAAGAACTGTCGGTGCCGGTGTCGTAACAGCAATCGAGGAGTAAATTTTGCATATAATTGTTCGTTTGAATTGTACTGAATGTGGAAATCATAATTATACAACGCATAGGTCAAAGGATCTGCGGGATAAATTGCATCTAAAGAAGTACTGCCCGCGTTGTAAGAAGCATACGCTTCATAAAGAGAAATAGGCCTGTGGCTCAACTGGCTAGAGCACCGGACTCCAAATCCGGGGGTTGGGGGTTCAAGTCCTCCCAGGCCTGTTTTTAGGAGATAAAATGTTAGAGAAGATAGTAACTTTTTTTAAGGAAGTAAAACAGGAGTTATTCAAAGTCTCTTGGCCAAAAGGCAAAGAAGTATGGGCGTCTACAGGCGTTGTGATAGTGTTCTCTGTTATTTTATCTGTGATTATATATGTACTTGATCTTCTCTTTCAAAGGGTTTTTCTTTTTCTTATAAGATAGGTTTTTATGGGTGCAGATAAGAAATTTAGATGGTTCATAATTCATGTTTTTACAGGCCAGGAAAAGATTATCTGTAAGTATCTTGCCGAACAAAAGAAAAAGAAAAAGATGGATGCTCTTATAGATCAAATTGTTGTACCTGAAAGAATGATTAAAGTTAGAGATAAAAAAGGTGATATTAAGAAGAGAGAGAAAAGATTATATCCGGGTTACATCCTGATACATGCTGCTGAAGATGATGCAGTTACTCGACTTATAGCGGAATCTCCAAAAGTTATGGGTTTTTTGGGGAAAAAGGCTGCGCAGCCTATATCGGAGGAAGAAGCAGAAAAAATCCTTGGACTTATGGAAACGGTAGAAGAGGTTAATGATACAAGATTTTTAGAAGGGCAGACAATTCGTATAATTGACGGACCTTTTACGGATTTTAATGGATCGATTAAAGAGTTAAACAGAGAAAAGGAAAGACTGATTGTAATGGTTACGGTTTTCGGTCGGTCGACCCCGGTCGAATTAAGTTATAATCAGGTCGAACTAATTTAGGAGAAGAAAAGATGCCACCAAAAAAAGAAAAAGGACAGATTAAACTAATGATACAGGCAGGGCAAGCGACTCCGGCACCTCCGGTTGGACCGGCTCTTGGCCAATACGGTGTAAATATAATGGAGTTTTGCAACCAGTTTAACCAGAGAAGTAAGAATAGGGGAAATGATTTGATCCCTGTAGTTATTACAGTGTACAAGGATAATACTTTTGATTTTATAATGAAAAACCCTCCTACTTCGTTTTTATTGAAAAGAGCTGCAGGTATAGTTAAAGGTTCGGGAGAGCCTAATAGGGAGAAAATAGCAACAGTGACAAGAAAACAGATAAGAGAGATTGCAGAGTCTAAGAGGGAAAGTTTCAATACGGATGATATGGAAAAGATTGAAAAAGTCATAGAGGGGACTGCTAATTCAATGGGAATGTTGGTAGAGGAGAGTGAATGATGAAGAGGAGTAAGCGATATAAAAAGTTAGATGCTTCTTATTCTAAAGAAAATAGATGCGGAGTTAAAGAAGCTTTTAGCAAAATTAAAGAGATGGCTTCTGCAAAGTTTGATGAAACAGTAGAGGTGGCTATAAGACTTGGTGTTGATCCAAAGAAGGCAGATCAGATGGTTCGGGGTACGATTCTGCTTCCTCATGGCACAGGCAAAGAGAAGAAAGTACTTGCTCTAGTTGAAGGAGAGTTGCAGATAGAAGCTGAGAAAGCTGGCGCAGATTGGGTTGGGGGGCAGGAATTTGTAGAAAAGATTGAAAAAGGTTGGCTTGAATGCGATGCTATCGTAGCTGTTCCTGAGATGATGCCTAAAATTGGAAAATTAGGAAAAATTCTTGGTCCCAGAGGATTAATGCCTACGCCAAAAACCGGTACCGTAACGAAAGATATTGGGCAGGCTGTAAAGGAAATAAAAAAAGGTAAAGTTAATTTTAAGGTAGATCAGGGTGGCAATCTTCACGTTCCTATTGGGAAAGCTTCCTTTGAAGAGAAAAAATTATATGAGAACTTTATTGAATTAATCGAAAAAATAATGAGTTTGAAACCTTCATCCGCAGGAGGGCAGTATCTAAAAGGTATAGCTCTCTCAACAACTATGGGTCCTGGCATTAGGATTGATACAAATTTTTTAAAGAAAGAAATAATTGAGGGGAGTTAATATGGGGATAAGAGAAAACGAGGAAATCGTAAAAGAGATTAGTGAAAGGTATAAAAAGTCTAATTCTTTGTGTTTCACGACCTTCTTAGGGCTAAAGTCAGCCCAGATCAATGAGCTTCGCAGAAGCCTTAAGAGAAAAAATGCTGAATTAAGGGTTTTTAAGAATACTTTGATCAAAAAAGCATTCGCCGATGAGGCAAACGGAGAAAATATTGATGAATTGATGAAGGGGCCGACAGCTTTGGTTTTTGGTTACGAGGATCCCTTGCAACCTCTTAAAATAATTTATGATTTTAGAGGGAAAAACGAAAATTTGGTTGTTAATGGAGGCTTTATTGAAGGTAAGTACTTCGATTATGAGACTTTTGGGCAATTGGCATCCATACCTCCAAAAGAAGAACTTTACAGCAAGATGTTGACTTCAATAAGTTCTCCTTTAAACAAACTGGTTTTCGTTTTGTCAGGGGTAACAAGAAAATTTATGGTTATTCTATCTGAGATAGCTAAACAAAAGGAGGAATAATGGCAGAAGGGACAAAATTATCCAAAAATGCCGAAAAAGTTATTGATTTAATCGGAGGGATGACGATTCTTGAGTTAAATAGTCTCGTAGAGGCTATGGAAGAAAAGTTTGGTGTTACTGCCGCGGCTCCAGTGGTTCAGGCGGCTTCCGTAGCGTCGGGAGCAGCCGGTCCAGCGGAAGAAAAGGCTGAGTTCAATGTTACGCTGAAGTCTTTTGGAGATAGTAAACTTGCTGTTATTAAAGAGGTTCGTTCTTTGCTTTCACTGGGACTTAAAGAGGCTAAAGAACTTGTCGAATCAGCACCTTCAGTATTAAAAGAAGCAACTTCTAAAGAAGATGCAGCGGCAATTAAATCCACCATTGAGAAAGCAGGCGGCGAAGTAGAAATTAAGTAATAAGCCTTTGGAAGTTTTATCTATAAGGGATATACAGAAAAAACAGCGATTTCTTATAGTGAATAATAAGAAAAGTGTTCTCCTTTTCTATATAAGAAGCAAAATTTTACAAAAGGAGGTAATCTTTGACTCCTAAAAGGAAGTTTTTTGTTGATGGAGTTAAATTAGCAAATTTGGAGGATGTTAAATTTACTCCTCCGGATTTTTTATCAGTGCAGAGAGATTCTTTTGAGAAGTTTATTCTGCAGGAGTACAACGACAATCCGGAAAGCCGGCCTGATAATGGTTTAGAGTCGGTTTTTAGAGAGGTTTTTCCTATAGAAGATATCCACGGTAGATATAAAATCGAATATTTATACTACTATCTTGATGAGCCGAAGTATACTCCCGAACAGGTAAAGGAGAAAGAACTTACTTATTCAGCATCTCTGTACGGTAGATTTAGGCTGATTGAATATGAAGAACCAGAGGAAGTTGAATTTGCTCAAGAAATAGAAGATTTCGAGCCGTTTCGGGAAGTAAAGCAATCTATAGAGCAAGATGTTTTTCTGGCTAGTTTTCCATTAATGACAGAAAGGGGAGATTTTATTATCAATGGTGTGGAAAGGGTAATAATTTCTCAGCTACATCGTGCTCCCGGAGTTTATTTTGAAGAAGAAGAAGTAGATGAGGTCCGAAGCAAATACAATGCTCAAATAATTCCCGACAGAGGTTCCTGGTTGAAGTTTAATATAAAATTGACTGAAGCGATAAAAGTCAATTTAAACGGCAGGCGTAATTTCCCAATAACGGTTCTTATTAAAGCACTGGGTTATCTCGAAGATATTAAAATACTAGAAGAAGATAGAAAAAAACTTATAGCACTTTTGAAAGAAAAAGAATACAACGAAAAGTATATAAAACGGATAAAAGAGATTGATGAAAAACTCGAAAACGTTGAAGGGAAATGGAATAATTCAGAACAGATACTTTCTATTTTCTTTAAAAGCGAAGAGATTAAAATTGATAAAAAAGCTATAGGCAGAGTCATTGCTAAAGATATTGTGGCTCCTGATACCGGAGAAGTTATTCTTCAGGCGGGAAATAAGTTGGAAGAAGATTGCGTTAAAAAAATTAAAGAAGCTGGATTTAAGAATGTTTATGTATTCAAAGGAGTCGAGAAGAAATCAATTGATTATATATTGAACGCTTTTAGGAAAGATAAAACAAAAAATGGCAGGGAAGCTATTCTTGAAATTTATCGTTATCTAAGAGGTACGGATGCTCCAAATTTGAGAATTGCAAAAGATTATTTTTATTCTTCCTTTTTTGATCCCGCAAGATTTAATCTATCCAAGGTAGGAAGACATGTTTTAAACAGAAAACTAAATCAAAATGTCGACGAAAATTTGCTGTGTCTTGTTACCGATGATTTTGTAAATGTGGTGAAGGGGTTAATGGAATTGGCAGATGGTAAAAAAGAGGAAGATGATATAGATCATCTTGGAAATAGGAGGATAAGAACCGTAGGAGAACAGTTGGAAAATCAGTTTCGCGTAGCCCTTAGAAGGATGGCTAAAACCATTACCGAAAGAATGGTTGTTTCCGAGGATACCGATATAACTCCTCAAGAGCTTATAAACTCCAGGCAAATTAAGGGAGTTTTGAATTCTTTCTTTGCTACGGGTCAGCTTTCTCAGTTTCTTGATCAGACAAATCCACTGGCTGAACTTACAAATAAGAGGCGTTTGTCTGCTCTTGGTCCGGGTGGTCTTACAAGAGATACGGCAGGTTTCGCAGTTAGAGATGTTCATTATTCTCATTACGGTCGTATTTGTCCGATAGAGACTCCGGAGGGTCCGAATATCGGACTTATTACCTCACTTGCTTCTATTTCAATGATTGATGAAGATGGTTTTATTGAGACCCCCTACAGAAAAGTTAAAAAAGGTGTTATAACTGATGAGGTGGAATATCTTAATGTAAATGAAGAAGATAAGTATACTATAGCTCCTGCCAATTTAAAAGTGGACAAAAAGGGGAAAATTGTTGATGATTATGTTATGGCGAGGAGAAGAGATGCTTATCCTTTCGTTAAGAGAGAAGAGGTTGATTATGTAGATCTTGTTCCCCAGCAGCTTGTTTCTGTTTCTTCTTCACTCATTCCTTTTTTAGAACATGACGATGCCAATAGGGCCTTGATGGGTTCAAACATGCAACGGCAGGCAGTTCCACTTATAAGACCTGAAGCACCTCTAGTGGGTACTGGTATTGAGGGAAAAGTCGCTAAAGATTCCGGTACGGTTATTCTTGCTAAAAGAGATGGAGTCGTTATTAAAGTTACTGCTGATGAGATATGGATTAAGACTAAAGAAGCTGATTCGGTAGAACCGTACGATATTTATAATTTAAGAAAATTTGAAAGAACAAACCAGGATACATGTGTTAATCAGAAGCCTATTGTTAATAAAGAAGATGAGATAAAAGCAGGTGATGTGATTGCTGATGGTGGAGCGACTTCTGATGGCGAACTTGCGCTTGGTCAAAATGTTTTAGTTGCTTTGATACCATATTTCGGTTGGAACTACGAGGATGCAATAGTAGTTTCTGAAAGACTTTTAAAAGAGGACGTTTTTTCTTCATATCATATTGAGGAATACACTTGTGAAGTTAGAGACACAAAATTAGGTTCTGAGGAAACTACCAGAGAAATACCAAACGTTTCAGAAGAAAGTGCAGCAAATTTGGATGAAGAAGGCATAGTTAGATTAGGAGCCAAAATTAAGGAAGGAGACATCCTTGTAGGTAAAATTTCTCCTAAAGGAGAGACAGAGCTTACCCCAGAAGAGAAGCTTTTAAGGGCGATTTTTGGAAAAAAAGCTGAGGATGTTAAAGATACATCCCTAAGAGTTCCTTCAGATGTGCATGGAGTCGTTATAGGTGCAGTAGTTTTGGAGAGGAATGCCCGTAAGGCAAATATAGATAAGGTTATAGAAGAATACAGCAGTAAAATACAGGAATTGAAACGCAGGAAAAGTTCAACTGTCAGCGAAGAACTTCTCGACAAAAAAACTAAGGATTCGATTTTTATAGCTTCAAAAAGAGGCAAGAAAAAGAAATTATTAGTTAGAAAAAATCAGGTAATAAAGGAGAAGCATTTAGCGAAATTAGAACAATGGGTAGATTTGAAGGCTTATCCCAAAATACAAAAGTTTATTGAGAAAATAGATAAACTAATTGAAAAATTAGAAAAACAAATGGAGAATACTCTAAAGGTTGCGGAGAGAGGAGATGAGTTAGCTGCGGGTGTCAATAAGATGATTAAGGTTTATATCGGACAGAGAAGAAGAATATCTATAGGAGATAAAGTTTCCGGAAGGCACGGTAACAAGGGAGTTGTTGCGGCAGTAATACCGGAAGAGGATATGCCTTTTATGGAAGACGGAACTCCTGTGGATGTTGTTCTCAATCCTTTGGGCGTTCCTTCGAGAATGAATGTCGGTCAAATTTTGGAGACTCATCTTGGTTGGGCTGCGGAGAAGTTAAATATTAAAGTAGGTAGTCCCATATTCGAAGGTGTTTCTATTGAAAAAATAAAAGAATTGTTAAAAGAAGCTGGTCTTCCCGAGAGCGGTAAGGTTACTCTTTATGATGGAAGAACCGGAGAGCCTTTCGAACAGCAAATAACAGTAGGATATATGTATTTAATGAAACTTTACCACATGATTGAAGATAAACATCATGCCAGGGCTACGGGTCCGTATTCGTTGATTACTCAGCAGCCTCTAGGAGGAAAGGCTCAATACGGTGGACAGAGATTCGGGGAGATGGAAGTATGGGCGTTAGAAGGCTATGGTGCCGCTCATACCCTACAGGAGATGCTTACTATAAAGTCCGACGATGTAGAGGGTAGGAATAAAGCTTATGAAGCAATAGTTAAAGGAGAACCTCCCCCAGAACCGGGATTGCCGACTTCCTTTGATGTACTTATTAAGGAACTGCGGGGGTTAGGGTTGAACGTTGAGCTTCTTAAGCAGGGAGAGGAGGAGAAATATGAAATTTAATGAAGGTAAATTCAAAGAAGGATTACCCAAGAATTTTAACCTTATAAGGTTTTCTCTTGCTTATCCGGAGAAGATATTGTCATGGTCTCATGGCGAAGTGAAAAAGGCGGAAACCATAAATTATAGAACCCAGAAGCCTGAGATGAGTGGCTTATTCTGTGAAAGAATTTTTGGTCCCGTTAAAGATTATGAATGTAACTGCGGTAAATATAAAGGCCCGAAGTATAAAGGTCATATATGTGAAAGATGCAAGGTTGAGGTTACAAAGTCCAGCGTTAGAAGGGAGAGGATGGGGCATATCGAATTGGCGGTTCCTGTAGTTCATATTTGGTATTACAAGGTTAACCCAAGTGTTATAGGGAAATTGCTTGGACTAAAAAAGATACAACTACAGAGAATTCTGTATTACGAATCTTATATTGTTATAGATCCCGGAGATGCTCCTCTAAAAAAGGGTCAGGTTGTCTCTAATGAAAAATATGTAGGATTAAAAGAAAAGTATAAAGGAGCTTTTATTGCGAAGATGGGAGGAGAAGGAATCTATGAGCTCTTAAAAGAATTAGACCTTGGCGAAATTTCAAAAGAACTTAAAGCTGAAATCAATTCTGCAGCATCAAAACATAAGAAGAAGAAATTATTGCAAAAACTTTCTATTGTAGAAGCATTTCTGAAATCCGGTAATAAGCCGGAATGGATGGTTCTGCGTGTTTTACCGGTAATACCGCCCGATGTTAGGCCTCTCGTTCCTCTTGAAGGAGGGGTTTTTGCTACTTCTGACGTTAATGACCTTTACAGAAGGGTAATCACAAGAAATAACAGGCTTAAGAATTTGATAGAAATCGACGCTCCGCCGACAATCTTAAGAAATGAAATGAGAATGCTTCAGGAATCGGTAGATGCATTACTCGATAATTCAAGATTAAGCAGATCGATAACAGGTAGAGGTAATAGACCTCTTAAATCCATAACCGATTCCTTAAAGGGTAAAAAAGGAAGGTTTAGAAGAAATTTGCTGGGTAAGAGGGTTGATTATTCCGGGAGGTCGGTGATTACTGTAGATCCAACACTGAAATTGTACGAATGTGGGCTGCCTAAAAAAATGGCTAAAGAGCTCTTTAAGCCTTTTATTATTCGGAAATTGGAAGAGACGGGAGTTGTTGATTCTATTAGACAGGCAAGAAGAGTTTTAGAGGCGAATGATCCGAAGGCGTGGGATCTTTTAGAAGAAGTTGTAGATGGTTATCCGATTCTTTTGAATCGTGCTCCTACTTTGCATAGGGTTTCCATACAAGCCTTTCTTCCTAAGCTTGTGGAAGGTAATGCAATACGTATTCATCCTATGGTTTGTCCTCCATTTAATGCTGATTTCGATGGTGATCAAATGGCGGTGCATGTACCTTTGTCTCCTTATGCGCAGCTAGAGAGTTATTTTATTATGATGGCATCCAGGAATATTTTATCTCCTGCCAATGGCGTACCTCTAATGGTTCCTACACAGGATATAGTTATAGGTGTTTATTATCTTACAAAGACACGTGCAAGAGAAAATGAGATAGACCGTTTCTTTGGTAATATTGAAGACGTCGTTTGCGCATACGAAGAGAAAATAGTCAAACTTCATGATTGGATAAAACTCAGGTATAATGATAGGTGGCTCGAAACTACTGTGGGCAGGGTTATCTTTAATGAGATAGTTCCTGAAGAGTTGAGATGGGTGAATGAACCCCTGGAGAGCAGGGAATTAAAAAATTTAGTATTGAAATGTTATAAAAAGTTAGGTATGGATAAAACAGCGGAGTTTCTTGACGAAGTTAAAGAACTCGGATTTGAATTTGCAACCCGCTCAGGTTTGACAGTTGGTATTACAGATATGATTATTCCTGAAGAAAGAGAGAAGATTATAGAGGATGCTCAGAAAAAAGTACAGGAGGCAGAAAAACAGCATAAGATTCAGGGTGTTATTACTGAGGGAGAACGATATAACAAAGTTATTGACACATGGACAAGAGCTACGGAGATCATCGAGAAAGAAATAGAAGAAGCTTTATTAAAAGATAGAGATGGCTTTAATCCTATTCATATGATGAGCACCTCCGGAGCAAGAGGTAATATGGATCAGATAAGGCAACTCTGTGGTCTACGGGGATTAATGGCTAAACCCCAGAAAAAACTTTCTTCTCAGGCGATAATTGAAACACCTATACTTCATTCCTTTAAAGAAGGATTAAACGAAATGGAGTATTTTATTTCCTCACATGGAGCCAGAAAAGGTCTTACGGATACGGCGTTGAAAACGGCAGAAGCGGGATATTTAACCAGAAGATTGGTCGATGTAGCACAGGGAGTTGTTATTACCGAGGAGGATTGTGGTACCGTTATGGGTGTGGACGTTTCTGCTCTTGTCGAAGGGGGAAAAGTTGTTGAGTCTCTGTTTGACAGAATTGAAGGTTATTATACCGCCGATGATGTTATTCATCCTCTGACGGGCGAAATAATCGTTCAGGCGGGGGAATGTGTCAATGAAGAGATTGGCAGAGAAATAGAGGAAGCTGGCGTCGAGTTTGTAAGAATACGTTCTGTTCTAACCTGTGAATCTGAAGAGGGTATCTGTCAGAAGTGTTATGGAGAAGATTTGTCCACAAGGGAATTAGTTCAGATTGGAACCGCAGTTGGTGTGATTGCTGCTCAATCGATTGGAGAACCCGGTACACAGTTGACTTTGAGGACTTTCCATGTCGGGGGAATCGCATCGGGTGGTGCCGCCGAATCATATCAAAAGTCCCCTAAAGACGGAAAAATCCAGTTTGCTAAGGATTTAATTTATAATGATGTTAAGGGGAAACCTCTGGTTGTTCTTTCGAGGAATTCTTCTGTTTATTTGGTACATAGTGAAGGAAAGTTAAAATATAAAGTTCCATATGGTTCGATACTTAAGGTCAATGATGGTCAAGAAGTTCAAAAAGGAGAGATTCTTTTTGAATATCAGCCCTATTCTAATTTGATAATTGCTGAGGTAGAAGGTAAGGTTAAATTTATTGATATTAAGGAAGGTATTACACTTAAAGAAATGGTGGATGAATCAGGTAAGAGACAGAGGATGTTGGTTTATGGTACCAAGAGTAAATATCTTCCTACCATTGAAATTAGATCTGGTAATAAGAAACTGGCCGAGTATCCGATTCCCAGAGGTTCATATCTGTTCATTGAAGATGGCGCTAAAGTTGATGTTGGTTCTCTTTTGGCTAAAAAGCCACGCGATATTGCGCGAACTCAGGATATAACCGGAGGACTTCCGAGGGTCGAAGCTCTGGTTGAAGCCAGGTCTCCCAAGGATAAAGCTATAATTTCGGAAATTGACGGGATTGTTCGTTTTGGTAAGGTGACAAGAGGAAAGCGAAATATCTTTATTGAGTCAGAAAAGGATAAAAAGAAATATAAAGTTCCTTATGGCAAATATTTTATGGTTCACGAAGGACAGAAAGTAGAAGCGGGTGATAAGTTGTGCGAAGGGTTTGTTGATCCGCATGACGTACTTAGAGTAAAAGGCGTAATAGCCGCACAGCAGTATCTACTTAATGAAATTCAAGAAGTTTATAGAATGCAGGGAGTCAACATAGATGATAAGCATATTGGCATAATTGTCCGCCAGATGTTCAGAAAAGTTCGTATTGCCGAAAGTGGAGATACTACATTCCTGGAAGGACAAGTAATGGATGCTAAAACAGTTAAGGAAAACAATACGGGAATTGCCAAAGAAGGAGGGAAACCAGCTACCTTCGAACCTTTACTACTCGGTATTACACATTCTTCCCTCTCGCACGATTCGGTTATAGCAGCGGCATCTTTCCAGCATACGACCAAGGTACTTCTAAATGCGTCGTTAGAGGGTAAGTCTGATTATCTTAAAGGCTTAAAAGAAAATGTGATAATAGGAGGTAAGATACCGGCAGGTACTGGATTCAAAGATTTTAGAGAAATAGAATTAAAATACAAAAAAGAGGAAGCTGAGGAAGCAGAAGAAGAAGCAAAAAGAGCATAGGAGGTTTATATGCCGACAATAAATCAATTGGTAAGGAAAGGAAGGAAGAGAGTCAAGAAGAAAACAAAAGCGCCTGCTCTTGAGGGTAGCCCTCAGAAAAGAGGCGTATGCTTAAGGGTATATACAACTACTCCTAAGAAACCTAATTCGGCTCTCAGGAAGGTTGCTAGAGTAAGACTCTCTAACGGGAAAGTTGTTAGTGCTTATATACCAGGCGAGGGGCATACTTTGCAGGAACATTCCATAGTTCTGGTTAGAGGCGGTAGAGTTAAGGATTTACCGGGAGTAAGGTACCATATTGTGAGAGGAGTCTATGATTCGACAGGTGTTGAAGATAGAAAAAAGAGCCGTTCTTGTTATGGTACAAAAAAACCTAAGAGTGGTTCAGTGGAGGAGAAATGAGAAGAAGACGGGCTCTGGAAAGGGAAGTGTCCGCGGATTATAAGTATCATTCTGAGCTTGTGACGAAATTTATAAATAATCTGATGAAAAAAGGCAAGAAAAGCGTGGCGGAGAAAATTTTCTATGAGGCTGTAGATCTAATTACGGAGCGGACAGGTAAAGAGGGGATTGATGTATTTAATCAAGCAATTAATAATGTGAAGCCTATGGTTGAAGTACGTCCTAAGAGATTAGGTGGGCAGACATACCAGGTCCCGATGGAAGTTAGACCCAGCAGGAAACTTTCTCTTGCGATTAAGTGGTTGGTAGAAGCCGCGAGGAGTAGAGGGGAGTATTTAATGAAAGATAGACTCTGTAATGAACTCATTGCAGCGTCTAGAAAAGAAGGCAACGCTTTCAAGAAAAAGGAAGATACTCACAGGATGGCAGAGGCTAACAAGGCTTTCGCTTATTTCGGTTGGTAGTCTCTTTATTTTAATAGATTAGGAATCTTTGATGCCACACAGTGTTCATTCAATTAGACGAGTACATATCCCCGATATTCGTAATATAGGAATAATAGCTCATATCGATGCCGGAAAGACAACTCTTTCCGAGAGGATTCTTTTTTACACAGGTAAAGTTCATAGAATGGGTGAAGTGGATGAAGGCTCTACAGTCATGGATTTTATGGACCAGGAAAGGGAGAGGGGAATAACCATTATGTCTGCCGCAACCACCATCTACTGGAAGAGCAAGAGAATAAATCTGATAGATACGCCAGGCCATGTCGACTTTACCGTAGAGGTTGAAAGGAGTCTAAGAATTCTCGATGGAGGAGTAGTTATATTCAGCGGTGTAGAAGGGGTTGAAGCACAGTCGGAAACGGTCTGGAGACAGGCAAACAGGTACAAACTTCCAAGAATAACTTTCATAAACAAACTGGACAGGAAAGGAGCGGATTTTTTCGGAACCGTGGAGATGATGAAAGACAGACTCAAAGTGACACCACTTGTGCTTGAATTTCCGCTTTACAGGGAAGATAAGCTTGAAGGCATAATTGACGTTGTGGACATGAAAGCCTGGAGATGGGAAGATGAGAAAGGTATTGAGTACAAAGCGATTCCGGTGCCAGATGAATATGTTGGTACTGCCAGGAAATACAGGGAAGAGGTCATTGATAAAGTGAGCCTCTATGATGATGAGGTTGTGGAAAAATTTCTTAAGGAAGAAGAAATCGAAACATCAATTTTAAAAAGAGCTATCAGGAAAGGTACGATTAAGTCTGATTTTTATCCGGTTATAGCGGGTTCTGCCCTGAGGAATCTGGGAGTTCAAAAAGTTCTGGACGCTATTGTCGATTATCTCCCTTCGCCTCTGGATGTTCCTCCGGCTTCCGGCAAGAAGCCGGGGACCGATGAGGTAGAAAGCAGAGAAAGCGACCCTGCCGGACCTTTTAGTGCGCTTGTTTTCAAGATAGTAGCAGACCCGCACGGCAAACTGGCTTTTGTTAGAGTATATTCCGGAGAAATGCATAAGGGAGATAAGGTTTTTAACGTCAACACAAACAGGCTGGAAAGGCTTTCCAAAATTATTCTCGTTCACGCAAATAAGAGACACGAGGTGAAGTCTATCGAAGCCGGAGAGATTGCGGCTTTCGTCGGTCTTTCGGATGTCGCTACAGGTCATACCTTAACCGAATCAAAAAATCCTATTCTCTTCGAACCTCCCCAGTTACCTGAACCTGTTATCTTTACCAGTGTTTCACCAAGGACTATTGCAGACCAGGAAAAATTTATTATTGCTTTGAACAAAATTCATGAAGAGGACCCTACTTTTATAGTCAAAAATGATACAGATACAGGAGAGACTTTGATTTATGGTATGGGAGAATTGCATCTCGAAGTGATTATGGAACGGCTTAGAAGAGAATCCAGGGTCGATACGAGAGTACGGGATCCGAAAGTTTCTTACAAGGAGACCTTTACACAGAAAGCGACTGCCGAGGGTAAGTTTATAAAGCAGAGCGGGGGCAAGGGGCAGTACGGAGATGTTGAACTTCTTCTTGAACCCAGTGAAAAATTCGAGTTCGTGAACGAGGCTAAGGCTAACGAAGTTCCGAAAGAATTTTTAGGACCAATCGAAGAAGGAATAAAGGAGGCGATGTGTTCGGGTAGCCTTGGCGGCTTCGAGGTTCTGGGAGGTAAGGTTACTCTGATTAGCGGCTCTTATCATGAAGTTGATTCTACGGATATAGCTTATAAAATAGCGGCTTCGAAAGCTTACAAAGAAGCTTACAAAAAAGCAAATCCCGTACTTCTGGAACCTATCATGGAAATAGAAATAACAGTACCGAACGAATATTTCGGAACAATCCTGGATGATATCAATACGAGAAGGGGTGATGTGAGACACGTCGAACACAGGGGCGACGTAACGGTTATCGAAGCGCTTGCTCCGCTTGCAAATCTATTTGGTTACGCTACGGATTTGCGTTCTCTAACGAGCGGCAGAGGCGTTCATTTCATGCAGTTCTATAAATATGAGCAGATTCCCGAAAAAGTCCTGCAGAAAGAACTTGAGAGTATAAGGGGATATTAAAAAAACAAATTTACCGCAGAGCTCACAGAGAAAAATAAAACACACAGAGAACACAGAGCCCCACACACAACCCATTTTATTGTTGTTTTAAATCTCACCTCCCCCTTTCCCAAAAAACAATCTCACACAAAGACACTAAGAACACAAATCCCACCACACCAAAATTTATATTGTTTTCAAAACTCTCCCAACCCACCAGAAAGAAACAACAAATTACACGAATAGCACGAATGTTTTTTACTTGAAATCCGACCCTCAAAACTTTAATTTATTACGGATATCACAAAATCATGATGTTTAGTGCTAATGCTCTTCTGTCTCGTCTAAACGCACCTTAACTTCGGCTTTAATTGCCTCGGCGGCGCACTACAGAGGGCCATATTCGAATTCATTAAACTGATAGGAACTGCCATTGGATGGGCTAAACTTAAATATATACCTCCAAGATTGGTATAAGTCTTTCGATCGTTCCAGCAGATTCGGAAGAGTTAATTGTTTTTTTCTATAGTCGTCCAATTGGGGGAGTGTTTTTGATGGACACTTGGCGAGCGTTATGCTCATGTAGCCGTGCAATTAGCGTTGTTGGTCCGGCAAAAATGTTTCATAAACGCTTTCGATAAGCTCCCTGACTGATTCAGGCACCAAGTTATACAGAGTATGAAGGTCATGTGTATATGGCCACTTCAAGTCAAGGAGTATGAGCAGAGCTTTTAAGTAAAGTTCGATAGCAAACGCAAGGTTTGTCGCACAGACCACAATATCTCCTCCTTTATTTGATATAGCTTGATGGGGTCCCTCCTTTATTGAAGGTATCCTAGGAATTATTTTCTCTGCTATCCGCTGAAAAGCCTCGCCACATGTGAACGCTGCCTGGACTTCGCTATTTATTTTAAACCTCCAATCATTTTTTATTTATTATAATAGAATTTATTGGTGAAAGCAATAGTATATGTGTGTTATTTATTTGTTCTTTAAAGGTATGAATTCTAATGTGTCAGATAACAATGAGGGAATCACAAGTTCGTTTTTGTACTTATTGAAATAAATGTCTGCGGGACCATGGTGTATACTCGATATTAATTCGGGTCCTTTTTTAAATGAGTTATCATATTTATAAATTTTGCCTTCCTTTGTATAGCCGGTTTCAAAACTTCCCGGTCCCCATTCCGAGATATAAACATTACCATCGAGGTCCAGGACTATTCCATCCAGGTTGGTAAATTCTGTTGTTATAATTCTTGAAATGGTTGAATCTTCAAGATTTATTTCATCTATCGGCGCTTTTTCCATGAAATAACACATTAAAAGTCTGTTTTTTGATTTGTCATAGGTGATTCCGTTCGGTCCGCCGTGCGTTTTCATAAACGGCGAATAAGTCTTAGATGCGATATCGATTCTAAAGATTATCCCGGTGCTGCTTCCTGTTACGTATAAAAATCCTGAATCATCAGAGGTAATGTCATTTATAAACTGCGCTTCTTTTATCTCTGTATCTAATTTGATATTTCCGTCAGTGATATCGAATCCTTTTACTGATTTCGGATTATCTACAACATATAATATATTTTCGTATATTAATATCCCGAGAGGTTTCGATAATCCTTTTCTGAAATAGGTTTTTCCTCCGGTTGAATCTATCTCGATGATACTTCCGTCACCGAAGTTTGAGATAAAATATCGTTTTGTTAAGGAGTCGTAGGCTGCACTTTCAGGCATTTTAAACTCCTGTGCATAAGATAAACCGGCTAAGTTTAGAGTCGTTAATAGTAAAAATTGTTTAAAAGACAAGACCCGAACCCTCTACATTCCTATTATGATAAAGACAACACCCAATAGCAGCATTCCTATACCGACTGCAAAAAACCTCAGCGTATTAGTATTAGATAAATCGCTTTTTATAAGTTCTTCATCTTTTGCAATTAACATAGTAGGTTTTTTGCGGATTTCAAAGCCGTTATCCGCGAGTTGTTCAGCGGAACCAACAACAACAATCTCGCTGTCGGGTGAAATATAAGTATCACCAAACAGGTAATCGTATTTTTTACGGTTAACAGCATCGTCATATGGGATGAGGTCCCCTGGAATATGAACAGGCTTTTTGGATTTCTTAAAATCGCTTTCACCCATTGCCTTCAGTCTCTTAATTCTTTCCGCTAGCGATAAAGTCTCATTAGAGGAGGAAACATAATAATTGATGTTATCCAAGCCTAAGAAATCGGCCCCTTCTGTGTTAATGTTGATGCGCCCACTTCTGTCATCCACTTCAAAAGATAATGAATTTTCTCCACTGGCAACTATCTGCTGTGCCGCTTTTGATGAGGAAGGTCCACCTGTAGCCGATTTAAATTTCATCGATACTGTTCGGTACCGATAGTAAACGCATGGTTTCTTGGAATATGGACTTGATAATGTTTTATCTGCAATAATTTTCCCTTTTACTTTAACTGGTCCTGTATTAATGTTATCTATTGATTGTAATTTGGCTGAGGCAAAAAATTTAAATTTTTTGTAAGTTTTGTATGCTGAGAGAATCAAACTGATGCCTATTAAGAAAAAAACTAGAGAAACGATTATTAATCCTGTATCCATGATTTTTCCCTCCTTATATTTGAATTAAACCGAAATATTCTTCTTTTTAAATTTTAGATATTTATTGATATTTGTCAATGGAAAACAAGTTTAAAGTTCAAGCTAAATCTCATAACTATTTCCCTAAGATTGGCAATGGAATTTAATGCTAAAAGCTAATAGCTGATTGCAAAGAGCTGGTGTTGGGTTGGGGGATGAAGAACGGAGAGGCAGGGATTCGAACCCTGGTTCCGCGATTAAACGGAAACACGATTTCCAATCGTGCACCTTCGGCCTCTCGGTCACCTCTCCATTTAGATGAAAAGTAAGCTGGTGAGCGGATTTGAACCGCTGACCTGCGCATTACGAATGCGCCGCTCTACCGATTGAGCTACACCAGCATTTTCTTCAAGATATTATTAAAAATTAAGAAATAAGCAACCCCCCTTACATAGCCACTAAGACACGAAGGCACGAAGTGATTTTGTAAATTTCCTAAAAATGGAAAAGTTGAATTGTTTAATAGTTGGGTGATTTATTTGAAAAAAAATGAGAACTCATTGTTTTTGTGATTCTTTATGAGATAGTTTTGGTGGTTTTTGGTAGGATTTTAAATAAAAAAATTAAATTAATGTGGGATGGAGGGTGGTGACTTTGTGTCTTGGTGTCTTTGTGGCGAAAAAAACGCATTTTTTCCTTCAAAAACCCCTTGACAAGATGAAGTTTCTTTGTATTATACTATCAGTTTTTAGGCGTTTGCTAAAAAATGTTTAATGATAGTGAGAGGTTTTCTCTAACGTAGCCTCGAAAAGAGGGTAATGTTTTTTTGTTTATATTAGGAGGTAAACAATGGCGAAGGGAAAATTTGAGAGGACAAAGCCGCATTTAAATGTAGGGACAATTGGTCATGTAGATCATGGGAAG
>JAFGHJ010000002.1 GCA_016930175.1 Caldifarciminota bacterium
GGTTTGAAGATTAACGTTTTCTTATCAGATGAAAGGATAATTTCACCATCTATTCTCCCGCTTTCACTACCGCTGATTTGAATAGCTCCGGAATTATATATGCTACTAGGGTTCAAAAGGGAACCTTCCCTGATAATAATATTGGACTCACGGGTGTTGAAATCCGAACCTGGCATTGGAGAGATAAATTGATAATCGTTAGTTGAGGCTGCAAGAATCAGAGTATTGATTATCAACGTAAAAGTTAAAACGGTTATTTTTTTCATTATATCACATCCTTTCAATTTTTATAATTATTTAATTAATAACATCTTTTTAATCGCGCTATATTGCTTAGAATTAATCGATGAACGTGCTTTGAATTGACAGAAATAAATCCCCGAAGACATACACGCAGCATTGAAATCCAACGTATGTTCACCACTTTCCATTTTTTTGTTGATCAATTCTTGAACAAACTCACCGCAGATATTATATATCTTTATATCAACATGACTTACTTGTGGGATAAAAAATGATATCTTTGTTTGTGCGCTAAAGGGATTTGGGTAATTCCTTATTAACTGATACTGTGATGGAACTTCCGGCAAGGTCTCATCTATCCCTGATTGTACTTCTTTTAAAGAAATGTTATCAATATAGACATCAACATTCGAATTGCCGGTATTGACGACAACACGTGCATCGAAATCGGTTTGATCTTCCATTTTAAAAGGATACTCAAAATGAGTCATGACAGGTGTAAGCCCAGAGAATCCGATTTTGCTGTAATTTATCGCGGGAAAGGTATCCTGTTCCACTTTTACCTCAATTATTCTGGGTACATCTGCCCGGGCATCAAATTCAAATATATAGTCATTCCCCTCGTTAAGCGCTAGTCCGCTCTGCCTTAATTGAACCTCATCTATTTCATTACCGCCATTTATTAAATTGAAATGACTAATACCGTCTTCAATATTCCAAATTGCGGAAGCAGAGCCTGTAACTTCCCATTCCCAGGGATCTTTTCCTGCCGCAAAATCTCCGTTGGTAATGATATTCTGCCCCGAATCAATAAAATTAACAAATACGCTTTCTTCATTGGAATAGTCACTCTCATTTCCATATTTATCGATAGCTTTAACGCGAAAGTAATATTCACAATGATTCTGGAGGTTTGATAATTTTTTCATAGTTAATTTAGAAGTGTCTAATATATCGGTAGCAGAGGGAGTTATTCCGCCATAAATATTATAATAATTTACATTCGGGTCACCAAATTTATTAAATATTAACGTGATATTATTATTATGGGGTTCGACAATTAAATAGGGTTTTAGCGCCATCCCTTCCCAGGGAAACCGATGCACCCGGTAACATTCCCATTGATCAACAAAATTCATCTCAAATGCCTTACTTCCGTCAGTGCGTACTTCAGTGAGTTTTGGAAGATGCGGTACAGCCCAGTTAATTAATGTGTTTGCGTTGGGCAAACGTTGGACATTGCCCATATAATGGGAATATTTATCCGGTGTATCCCTGAATTCCCAGACAAGCGTTGCAGTCATTTCATTAGTATCCAACACATATTCCACAGCACGCGATACCTGCGGATTATGTAAATCACCATTATCGAAAATTGTATAATGGCCTTCTCCTAAAGCTCTAATAGTATGCTGGCTGGTAAATCCCTGTAAGGGATCATCGATAAATTCAAATTGGTTATGCGCACCTCCTAATCTCCATATAATTGCGCCGGTTCGGCGGTGTATTTTCGTTACTTCACTAATATGGCGGCTGGAAAGTAATATATGACCATCCTCATCTATATCAATGGCATTCATATGAGGAAACCGAATATAACTTCCTGTAAGATCTTCAAGTTCCACATCGCGTATATCGAAATGATCCCAGGCGCGCCACTCAAATATCAGAGAATCATTAGCCGTGTATTCTTGAATGCATGCTTCCCTGACTGTAGCATCGGGTCTACCTCCGGGTACATATTCACTCATATCCACGGTACTATCTTTGCGGCCAATCAATAGATAACCGCCATCCTGGAGCACCAGTAGTTCGTGTTCATCTGTACTGTAACCATTGGTGGCCCGGAATGTTTTGACATATTCATAGTTTTGATTTAGAGCAATAAATCCCCATCCACTCCCACCATAGCCGTCCCGGATCATCATAGTTAATAAACCATTAGGCTGTACTTTAAAATCTCGCCGCTCACCCGGTGTACGCAAATACCAGATGGGTGCTCCCGAGTTATTAAAAATAATATTATAAGGTTTCCCTCCGCCACCTCTGTTATCTATAAAAATATATCCGGTATCGGGATTATCGTTTATGGAAATATCTACATGGGGAAAATCACTCGGTACAGATACTCCATTCTCCATAATCATAGCCTCTTCGGCATGGGCTTTTTGCATCAAACCGAACTGACCAATGAGAAAAAATATTAGTAAATTGATTACAATGATTGCTTTTTTTATCATTTCTCTACAATTCCTTTATATTATTATAACGCAATAACTAAATGTCAAGGTAATGCTTTACTCTTATTTCTTTTTAAATACAACAAAAAATAACTTTTTCGTATCTCACCGCTTATATCTTCCTTTGATTACCCTTTGATATTGAAAATGGGAACTCACTGCCTGTCAAGATAAAAATTTTTATATCTGTTTTTATAAACTACATTCTATGATTCACAAAAAAATTAAGTTAAATAGTTGATTAGTCTAATCCTAATTATACGAAATTTGGATTTAGCGAAAACAACAAAATTCAGGAAGAGATTAAATAATCGTGCGTAAATCTCTGCAAGAAAGTAGCTTAATTTCTGTTCGAAAAATCTTAAAAAAGGTTGACAATACATACAATTCTTATTATTATATGAAAAAATATGGGCGATTAGCTCAGGGGTTAGAGCGTTTGCGTGACATGCAAAAGGCCAGTGGTTCGATTCCACTATCGCCCAGTTATAAAGAAAAAAGATTAGTTCTTATATATATAATAATATAGATGTATGAAAATAAAGATAAAGCTTTATATAGATAAAGAGACTTCTACGATAGAGGTAGAAAAAGGTACAGCTCTAAAGCAAGTATTAAAAGAAAGGAATCCTTCTATTTTTAATAAGTTTGCGGGAGTTGTTAAAGACGGAAATTTTATGGACTTCCATTCTCCAATAAATGAAAGTGGTGAATTCCAATTAATTCCCTATAACGATAAAATGTCGTATTCTGCCTACTGGCATACGACTTCCCATATAATGGCTCAGGCTATTAAACGATTATATAAAGTTAACTTAGCAATCGGGCCTTCTATTGAAGAGGGGTTTTATTATGACATGGAAAAAGAAACGCCGTTTTCGGAAGAAGATTTGAAAAAGATATCCGAAGAGATGAAAAAAATAATAAAGAGCGATTTACCTATCGAATATAAGGAAATAAAGAAAAAAGAAGCAAAAAAACTCTTCTCTGATAATAAATTCAAACTTGAACTCATCGATGGAATAGAAGACGATTTTGTATCTATTTATTCTCAGGGAGAATTTACCGACCTTTGCAGAGGTCCACATCTGTATTCAACCGGAAAGGTTAAGGATTTTAAATTACTATCCGTTTCCGGTTCCTACTGGAGAGGAGACGAAAAAAGAGAGAGCCTGCAGCGCATTTACGGCATATCATATCCGGATAAAAAAATGCTTAAAGATTATATTTACCGATATGAAGAAGCAAAAAAAAGAGACCATAGAAAACTCGGAAAACAATTGGACTTATTTAATATTTATGATGAAATCGGCGCAGGACTCGTGCTATGGCATCCAAACGGTGCGATTATACGTGAAGAAATGGAAACTTTCTGGAAGAAGGAACATTTAAATAGAGACTATAAAATAGTTAGAACTCCTCATATAGCAAAAGCCGACCTCTGGAAGACTTCCGGACATTTTGATTATTATCTGGAAAACATGTATACTTTTGAGAGAGACGGCGAAGAATATGTAGTCAAACCCATGAATTGCCCGTATCACATTTTAATTTATAAAAAGCAAACGAGAAGCTACCGTGATCTTCCGATAAAATACGCTGAACTTGGAACGGTATACAGATATGAACGCTCCGGAACCTTACATGGAATGTTAAGAGTCAGAGGTTTTACCCAGGACGATGCCCACATCTTTTGCAGCGAAGACCAAATCGAAAAAGAAATCGGAGAAGTATTCGATTTTGCCATGGAAATGATAAAAACTTTCGGTTATAAAGATTTCGAAATACATCTCTCGGTTCGGGATCCACGACATAAGGAAAAATATGCTGGAAGTGATAGAGAATGGGAAAAAGCAGAATCAGCTTTAGTTTCAACGCTTGAAAACAGAAAAATAATATATAAAAGAGATGAAGGAGAAGCTGTATTCTATGGACCCAAAATTGATATTAAAATCAAAGACGCCCTAGGCAGAAGCTGGCAGGGACCGACTATTCAATTCGATTTTAATATTCCACACAGATTTAACGCGACTTACATCGGAGAAGACGGAAAAGAACATATGGTATACATGGTTCATAGAGCACTTTTTGGTTCCTTCGAGAGATTCGTAGGAGGTTTAATCGAACATTACAACGGAAATTTCCCAACCTGGCTTGCACCAACTCAAGTAATACTTCTACCCATTACCAACGAACAAATTGATTTCTCGAAACAGGTTCTAAAGACCTTAAAAGACAACGATATCAGGGTAACGTTAGATGAAAGGAACGAGAAACTTTCAAAAAAAATTCGGGATGCAGAAACAAAAAAAATACCCTACATGTTTATAATCGGGAATAAAGAAATCGAGTCGAAAAAAGTATCAGTAAGAAACCACAAGGACGGCGACATTGGTAGTTTTAGCATAGAAGATATTTTATCTAAAATTAAAGAAGAAATAAAAAAAAGGAGGTAAGCCATTTCGAAAGACAGTAAGAAATACGTAAATTATGAAATTAGAGCAAAAAGCGTAAGGCTTATTGATGACGATGGTAACAATAAAGGAATCAAAGATACTAAAGAAGCAATTAAAGAAGCGAAAGAAAACGGTTATGACCTGGTTCTTGTTGCACCAGATGAAGATCCGCCAGTTTGTAAATTTATGGACTACGGCAAGTATCTTTACAGGCAAAACAAAAAACACAAGAAAGAGCGCCAGCGCCAAAAGCATACTCTAAAAGAAATGAAATTTTTTCCGAAAATAGAAGCGCACGATTATGAAACCAAACTCAGGCACATTAAAAGGTTTCTCAATGAACATAATCCGGTAAGAGTTCAGATATGGATGAGGGGAAGGGAAAAAGTTCACCCTGAATTAGCTGATAGTCTCGCGAAAAGAATCATCAAAGACACCGAGAACATTTCAAAACTACAGGGGGAACTTAAGCCAATAAACCATAAAGTCCAATTTCAACTTATGCCAATAGGAGGAAATATTGCCCAAAATCAAGACGAAGGGAGCAGTTAAGAAGAGATTCAAGGTATCAAAAAAAGGAACAATATCTTTTAAAAGAGCTGGAAAGAGTCATCTACAATCAAAACACAACAAAAAGCACCGACGACGTCAGAACAAAGATAGTGTTATATCAACAGCAGATAAAAAAAGAGTAAAGAAACTTCTGCACTAAGGAGGATTAATGTCAAGGCATAAAAGTGTAGTACAGAGAAGAAAACGGCACAAAGCATTATTAAAACAGACAAAAGGCTTTTTCAGCAAAAGAAATAACTCATACAGGGTGGCAAAGCAAGCCTTAATGAGAGCACTATTAAATGCTTATCACGACCGCAAAAGAAGGAAAAGAGATTTCAGAGGACTGTGGATTACCAGAATAAACGCCGCGGCACGGCAAAACGGAACATCTTATAGTAAATTGATTCACGGACTTTCCATGTCTAAAATTAAATTGAACAGAAAAGTCCTTGCCGATATTGCTGTCCAGAAACCCGAAGTTTTTTCGGAAATTGCCAAAATTGCAAAAGAGAGTGTAAATGGATCTTGAATCCCTGGGAAAAGAAGTACAACTTGCAATTCAAAAAGCGGCGTCTCTCGACGAGGTTGAATCACTCAGAATCAAATACCTTGGAAAAAAGGGAGAGCTTACAAAAGTATTGCACTCAATAGGTAAATTACCAGCTAACGAGCGACCAAAAGCCGGGAAACTTGCGAATAAGTTAAAAAATGAGCTTGGAGAATTAATCAAAGAAAAAAAAGAAGAGATAAAAACACATAAATCTCTTCCATGGGAAGATCTTTCCCTACCAGGCAGAAGACCCAATGTTGGAGGATTACATCCTCTTTCGATACTTTCCCATGAGATTCAGGAAATATTCATTAAAATGGGATTTTCTGTAGTGACCGGCCCGGAAATCGAGACCGAATATTATAATTTTACAGCTTTGAACACTCCAAAAGACCATCCTGCAAGAGATATGCATGACACATTTTATTTAAAAGACGGGAGACTTTTAAGAACGCATACCTCTCCGGTCCAGATTAGAACATTAGAAAAGCACTCTCCACCCTTGCGTATAATCTCTCCCGGGAGATGTTATAGGGTAGATACTTTTGACCCTATCCACTCCCCCACTTTTACGCAGATAGAGGGTCTGTGGATAGATAAAAATATATCGATGGCTGATCTTTTCGGGACTTTAGATTTACTGGCCAAAAGTATCTTTGGAAAAGATGTCAAAACAGAATTTTTCCCGAGTTATTTCCCTTTCACTGAACCTTCAGCGGAGATGTGGATTCAGTGTCCATTCTGCAAAGGAAAAGGGTGTTCTGTTTGTAAAAGAAGAGGCAGGATTGAGACAGTGGGAGCCGGTATGGTGCACCCGAATATTTTAGAATCACTTGGATATGGTGAGTTTAACGGCTTTGCTTTTGGAATGGGTATCGATAGAATCGCTATGACAAAATATGATATTGATGATATAAGATTATTCTTCCAAAACGAACTTCAGTTCCTGAGACAATTCGATGATAGTAAATTATAATTGGCTCTCAGAATGGGTCGATATAAATTACTCTGCAGAAGAGCTCGCAGAAGTGCTGGCTAAAATAGGAATAGAAGTGGAGGAAGTCGAAAAAACGCACAAAGACACGATTCTTAAAATAGACATAACTCCAAACAGAGGAGATCTCCTCAGCGTAATTGGTCTTGCAAGAGAAATAGCTGCAAAAACAGGAAAGAAGCTAAAAAAACGTATCGAATATAAGCTTCCCAAGGTCAAGAAAGAGCAGAAAATAAACGTGACGGTTGAATCAAATGAAGATTGTCCCAGATATACAGCAAGCCCCTTGAATAATATCAAGATTTCCAATTCACCGAACTTTATTACCGAAAGACTGGAGAAATGCGGTATTCGTCCTTTAAACAATGTAGTAGATATTACAAACTACGTTTTGTTAGAAACCGGACAGCCGTTACACGCATTTGACTTTGATGAAATCGGTGGAGGAATTATTGTAAGAAGGGCAAAGAACGGCGAAAATATCGTAACTCTGGAAGAAACGGATAAGAAACTTTCAAAAGAAGACCTGATTATTGCGGATAACAGCGGACCTATTGCTATTGCCGGAATCATGGGTGGGTTTGAATCGGGAATAACGGAAGATACGGAAAAAATAATACTTGAATCGGCTTTTTTCAAACCTTCACTAATAAGAGAATCTTCAAGAAGATTGAAAATTTCCACTGAATCTTCCTACCGCTTTGAACGCACTGCTGATATGTATATGGTTGGTTACGCTGCATGCTATGCTATAAAGCTTCTCGAAAAATATGCAAACGGAAAAATAATGGGTAAAATTGTTGACACAAATCCTAATCCGAAAATATCGAAAAAAATCCCGTTTTCTTACAGTAAAGTAAACGAACTTCTTGGAATTACAATCGAAAAGAAAAAAAGCATAAGCATTCTGGAAAACTTAGGATTTACGGTAAGCAACAAAACCGGAGATAAATCCGAAGTTTTAATACCTTCTCATAGGAACGATTTAACAATAGAAGAAGATTTGATTGAAGAAATCGGTAGATTTGCCGGATACGATAATATACCTCTTAGATTTAGATACTCAAACCACAAACCCATTTGGGTAGAAAACAGGGAAATAGTTGAAATTAAGAAGATAATGGTATGTCTGGGTTTCTGGGAAGCTATTAACATTCCTTTTATTGAACCATACTGGTCTTCCCCGGAAAAAACAGAAGCCGTTTATCTTGAAAATCCTATGTGGAGTGAAAAAGGGATTCTCCGTAATAGTTTAATTCCGGGGCTTCTTGAAAACGTAAAAAGAAATCTTAACCGAGGTGAAGAGATTGTCCGAATTTTTGAAGTTGGAAGAGTATTCACTAAAGGAAAAGAAGAAGAGGAAAATGTAGGAGGTGTTATTGGAGGATACACATTAAAAAATTGGTATGAGAATGATCGTGAAGTTGACTTTTATGATATAAAAGGTGTAGTCGAAGCGTTTCTTGAAGAAATAAAAGTTTTGGACTATTCATTCCAGAATTGTAAAAATCCACTATACTTAGAAGAAAGAGCTTTAAGCGTAGTTTCAGGCGGAAAAGCTTGCGGAACGTTTGGTCTTATCAATCAGGAAGTTTGCAAAAGTAACGTTTTTGGCTTCGAATTCTGTATTAAAAAACTTATAAATTCAAAAAAAGAAAAACGTTTTAGAAAAACAAGTGTATTTCCTCCTCTAAAGAGAGACATCTCCATAATCATTGAAAAAACCGCACCTTTTGAAAAAATACAAACTTTATTAGATCATTCAACAAAGCAAAAAGCACGTATTAAACTTATAGATGTATATCACGCCGAAAGAATCGGAAAAGACAAAAAATCTATGACAATTCGTCTAGAGTTTTATAATCCAAAGAAGACACTCACAGATGACGAAATAGAAGGGGATATTAAATTGATAACAAAAAAACTGGAAAGCATAGGAGCAGTTTTAAGAGAATGAACAACTTAGACTTAGACTACCTGTCAAAAATAATAAAGAACGGTATCAAAACCTTAAAAGCACTGAAACAAGAAAATGCACAACTAAGCAAAGAACTGGAAGAAGAAAAAGAAAAGAAAAAAGAAGCGATAAAACTGATAAATAAAATAGAAGAAGAACTAAAAAAGAGGCTTTAAGTGGGAAAAGAAGTAGAAGTAAAAATCTTAGGAAATAAATATTCTTTCATTACAGATAAAAATCCTGAAGAAGCATTTAAAATTGCAATGTTTGTTGATGAGTTAGGAAGAAAAATAAAAGAAGAAGAACCATACTCATCAGAAAATACAATTGCAATATTGACAGCTTTAAATATCGCAGATAAATACTTTGCACTTGCAGATGAGATCGAAAAACTAAAAAGTCATGTCGGCGATTTAAAATAACACTTCTTTCCCTTTGCCTCTCGAAAAATAAAAAGAGAGGTTTCAAATGAATTCGATAATAATCGTGTTATACGTGGTAATATCAGCTGTTTTTCTTGCTGCTGGTTATTTTCTCCAGAAATTTAAAACTGATAAAAAAATTCAGACAGCAGAAACAAAAGCCGAAAAGCTAATAAGAAGCGCTCAAGCTAAAAGTAAAGAAATTGAAGAAAAAACTCGCGAGAAACTAGAACAGCTAAAAAGGGCTCAGAAGAAAGAATTTATCGAAGAAACTCGAGCTCAAAAAAGGCACCTGGATAGATGGGAAAAAGAATTAGAAAGGAAAGACGAAGAACAGAAAAAGACAAGCAGCTTTCTTTCGCAGAAAGAGAAGAACTTGATGTCCAGAGAAAAAGCAGTCCAGGAACAAAAAGAAGAAATAATGCTAAAACGAAAGAAATACACGGATCTCGTTGAAATAACAAACAAAAGACTTGAAACAATATCCAGGCTAACCAAGGATGAAGCACAAAAGATAATATTGGAAGAAGTAAAAAAGGAGTCGGAGAACAAAGCCATACAAATTGAGAATGAGATTATAAGTGAGGCAAATAAAAAAGCTAAGAGAACCGCGCAGAAAATTATAACAGAAGCCATTCAGCGCTGCGCGATTGACAACGTCTCAGAATCAACGGTTTCCGTAGTATCTCTACCCTCCGAGAGTATGAAAGGTAGAATAATCGGAAGAGAGGGTAGAAACATAAGAGCTTTCGAAAAGGCCACAGGAATCGAAGTAATAATCGACGATACACCTGAAGCAGTAACTTTATCCTGTTTCGATCCCATAAAACGTGAAATTGCCAAAGTTTCTCTGGAAAAATTAGTTAAAGATGGGCGTATACATCCTGCCAGAATAGAAGAAATTGTAGAGAAAACAAAAAAAGAACTCGAAGACAGGATATTAGAAATAGGAGAAGCCACAATTTTTGAAGTTGGTCTCTCAAAAATAAATGACGATTTAGTGAAAATGATAGGAAAACTCAAATTTAGATCCAGCTATGGGCAAAACGTTCTACAGCATTCAAAAGAAGTTTCTTACTTAATGGGAGCAATGGCAGGAGAACTTGGCCTGGACATCGAAACAGCGAAGAGAGCGGGCATTTTACACGACATTGGTAAAGGAATGAGTCAGGATTACTCGGGCAGTCACGCAGACATCGGGGCAAGCGCAGCAAGAAAATACGGTGAATCACCCGTAATTGTCAACGCAATAGCCGCCCACCATGAAGAAGTAGAACCGGAAAGCCCCTTTGCTGTTCTTTTGCAGGCAGCTGACGCTATTTCAGGAGCAAGACCAGGGGCAAGGAAAGAAACCTTAGAAGCATATATCAGAAGAGTCGAAGAATTGGAAAAAATAGCTTCTTCCTTTAACGGGATAAAAAAGGTTTATTCGATACAGGCGGGAAGAGAAGTCAGAGTGATTGTTCAGCCTGAAATTATCTCAGATAACGGAACCAGAGAAATAGCTACAAAAGTTGCTAAAAAGATAGAAGAAAATTTAAGTTATCCGGGAGAGATAAAAGTCACCGTTATAAGAGAAACCCGCGCCGTAGATCATGCGCAGTAATTAAATTAAAAGCCTTATCTCCTTAACTTAAAGGAGTAGTAATTAATGAGATTACTCTTTATTGGTGATGTTGTGGGCAAACCGGGGCTCAGAATTCTTTCAAAATTCGTCCCCGATTATAAAAAAGAAAATAAATACGATTTTATATGCGTAAACGGAGAGAATGCTGCCGGAGGATTCGGCCTCACAAGGAAAAGCGCTTCAAAATTAAAAAAGTATGGATGCGATGTAATAACCACAGGGAATCATATATTCGATAGAAAAGAAGAACTCGAAGAGCTTTTCAAACTCGAATATGTGATACGACCTCTGAATTACGAAAAATCTTTTCCCGGTAAAGGCTTCACTGTCATAGAGATAGAAGATAAAAAAGTTGCCATTGTCAACGTACAGGGACAGACTTTTATGCCCAAAGAACCGAAAACGAGTAGCCCATTTAAATTGGTGCAAGAATGCGTTGAAAACTTGCTTCCGATCACCTCGATAATAATAGTAGATATACATGCCGAAACAACCGCCGAAAAAATAGCGATGAGATACTTTTTGGACGGACAAATTTCGGCACTTATCGGCACTCATACGCACGTTCAGACTGCAGACGAAATAGTTACATCCAGCGGAACGGCTTACATTACAGATGTCGGCATGACCGGCGCCTTCGACTCTATTATCGGTATGCAGGCAAAACCAATAATAAAGAAATTTATGGGCGACAAAAACCAGTCTTTTAAACTGGCAAAAAACGACGTGCGAATGAATGCAGTAGAAATAGAGATTAATGAGGCAAACGGTAAAGCAAAATCCATAAGGAGGATAGAAATTGGAGAAAATTCTTAAAGGCAAACTGGTCATAGAAAACATATTAGAGAATCTTAAAAAACAACAAAAAAAGCGGAAACTCGGGGTCTTCCGAGTTGGAGACGATCCGGGAAGTTCTTATTACCTTAAAAGCATCATCAAGAATGCTGACGAAGTTGGAATAACTGTCGATACGCTGGAATTAGAAGAAAATAACACCGAAGAAAAAATAAAAAAATCCCTTAAGACAATGGCAAAGTCAAAAAAGGTCGATGGAATACTCATTATGGAACCCCTACCTGAGAATATGAATATTAACGATTTAATAGAAATAATAGGAAAAGATCTTGACGTTGAAGGTATGCACCCTTATAACCTAGGGAAATTATTAATGGGTCATCCCACCATAATTCCTTCTACACCGGGAGCTGTTCTTGAATTAATGAAATACTATGACATAGACACAACAGGTAAAGATACTGTAATAATCGGACGAAGCAATATTGTCGGCAAACCTCTTGCAAATTTACTGCTTAGAAAAGCTCCTCTCGGAAACGCGACTGTTACGGTATGCCATTCAAAGACAAAAGATATAAAAAATGTTTCTAAAAAAGCAGACATTTTAATTGTTGCCATTGGGCAGGCGGAATTCGTAACAGGTGAATTCGTAAAAGAAGGCGCAATTGTAATAGACGTCGGAACAAACGAAAAAAACGGAAAAATGGTCGGAGATGTCCATTTCGAATCCGTAGAAACGAAAGCAAAGGCAATAACGCCGGTCCCGGGAGGAGTGGGAAGTATAACAACCGCGATGCTATTGTCGAACCTTTATAAATTGTGAAAGAAATACCTCACACAGAGACACAAAGAAAAAAACTATGTTGTTTAAAACTCCCACAACCCAAAAAAATATTATCACACAGAGAACACAAAGAACACAAAGAAAAAGGTAATGTTGTTTAAACTCCCCCCACAACCCCAAAAGAATACCTCACACAAATACACGGAGAACACAAAGAAAAAAAATTTACTGTTTTCCCCACCCTACTCCAAATGTATTTAATACGAAGTAAAGAAGAAATTTCTGGGTTAAATAAAAAAATAAATAAAAGATGGGTGTGGTTGGGCTTAGTGTACTTTGTGGCTTTGTGTGAGAATAAAAGAAAATTAAAAATCGGCGGTGTTGGGCTTAGTGTACTTTGCGGCTTTGTGTGAGAATAAAAATGCTTATTTATTCGGTTAGTGAGATAACTTCTACAATAAGAAAACAGATATTGAATATCGGTTGGGTTTGGGTACAGGGTGAAATCAGTAACCTGACATATCATAAATCCGGACATATTTACTTCTCTATGAAAGACGAAAACGCAGTAATCAGAGGGGTAATATTCAGAAGAGAAGCCGGTAAATTGGAGTTTGAACTCGAAGAAGGAAGAATCTTTCAAATATACGGCAGAATAGATATCTGGGAAGGCTCGAGTCAGTATCAAATAATAGGGGAAAAAGTTTTACCGGGAGAACTCGGCCAGTTCTACCTCAAATTTCAAGAAATTAAAGAAAAATTAGAAAAAAAAGGGTACTTTGAAGAAAAGAATAAAAAGCCTCTCCCTCATTTTCCAAAAAAAATCGGTATTATTACCTCCGCGGAAGGAGCCGCGGTTAGAGACGTCCTTAAAATATTAATAAAACGCTTTCCCTGTATAAATGTTATCGTTAGACCAACAATGGTACAGGGAAATGAAGCCCCTGACGATATAATAACCGCCATAGAAGAATTTGAAGAGCTTGGAGGTGTAGATACACTGATATTAACAAGAGGAGGCGGTTCTATAGAGGATTTATGGGCTTTTAACGATGAAAGAGTGGCAGAAGCCGTATTTAAGTGCAAAATACCCATTATTTCCGCAGTTGGACACGAAAGAGATTTCTCGATATCTGATTTTGTCGCCGACAAAAGAGCTGCAACACCTACAGAAGCAGGTGAACTGGCTGTACCCGACATAAAAGAAATAGACCATCTTTTAGAAAATATCAGGTACACAATAATAAATTACATCTCACAAAAAATTAAAACCTGTATACTCCGACTAAAAGCAATTGAAAAAAGTTATGCTATAAGGCGCCCCCTTTCCATTTTCGAACTAAAAGAACAGCAACTCGACTATCTCTACGATAAACTAACAAAAGAAATAAAGTCAAAAATAAACAAAAATAAGGAAAAAATTAATGGGCTCGAAAATATTCTTCAGGCAACCTCATACAAAAAAACTCTTGCGAGAGGATATTCTATAACCAGAAAGGGCAAAAAAATTATCAAAGATTCTTCTAAACTCAAAGAAAAAGATTTGATCAATATCGAGTTTCATAAGGGAAAAAGTACGGCAATCGTGAAGAAAACAAAAAAATAGCAGTTTTTGCTTCAATCGTTTTGCAAGTACAAACTTATACAATAATAATAAATAAAATTTAACTTCTTTTTAGTTTATGTTGCCTTAATTATGTATTTGATAATCAAGATATTAATTAACTATACTTTAACCTAAAAACTTCCTTAAATTCGCTAATCTAACAATGCACTCCTGTATATCTTTAGTTTTGTTGCTTTTAATTAAACGCAATATGTGATTCGTCAATTCACTGCTTTGATCGTCTGTTTTAAAATTCAACGGTATTTCTTTTATTTTCTTTTTAAGTTCTTTTGGTATAACTTCCACTTCGGGATTATAATACTGAAGGGCGTCTATTAAATCCTGATCAAAATTCAAATAAATGCTTCTGATAAAAGAGAAATCATCGTCGTTTAAGGCGTTTAAAGCCAGGATTTCAGGAGGCAATCCTATAGAATAAAGAGCCGCCGTAAAAGTTATTGCCCTCGGCAATGTGACTCCTTCCAAACTGCGTGAATAACCGAACAAACCTATATGCAACTTTCTCTTTCTTCTGCTGGGAATATATCTTGCCACTTCATTAATTACAGGAGCCAATTCTATTATCTGCTTTTTGTATTCCTGTGTATATTTATTTATTACCTCCAGAGCCTTTTTTTCGTCAATTTCCTGAGGTAAACCCGTGTTTCTTTCCCGCAGGATTTTTATACCTCTGTTAATTTCATCCGGCGTATAATCATATTTAAACGCGGACTGCACGGTAAATGTATGAGCACTGGGATATTCTCTCCCCACTCTTTCAGCCGTATGAGGTTTAAGGTTACCCCTGAATGGTGCAGAACCGACGCCTACAATAGGAAATAATTCCACCCCGATATCTTGCGATAACCTATGTAATCGCTGTAAAGCAATTTTATTTAAGATAACCGCGCTTATCAGTCCATAATTCATTGCAGGGTCCGACCTGGCAAGAAAAACTCTCTGGTGTTTTATATTTTTATCATGAAGATATTCTCTTAGAACATTATGAGCGTTAAGCATATGTTCCATATCTTCGAATAAAGGTATAACATTTATTTCTTTAGGTTTAAATTCTCCTATCCATTCACCGATTGTTATATCTTTCTCATTAAATGATTTTTTCTCCTTATTCACTACAAAATCTCTATAATATCGGTAAATCCGATCGAGACATTGACAGGAAGCGGTCATAGGTAATATAACCTCGAAAATAGGAGGTGTATCATCATTATAAAACAACTTTGCGGCATCGAAGGACCTGGGAATACTTTCCAGAGTTTCAAGTAAAATTTTCGCTTCGTTTCTTTCCACTGTCGGATTCGGCACTCGCAAAGTTAGAAATACATCTTTACCAAGTCTTTTTTTCTCTCTGAAAAAAGGTTCATATCTGGTAAGCAATTTCTTTACCACGAAACTATCTACTTCTTTTCCCTCACAATCCCACATTTGCTCATCACAACCCAGATGAGAAAAAGCGTAATACGCTTCCTGTATCTCATCTTCTCCCCCCAATTCATTATTTTCGGCGAAGAAGGGAGAATTCACATTATCGGGATGCTGGGTACTCATGCATTTTGGTACTTTCAATATTTTGCTCCTTTGTTAATAGCCAATGGTAAAATATATTTCTTAGTAACTTTGTCAATATTTAAAGTGTGGTATCCAAAGCCGAATTGTGTGGAAAGTTGATAACAAGAATTGAATAATACTTGACATTATAAGTATTATTAATAAAATCTAAATACTAAGGAGGCGGTATGGAAGAAAAAAATAAAATAAAATATAATTTAATACCCGGTGTTTTTGAGTGTTATGGTCATGGGTGGAGGCATTTATGGAAGAATTTTCTTGAGTTATTTGTAGTATATTTAATATTTAACTTTGCGTCACAATTTATGGGTATTTTCTTTATACCTATGTACCTTATTGGCCTTTTCGAAAATGAGCCGAATTTCTTGATTTTTATATTCTTATTTATAGCTATTGTAGGTATATTCGCAACGGCATTCATGTTTCTTGTTGTCAAACCTATGCAATTTGGTATTTCTTATCTCAACCTTAAAGCATCAAGAGGAGAAAAACTCGAAATAAAAGAAATGTTTTCACCTTTCATGGACTTCTGGAACGTGGTTCTTGCGGGTTTTCTTTCAACTCTAATAGTCGGGTTCGGGGCTCTTTTCTTTATTATACCAGGAATCATTTTCGCCTGTAAACTCATATTTGTGCCTTATATCGTTATGGATAAAAAGATGAAGGCTACAGATGCGATAAAAGAAAGCTGGGATATGACGGACGGACATGCCTGGACTGTATTCGGTATCGGAGTACTCGCCGTTCCAATTATTATCGCAGGATATATTTGCTTATTCGTAGGAGTAATTATATCCATTATGTGGATATATATCGCTTTCGCGTCACTGTATCACGCTGTTCGGTTGAAGAAAGGGTAAATTTAGTGAAAGTTACCTTAATAGACTACGATTCAATTAAAAAAACTATAACAGCTGCCCGAACCTCGCATGGCTCAGAATCTGACAATATGGGTCCTAAGGACAAAAAACTAATCCGTAATTTGATCAAATGGAAACATACCTCCATTTTCGAACATTGCAGCTATACTTTTAAAATAGAAGGAGTTTCCCGTGCTCTTCTACAGGAGCTTGTACGTCACAGGATGGCAAGCTACACGGTACGTTCGACAAGATACACCTTAAAAGACCTTACAAAAGATAAAGATATAGAAAAGGCAAAAACTCCTGCCGAATATAAAAAAATAGTAGAAAGGTACTGCGTTGTACCCGAATTTCCCGATAAAGTACTGGAAAAATTCTATGAAACAACGGCACAGAATTTAAAACACATATTATTATTTCTGTCAAAATATAAACTTTCAAACGATCTGATAAAATATCTCCTTCCGGAATCGTTCAAAACGGAATTAGTTATGACTTTAAACGCACGCAGTTTAAGAAATTTTCTGAAATTACGTACCAGTAAAGCGGCTCTCTGGGAAATAAGAAAACTCGGATTCATGATGTATAAGTCTATCCCCAAAGACCATATAATTATGTACGAAGACCTGAACATCGAAAGAAACTGATTTTATCTCACACAAATCCACAAAGTACACTAAGCCCAACCAAACCCAATTTTAATTTATTTTTATTCTCACACGGAAACACAGAGTAAACGGAACCCACACCACACCATTATTAATTTGATTTTTTAACAAAAACACAACGCATACTATGCTAAATCTCATTTAATTTATTTTTTTCATTTAATTAAAAATTTAATTTGTGTTCTTAGTGTCTTTGCGTGAGGAATTCCTTTGTAATTTCAGAAGAGACTTTAAACAATATTATCTTTTTTCTGTGCGTTCTGTGTTTAAATTATTTTTTTACTTATCGTCGAGCTTTTTCCACGTTTTTTAAAAAAGGTAATAAATAGTATTACTAGAAACAATCCATTTCCTTACTATATAATAAGTAAAAACCCTTGACAATTTAAAATATTTACATATAATACCAAAATATTTTTTTGCATAAATCCTTTTGTGCAATAATAAGGAGGGTGTTATTAAGAAACTTTTATTATTGAGATGTATTCTATTTTTTAGTTTGCTGTTGAGTATAGGTTTGCTTGACCAGGTTTCGCCCGGAAATCTCAGGTCGGATGCGCTGAGTTATGAATTTGTTGACGTATGGTTCCGTTGTTGTTGTCGGGCAACCTTCATCGAAACTCCCAAAGGTACACCCTCGTCTATAGAAAAAGGGTTTTTTATCAAAATTCTTAATATATCAAATCTTTTAAATCCAACCACTATTTGTAAAATAAGATGTCCCTATTGCAATCAAAAGGTTTACAGAAACAAAGCGCTTATTATAAAAGAATTATTGAGATACTTGATACTATAAAATATTGATATATAACAATAAAGAAAGGAGGAAAGTTATGAAGTATTTATCAAGACTTGTTGTAGTTTTTAGTTTGCTGTTGAGTATTGGTTTGACTGCCGCGGAAGAGCCTGAACCACCGGATTCAACAGCGGCGGGAGCCGTGTGGTTTCGACCATACACTCAAACATGTTACAAGAACGACACCATTTCAACTGAAGTGCGAGTGAACTCGGGCGAACAGTTAGTAGGTTGTTATGGTATAGATGTAGCTTACGATACCAGTGTTATTAAGTACGATACGACTATAGCTGGTGCTGATGGATTCGTTTCCGCGATAAATCCTGTGTCAGGAAACCTTAAAACAAGCGGATTTGATGCTATGGGTAAAGGTCCTGGAGATAACCTTCACTTATTAACAATTAAATGGATAGCCGTAGGTGAAGGCTCGTCACAATTGGTTATGACAATAAATGATTTGACAAATGAAATGTTAGATCCGGTAGGAATACCTACAGCCCATGATGGTATAATAAATGTAACTTCTAGCGGAATTGAAGAAAACGGGTTTTCAGTAAAAGGGATTTCCGTTCTCGGTGTTCACTCCTGTATTAATATTAATTATAATATAGAAGAAAAAGAAAAGGTAAAAGTGGAGATATACAACGTTCTCGGTCAGAGACTCGCCAAACTGGCAGACGGCATCAGTCCTTCGGGTAAATATAATCTTACCTGGAACGGACAACCCGGTATTTGCTTCGTCAGAGTTGAAATAGGCGATAAGGTTTACAGAAAAAAGGCGCTTATTATAAGATAATTATCGAGGTACTTGATACTATGAAATATTCATATACAACAATAAAAAGAGGAGAAGGCTTATGAAGTATATATTAAATTTTGTTTTAGTTTTTATTTTGCTGTCGGGTATTGGGTTGAATGCCCAGGAAGAGCCTGATCCGCCGGATTCAACAGTAGCAGGAGCAGTGTGGTTTCGACCATACACTCAAGATAGTTACAAGAATGACACCGTGACAACTGAAATACACGTAAACTCAGGCGAACAGTTAGTAGCTTGTTATGGTATAGACATCGCTTATGATACCAATGTTATCAACTATCTTTCTTATGAGGTTGGCGCTGATGGATTCGTTTCCGCGGTAAATTCCGAACCAGGAAACCTTAAAACAAGCGGATTTGATGCTATGGGTAAAGGTCCTGGAGAGGATCTTCATTTATTAACAATTAAATGGATAGCTGTAGGTGAAGGCACGTCACAATTGGATATGATAATAAATGATTTGTCAGATGATATGTTATTCCCAATAGGAACACCCACATCGAATGACGGTATAATAAATGTAGAGGACACTTTGTCGGACTCAACAATAGGTTCCGTATGGTTTAAACCAGATAGTCAAGATTGCTACAAAA
>JAFGHJ010000008.1 GCA_016930175.1 Caldifarciminota bacterium
AATGAGATTCTTTTGTTGAATCGAGCTCGAACCACGGAGCCGACTTCACTATGGATCCTTTTTGATGAGAAAGGTCAAATTGTGGAAGAGCGAGGGGAAAGAAAAAGCACTACTTCTATCCATGTGACTTCCAGGCTTTACAGCTTTTCTTTTGATCTGGATAAAGAAGACAACCTCTATGCGGTAGCTCACTGTCGCTCTCTTCTCCAAATATCTTCATCAACAGGTGAACTTAAAATAGAATCAACCTATGAGGTCCCTTTTGAAGTTCCTGAAATTAAAATGGTTGGGAGTGGACCGATGGCTTATGTAGAAGCTGAACGTGTGAGCTGGGGGATGGATATTGATGAGTTAGGCAGGATATTCGTCCTGGCTTTAACAAGAGCACAAAATTCAGAAGAAAAAATGGTGGGAGTAAGACAGGGAATCATGTCTCGTTCCGGTGTATTGACTGAGTTGAAAGTAGAATATAATGTGGATCCAACGAGTACCGATCTTTATCAGATTCTTGTGTTTGACAATTCCGGGAAAATATTAGCTTCGAAAAAAATAAACGTCCATGCCAACAATATCAGGGTTCACAAAGATAAGCTTTATTTAATCGATACGTATATAAACATGAAAATATATGAGTACAGAATTTCGATCCAAGAGATACCATGATGATTCTAATTCCGGTATATCCAACCACTGATTCCGATTTAATCCGGCCACCGAATAGGGGAATTGTTGGATGATTAGGTCTTTTTCCGGGCTTCAATCAGGAAAGGTAAAGATCAATCTGGCTGCCTGGAACGGCGCTGACCTCCTCGGATAGGGGAAAAAGATGAGGAGGCCGGCATGCATTGAGGCCCTTTTCAAAGATTTTTCAATGGTACTGGTCGTCATAACGATCCTCCTCATAACTCTTAATATGAACTGGCAGATAAAAAATATCATAATTTCGATTATACTTTGTACGTATAGCTGAAGGAGTCCACTCCGCTCGTTCTCCGGTTAAGTTCTTTAGTATTTATTTCTTATTTGTTTCGCAAACTGTAAAATTAAGAAATAAAATATTTGATTTTCCGAAATATTTATATATAATACCTATATAAACCTGTTGAATATTAACTAAAATGAAAGAAAAAACAGAAAAATATAGGAAAGGGTTAAGTAAAAAGGAATCTTTTTTGCTGTCAGAATTAGCAAGAGAGAATAAACCTATCTTTACTGTAAGAGATGCAAAAAAAATCCTAAGAGAAGGTCCCTATTTAACTCTACACTCTTTAAGTAAGAAAAAATGGGTTTTGCCCTTAAAAGGCGGTTTATATGCAATCGTTCCTTTAGACATAGGAGTAAAGGGTTCAGATGATTTTATCGTACATGATTTTGTTATAGCTTCTCATTTAGCAAAACCTTATTATATCTCTTTCTGGTCTGCCCTAAATTATCACGGGCTATCAGATCAAATTCCTAAGTCAGTTTTTATCGCTACTAAAAAAGCTAGAAAAGCTCTGGCTATTCTTAATACAGAGTTTGTTTTTGTTCAACTTAAAAATAGCAGTTTTATTGGCATAGAAAAAATTGAAGTAGAAAATCAGAAAATCAATATATCAAATGTAAACAAAACTGTAACAGATTGTCTGGATCATCCTGAACATTCAGGAGGTATTGAAGAAGTGGCACGAGCTATTTATTTTAACCATGAAGAACTGGATTTAAGCAATGTAAAAGATTATGCCCTGAAAATGAACAATATTACGATTCTGAAAAGACTGGGTTATATTCTGGATAAAACAGGATTACTTGAAAAAAATAAAGATATCTTTAAGGATATCCAATTGACCAAAGGCTATTCAAAGTTTGACACTATCAGCAAGAAAAGAAGTAAATACAACGAAAAATGGATGCTGAACATTAATGTTGATATATATCCTCAAAGGTGGATGTATTGATAGATAGAAGGGAACTACTTGCTAAAGCGCGCGAAAGAAAATTAAATCTGAATATCGTTGAAAAAGACTATGTTTTAGGCTGGTTACTTTTTGGCTTTTCTCAGATAAATTTTCTTGTTTTCAAAGGCGGAACAGCTTTATCTAAGATTTATTTTCCTGAAATCTGGCGTTTATCAGAGGATTTGGATTTCAGCATTTTAGATGATGAGTTTGAAGGTATTATCGAAAATATCGAGGAAATCTTTATGCAGGTTGAGAGAAAATCTGGAATTAAGCTTGCTTTGAAAAGCAGATTTTCGAATCCAGATTATTTGCAACTGAAGATTCAATATCATGGAGTTATTAGCAGAAACTGGATTAAAGCTGACTTCATGAAAAACGATATAGTTGATAAGCCTTTGAAGAAATCTCTCAAGAAAGAATATTCAGACTATAAAGATTTTAGTGTTAAAGTAGAATCATTAGAGGAAATATTTTGCTCTAAATTTAGGACTGTAATAGAAAGAAAAAAGTGCAGGGATTTTTTTGATTTATGGAAACTGACAAAATTGTCTGTTGATATAAAGAAAGTGAAAAAGATTTTAGACAAAAAGCTAGAGGTAAAAGGAATAAGTTTTAATTCTTTTAAGCAGATATTTCCTGAAGATTTAAAGGAAACTCTGCTGCCATATTGGGAAAGAGAATTGGGAAGATTAGTAAATCCTCTCGCTGATTTGGAGGTTGTATTAAGAGAATTGAAAAATTTTATAAAGGCTAAATTTAATTGAAATATTTTACTTCTTCTGGTAAATAGCTGTATGGGTATTCATCACTACTCTTTAGTGACTATATAACCGAAAAGTTTATAAAACGAAATACTTATAATACAAAGATAAATAAAAGGAAAAGAAACTTTTATGCCGTCACATTATGGATCGGTCTTACTCGTTTAATTTTTTCCATCCGCTTAGGCGAATGTAAGGCATTCCAAAGATCATTTCGCTGTTGTAAATTAAGCCAGAAATTCGGAGTATTTCCGAAAACTTTTGCTAACATTAAGGCAGTATCAACAGTAACAGCCCTTTTCCCAGTGCAGAGTTCATTTACCGTCCTGCGACTAACACCCATCGCAGATGCCAGCTGCCCTTGAGTAATCCCTAATGGGACCAAAAATTCTTCGGTGATCATCTCACCGACACTGACCGGTTTGCGTTTAGTTAAAATCATTTTAAGCCTCATTTATATTTATGATTATCAAGGTAAATGCCATCCGCTTCTCCTCGTTCATTTTCCCAAATAAAAACTATCCTCCATTGATCATTCACA
>JAFGHJ010000043.1 GCA_016930175.1 Caldifarciminota bacterium
GGAAGGATTTTATCCACCTGTTCGTATGTACTAATACCCGGACCTGCCAGGTCTGCTTTCTTATCTGCCATCAAAGACCTCCTTTGGAAGGGAATATAGTAAAAAATTCCATAATTGTCAACGTTTATTGTTAAACAGAGCTCTTTTCCTCTGGTTATTGGCTGTTAGTTAATTAAAAGTTAGAGATCCAGGTTCCGAGGTTTCAAGGGTTAAAGTAAAAAAACAAATTAAAATAAAACAACAAATAAAAAATCTTTTTAAATCTGCGTTTATCTGCGTCCAATTATTGGGGTGGGGGTACTTGAAATAAGTAATAAAGAGTCTATATTAATAAACAATGAAAAAAATAGGCGATTGTAAGTGGTTAATCGAAAAAGAGGGAAAAATGCGAGTACCTGGAATTATTTATGCTTCGGATAAATTATATCAGGCTATACAGTCAGACAATTCGATTGATCAGGTGCGTAATGTTGCCCATCTGCCCGGTATACAGAAATACTCACTCGCAATGCCCGATATTCACTGGGGTTATGGTTTTCCGATTGGAGGAGTAGCAGCGATGGATATTGAAAACGGAGTAATTTCTCCCGGGGGAGTGGGTTTCGATATAAATTGCGGGGTAAGGGCTATAAGAACAAATCTTAAAAGTTCCGATTTAAACGGAAATAAAGAACTGCTTATCAGCAAGATATATGCAAATATACCGTGCGGAGTAGGTTCAAAAAGCGACATTAAGGTTTCGTTTTCAACCTTAAAAGAAGTTCTTACCGAAGGTTCATCCTGGGCTGTAAAAAACGGGTTCGGCTGGGAGGAAGACCTTGAATATACGGAAGAAAATGGTAAGCTCGATGGGGCAGATCCTGAAATCATCTCCGACAGAGCCTTGGAACGAGGACAGGAGCAACTCGGAACTTTAGGTTCGGGAAATCACTTTATGGAAATACAAAAAGTCTCAGAAATTTTCGATGAAAAAGCGGCAAATATTCTCGGATTAGAAATAGATTCTATAACTGTGATGATTCATACCGGCTCGAGAGGTCTTGGTCATCAAATCTGCAGTGATTGGGTCAAAAATCTTCGAAGCGCTAAAAAGAAATTTAATATAGATATACCCGACGAACAGCTTATTTACGCTCCGGTTGACTCAAAAGAGGGACAGGAATATCTTTCGGCAATGAGAGGAGCTGCAAATTTCGCATGGGCAAACCGACAAATTATTTTATCCCGGGTAAGAGAAAGTTTTACTGAAGTTTTTGGAAAATCTGCGGAATCACTTGGGATGAATCTAATATACGATGTTGCGCATAATATTGCAAAAGTTGAAGAACACATTGTTGAGGGAAAGACCAAGAAATTGTGCGTTCATAGAAAAGGAGCTACTAGGGCTTTTCCGCCGGAGCATCCTGATATTCCGAAAAAATATGCTGAAGTCGGACAGCCGGTTTTAATTCCCGGTGATATGGGTACAGCATCGTATATTTTGCTTGGAACAGAAAAGGCAATGGATGAAACGTTTGGGTCTACCTGCCACGGAGCCGGAAGAGTCCTTTCCAGAAAGAAAGCGATGCATGCGACAGGTGGAAGAAACATTACGGACGAACTTAAGAAAAAAGGGATCTCTGTCAGGTCAAGATCGATTAAAACCTTACGAGAAGAAGCCCCCGAGGCTTATAAAGATATCGATGAAGTTGTTGATGTCGTCTCACGGGTCGGTATTTCGAAAAAAGTTATAAGAATGATTCCCCTCGCCGTTGTTAAAGGATAATGAAGAAAAATAATAGAATTTTAGAATTACCGGATGAAGTAAAAAGTAAAATCGCAGCGGGAGAAGTTGTTGAAGGTCCGTTTTCATGCGTAAAGGAACTGGTTGAAAACGCAATAGATGCCGAATCTTCCCAGATTACTATAGATATTGAAGACGGAGGAAAAAGACTTATCGCCGTATCTGACAACGGCACGGGAATTCATCCCGATGATATAAGTATGGTCGTAAAAAGATATTCTACGAGTAAAATCAGCCGTTTGGAAGACCTTGATTTGATATATTCTCTTGGTTTCAGGGGAGAAGCTCTTGCTTCAATTGGCGCTGTTTCTCAGATAGAAATACTTTCTAAATCCTCGAATAACGACATGGGCAGGTACATAAAAGTATTCAATGGAGAAATAAAGGAAGAAAAGGCAAGGCAACGTCAGAGAGGCACATCCGTTATAGTAAAATTTTTGTTCAATAATTACCCGGCAAGAAGAAAATTTCTGCATTCTTCAAATGCTGAGTTCAGAAAAATTCTCGGTGAAATAATACCCAAATGTATATGTTATCCTGAAATTTCTTTTGTGTTAACTCATAACGGGAAAAAAGTTATCGATATTCCTTCCACAACTTCGACTGATCGCATAGCTTCTATCTTAGATGAAACCTTTATTTCCTCTCTTGTGCCGGTCGAATTTGAAAATTTCGATAATAATATAAAAATAAGCGGTTGGATTCAGCGTCCGGAATTGCCTTCGCTGAAAAAGTATTATCTATTTGTTAACAAAAGAAATGTCTGGGACGGTAAAATTTTTAAATTAATTAAGGATTTTTACACACCATTTACTGATGAAAACCCATCTTTTATTTTATTTATAGATATTCCCGCTGATTTAGTAGACGTCAACGTGCATCCTACAAAAAAAGAAGTAAAATTTCATAAAGAACAGCTTGTTATGTCGACGTTAAAAAGGACTTTGAACGAAACAATAGGCGTTGACAGCGACTATAGAAGGGACCTTTTTTCTTTTCAGAAGGATTTTTTGTTTGAAGGTGATAGTAAGAGCAAATTCTGGCAATTGCATAATTCTTATATTGTGGCACAGACAAACACCGGCCTTGTTATAATTGACCAGCATGCGGCGCATGAAAGAATTCTCTATGATAATTTTAAAAATAACGAGACTTTTACCACACAAAGTTTATTGTTCCCTATTCAGGTAAAGCACACTCCTCTTGAAATGTTAAAGCTCGAAGAGTTGAAAAACGATTTAAAAAAATTAGGATTCGTCTTCAGGGTTTTTTCAGGAAATTCTGTTATGTGGGAAGGTGTGCCTTCTGTGATAACTGAAATAAACGAAGATAAGATTAGAGGTACCTTGGAAGACCTTTCAACCGAAAAGGAGACTTCCATTGACGGGTTACTGAAATCAATAAGCTGCCACCTCGCAATAAAAGCCGGCGAACCGCTATCTGTTGAAGAAATGGAAAGTCTTGTAAACGGCTTATTTTCAACAGATAAACCGTTTAGATGTCCTCATGGCAGACCGGTTCTTTTCGAGGTATCTCTAAATGATATAGAAAAGAAACTATTGCGATGAAAAAAATTATAACAATAATAGGGCCAACAGCCGTAGGGAAAACTTCTCTTTGTCTCGAACTGGGAGGAATATTTCCGATTGAAGTAATTTCTGCTGATTCCAGACAAATTTATCGGGGAATGGATGTCGGAACTGCTAAGGTAACATCCTCGGAGAGAAAAAGAGTTCCGCATCATTTAATAGATATAAAAGAACCTGACGAGAATTATTCTGCCTATGAGTTTATTTGCGATTGCAAACGAAAAGTGGGGGAGATAAGAAAAAGAAATCATATACCGATTATTTGCGGAGGAACGATATTTTATATCAGGTCTCTTATTGA
>JAFGHJ010000044.1 GCA_016930175.1 Caldifarciminota bacterium
AAAATGGGCGAAAGAGGACTTGAACCTCTGACCTCCTGCTTGTAAGGCAGGCGCTCTCACCAGGCTGAGCTATCCGCCCTTTGTTTTTATATTAATTCTTAGAAGTTGTTTTGTCAAGGTCTTTGGGACTGAGCAGGACGCGGATTAGCGCGGATTTGTTCAATTGTTGGTCTGTTGGTTGGTTGGTGCGTTGGTCTGTTTCTTTAACGATCTAACGCATCTACTCATTTACGCACTAACTATAAAATTGCCACGGATTTACACGGATGAACACGGATTTAAGAAAAAGTTATGTTATTTTAAATAAATAGGACGCGGATTAACGTAGATTGGCAGGATTTTATTATTTACTATTCTTGCGGAGAAGTAGGCATGATTGTAATATAATATAATATATGAGTGATCGAAAAGTAAAAATTGCCTGGTATGGCAAACACTTTGGAGAAGAACCGCCGTTGGTCGGGAAAAAGCCGCATGGCGCGGGAACTATTTTCTTTTCCGGCTGCAATCTCCGTTGTGTTTTCTGTCAGAACTATCAAATTTCACAAGAGAAACTCGGTAAGGAATATTCCGCATCTGAGCTGGCAAATATCATGGTTGACTTACAGGACAGAGGTGCGGTTAATATCGACCTTGTTACTCCCACGCCCTGGCGGCGTTCTTTAAAAGAATCAATTATCCTCGCCCGCGAATCCGGTTTGACTATCCCTATTGTCTGGAATTCCAATGCCTATGAGACTTTGCATATTATCCGGGAAATGGAAGGACTCGTGGATATTTATCTGCCGGATTTTAAATATGCTGATGATAAATTAGCGGTAAGGTATTCAAATGCTCCCAAATACAGCCGGCTAGCCGAAGAAGCGATTAAGGAAATGTATCGTCAGGTCGGGAACTTGCGAATAAAGAATGGCGTTGCCCAGAAAGGATTGATCATAAGGCATTTAATTCTTCCCGGGTATCTCGATAACAGTTTTGCTGTTCTGGAGAGAATCGCTCTAATTGATAAAGATATTCATTTAAGTCTGATGAGCCAGTATTATCCCGTTTATATTGCGAATCAATTTCCCGAAATTAACCGCCGGCTTACTGAGGATGAAATAAAGTGCGTTGAAGCAAAGAGAATGGAACTGGGTCTGGAAAACGGATGGACTCAGGAAGCAGATTCGGGAGAGATATTTTTACCGGATTTCCGTAAAAAAAATCCATTTTATTATCACACAAAGAACACAAAGACACAAAGAAAGAAATATATTTAACCACAAAACACACTAAATACACTAAATGTTTTTTGTTTTGACCTACTGACCTCCCAACCTCCTGATATCCTAACAATTTTATTAACAACAAATCGTACGAATTCCACGAATAATTTTTTAACTCTCTAACATCCTAACTTTAAACTAACCACAGAAGACACAGAGAAAAGAAGACTCACAGAGTACACAGAGAAAAAAACATATTGTGTTGTTTAAAAACCCAGCCCACCACCCCAAAATAATCTCACACAAAGACACAGAGAACACTAAGCCCCACACAACAAACCTTTACTTTGTTTTTCTAAATCCCACCCCCTTCCAGAAAAATAATCTCACACAAAGACACAAAGAATACTAAGCCCCACATACAACCTATAAAATTTATTTTGTTGTTAACTAAACCCCAACTCCCAAATCCAAAATCCTAAAAAATGGATGCAGATGAACGCAGATTTATTTAATTGTTAGTCTGTTTTTTTACACACCAAAAATAGAGCGAGTATATAGTGTATTTTCCTAATTTGTTTTCTAGGGATATTCTAAAAACTTGCTAAAGACTTGACAAAGGTGTATTTTTTCGTACAATGGAATTTAATTGAAGAGGATTAAAGTTAGCGGTATATAATCAAGTAGGGAATATTTGTAAGGAGGTTAAGAGTTTGTTTCTTCTTGAGTGTTTTAGTATATCAAATCAATCAAGTACAGCACGCGGATTAACGCAGATGGATAGGATTAAAAAAATGTTTTGTTGTTTTAAAAAAAGGGGTTGTGGTTTTGGGAAAACGCACCAACGCACCAGCAGACCAACCCACCAACCCTCCAGAGGAGGAAAGTATGTTTAAAAAGATATTAATAGTTTTAATGATTGGTTGTTTTTTACTCGGAATGGCGACAAGGGCGGAAGCGGAGAAAGCGGTGGGGGGTACCGCAACTACTGAATTGGAAAAGGTGGCGGCTAATGATGAGAATGAAGGTGTGGAAAATTATGTGAAAAAAGTGATAGTCGAAGCAGATTGGGGTGATGGTCCTGGGGAGTTTGGGATGGATTTGCAGCATAATCCTCCAAATGGTCCCGGTCCTTTAGCTTTAGACAAAAAAGGTATTTTATATATATATAATATTGGGAAGAAAAAAGTCTATAAATTTGATAAAAAAGGCGAGTTTTTAGGATCTATAAATGCTCAAGTAGGAAATAATGTGCTTATGGTTAAAAACAATGTCCTGTTTACCGTAAAAGGAGAATGGTCTACAGGGAAAATGGTAGAAAAAGTGTTGGCTCTTGATCCGGTTACCGGAAAAGTAACAGCTGAAGCCGTACTAAAAAGGGAAGGGGGCAATACTGCTTTAAATGGTACTATGTATATCTCGAATGAAGGGGAAAATTTATTTTTAATAACTAACGGGGATAAAATAGCTTTGTCTAAAGAAGATGCTGAAATAAAAATTAGACGTGTAGACAGAGCATTTACCGTTGAAGAAAAGGTGGAAAGTTTACAAGGAGGAAGGCAACGACTTAGGGTAGATTTGAGTTCGAAAAGAATGTTAGTGAAGGTTGATAGCGTTAAAAATAAAAGTGATGATATTTGGGGATACGATTTTCTCGGGAGTGACGAAAGGAGAAATTTATATATTATAAGAAAGGGTCTTATTTTAAAATTTTCCGAAGATGGAAGCTTAAAGGCAAAGATTAATCTTCCCACTGAAAATTCTGTAGGGGAAATGTCCATCCTTAATAGAACATTTGTTGCGCCTGAAGGTAATATTTATTATTTATATCCCACTGGTAGAATTGTACAAGAGGGTTGGGAATTGAAGTTTATTCCTGGTAAAGTTCAGATTATCAAATGGGAATTGTAGTGATAGAAGGTTGATATGAAAAAGGTACTGTTGTTAACTTTTATTTTGATTTTTTCCATTCAAGGAGCGGTTATAACAAGAGAAGGTATGGTTGCGACCGCAAATCAATATATTCCTCCAATAAATGTATGGACTCCTAAAGTTGATAAGACTTCTCTTTCAACTAAATGGCAGAGTTTTTATAAAACAGAAAAAAATGGAGGAAATCCACCTTATAATAAAATGGCTTACTGTTGGAGTGGATTTGATACGCCTTCCGAATTAAAAAGTAAGGTTGAAAGAAAAGCTAATCCTTTGCCTGCAGGGGGCTATAATACAAGTCAATTTGATTATTGTAGAAATTATATAGCAGGTATTGATTGTTCTGGTTTTGTTATTAAATGTTGGGGACTTAATTCTTATGTTGATTATCAGACCAGTCTGTTGAATTATGCTTTAGAGATTCCAAATGAGGATTTAAAACAAGGAGATTTGTTAAGAAAACCCGGACATTCTATAATGTATGTTAGTGGTCCTTTAAATAGTTGTAATATATATGAATCTCAGGCAAGAGGTGAAGATATAGCTCCTTATTATCCTGGTGTTACTAATATAAGACGTAGCATTAGTGACGACTACACCCCCTACTCGATCTTCCCGCAATTTTCAGATGAAAGCCCGGAGGATGGAGAATTAGTATATTTGCCGGAAGGCGAAACAACAATAGATATAGTTCTTACAATAAAAGCCTCTGGAGATATAAATTTAAGCGGAGTTAAAATGTTCATACAAAAAGACGGAGAACCGGAGAAAAATATTATAGGTATTACATTAGATAAAAAAGGTAATAACACCTGGGAATTAAAAAAGGAACAGCTTGGGAGTGAAGAAGGAATCAAAGATTACGAAGAGCCTAATATCAAAGATGGTGGAAACTTCACAGTAAGAGTAATAGCAAGAAATGATATAGCCGGTAACGGATATAGAGATGAATATAAATGGCAATTTACAGTTGATCCGGCACCGCCAATCGTAAGGTCTACCGACCCCACGAAAGATGCAAAGGATGTGCCGAGCGATAAAACCCCGATTACCATAAATTTTTCTAAACCCATGGATGCGGCATCGACTGCTGGAGCGGTTCAAACACGTTTTCCTTGCAGTATAGTCTGGACAGGAGACCAGGAATTGCAGCTTATCCCGGATTATTATTTGGATTATTGCAGTGAATACACAATCACTGTTACCGAAGCTGCCATGGATACAGCCGGAGTTCACCTTGATGGGAATAAGGATGGCAGAGCTGGTGGCAATTATCCTTTCACCTTCACTACCGAGCCTCCGGAAATGGACCTATATCTTGATCCTTTCGTCGCGAATGTCGAAGAAGGGTATCCGTTGAAAGTTAGTTTATATGCTAATGGAAGTGAACTTAAAAAAGAAATAGATTGTAACATGGATTTTAATGTCTATAATCCCGGAGGATGGTCTATTAGTGGACCGGGAGAACTTTCCTTTTCTCTTTCTCCGGAAACAGTACATGAAGATAGATTTCTTGTTAGAAACTCAGGAACCAGTTTTCCTTTAATGGTTGTCCCAAAAATACCTTTTAAATGCGATGAGGTTTCTTGTTTTGGTTATTACTGGTCAGCCCAGGGACATATGCGCGACCATCCGGATGAAAATCAATCTCCCGGGAAGATGGAATATCCCACACCCTGGCTCGTACGTTCACAACCTTCCCCCGCACAAACGCAAAAGTTAAGAAGTGAGCCAACTCTCCCGGAAGGATTACCCGACATCGGCATCCTCCTTTCAGGATGGGCTGACGGGTTTGGTCATATTATGGGGAAGTACGGGATAGAAACATTACCTGTTAAACCTGATTTGGAAATCCTCAACAACCCTGAGACAGATATCTCCGACGCGGTTAAATTACTGGTTATTGGTTCAGCCGGGTTAAAAGGATTTAATTCTCCTACTTTTAAACAAAAATTGGAAGACTATGTTGTTAATGGCGGTAATCTTTTAGTATTTACCCAGAAATACGGGGAAGATTTATCGGTTCTCCCCGGTGATATCGACGGATACGGATGGAATGAGGACCAGTCGTGTTTCGGTCTGGCTGCCTATTTTAACAGGTGGTATCCCGTTTTCGCGGGGCAAAGTCACCAGCAAATGGATTGTAATGTGGATGGATATATATTAGAATATCCTGCCGATTCAAAAGTTTTACTTTGGAGAACTAAAAATTCTATGCCTGCTCTTCTTTATTATAACTACGGCGCGGGCACAGTGATTGTTTCATCTATGTACACCGATTGGGGATATGGACATAATCAGGCTTCATATTCGGAAATGAGACTGATTAGAGACCTGACTACGTGGGCGCAAAATCCTGATATGGAGATTCCGGAATTTTATTATAATTCGTTTGTGTCAGTGCCTGTTTCAATTAAATACACCGCGAATGATACTATACCGGCTGCCAGCGCAATTATAAAAGTATATACTCCTGACAGAGAGCTCTACGATTCTACTTCTATCCCCGTTTCCCTGAATTCAGGAGAAGAAACCGAGTGGATATGGGAGAAATCGCTTCTTTCGTTTAATCTCGGTTTATGGACAGTCGATTATGCTTTAATGGATGATAGCGGAAAGTGGATTCAGGGTTATAAGCGGGGGGCTGTTTTTGCCCAGAAGGTGAAAGTAAAGATAGGTAATTATAACATCGGTGATTTTCAGGTGTGGGTAAATTCGGATAAGGAAGAAGTTCTCGCAAGAGATACGGTTAATTTTGAGATATTCGTAAAGAACAATACGGATTCGACTTTTACGGGAAAAATAATAGTTGTCCTAAGTCATCGGACTGTCGCGATTGATTCGTTTTTAAATGTAATAATACCACCGGATTCAACTATACAGATAGATTACGCGAAACCTGTATTTGGAAGATATAATTGGAGATTCGGTTTATATGAAAGCGACCAGTATAAGTATGAAAGGGATCTAAAAAATGCTATTGCAAATGGTAATAGGGGTATTGATATAGTCAAAGTGCCCTTTGAAATATCTCTCTCCAGAGTTAAGTATCGAAATATATTAGGAGTCGATACTATAAACTATAAAGTTACCGTGAGTAATAATTTATATGATTCCTGTTCTACTTTTGTCGATGTTTATACTTTGCTGGATTCTACGAGATATGATATCTGGAGCGATACGGTTGTTCTTGCCCAAAAAGAGGAAAAAGAATTTAATAAATTTTTCTTTCCAGCTGATTACGATACAATTACGGGAAAAGGAAAGCTTTATTGTAATTTATTCTACGAAGATATTTTATGGAATTCTGCCAGTACAAACTTTGAACTGACTTATCCCGCGGTTCAATGTTCACTTGCTATTCCCGATTCATTTAATTACGGAGATTCAAATCTTTATACTGTTATGTTGAAATCGGAGGGCAGCTATATACCTTCGGGAAAACTTTTAATAGAAGGGAATAATTTTTCCGATTCTTTGATAATCAATAATGTTTCCGCTCCGGAGACGACATTTGTGTTCGATTATAATCCGGTTGTGTGGGAAGTATCAGAGAATTCAAGCAGGAACAAATTAGCGGTACAGTACAAATACAGTGATAAAACAATCAATACGAAAAAGAATTTGCCTTTACGTTTACCTCTTATATCTGCCTTTAGACCTGTGTATCCAGAATACAAAAAAGGATTTATGCCGGGAGATACAGCCGAATTTAAAGCCCAATTGGCTCTTACCGGAAACTTAAATGAAGTCCCTATGGAATTTTGCTTATGGAGCGATTATCTCGGGGCTGACACCTTGAGAGACACTATTATTTTAAATCCCTGTTCACACAGGACTATAACTTTGAAAACCTATACGGATATAAGTATTCCTGCCGATACACCGATATCGTACAATTATAGAGTGGATTATTTAAATAAGGAATATACGACTACGGAAGAACTTCAATATTCCGTACTGCCGCCTGAAGCAGTTCTCTACTGGCCCCTAAATGATACTTTTTCTATAGGAGAGAATATATCGATTGAATTTACTAATGAAATAAAGGCTTCTTCGAGGGTAAATATCAAATCTGTTCATCTTCGAGGTGATTATAGCGCCGACTATGTTGGTAAATTATTTGATGGTCCCGGAGAAGTGGAAATTCCGGGAGAGGGTTCTTACACTTTTGAGGTTACAGTTCCCCAATGGATAACCGGTCAATATTGTCTCTCGGTAGAGTCGGAGATGATTGAGGGAAGAGGTGTAAATCTGGATTTATACGAATATGGTTGTCCTATATATATCGACGGCATTGATGCGGATATTCAGGTGTCGACTCCTAAAGATTACTACGGGTATGGCGATGAAATTCCGTTTTCTTCTTCACTTGCAAATGGTAAATATGGATGGAGTGGGACGGAAACTCTTTCGGTTTACAGAACGGAAGCTGTGATAGAAAACGTTTCAATATGGGATATAGCTGATAAGATCGACACATTCGGACTTATCCCTGACGGCAGTGGTGGTCTTGTTCTCGATTCGGTTTATTCTTTAGAAAATTTAGGTAATATAGGAACCTTAAATGCGAGCTGGGGTTTAGTAGCAAAGGACGAATGGAACAATTTTTGGATTTTTTATCCTTTAGATGAGGGTTTACCGCATGTTGAGAAAAGAGAATCGCCATATTCATATTTTTTTGATGATTTGAAACTCCTTTTAGATA
>JAFGHJ010000045.1 GCA_016930175.1 Caldifarciminota bacterium
AGAAGGATATAGGATACAGAATTCTTTAATTAAAGGTAAAAAATGCATTGTAATTGCTGCCGACACAGATGTCGGTATATTGTACGGAATTTTTAACTTACTTAGATTGCTACAAACCAATAAGAGTTTAGAAAATCTTTCGATAAGCGAGAGTCCAAAAATAGATTATAGACTTTTAAATCACTGGGATAATCTAGACCGTACTGTTGAAAGGGGCTACGCGGGATTTTCTCTCTGGGATTGGCATAAGCTTCCGGATTATCATGATCCCAGATATAAAGACTACGCGAGAGTCAATGCGTCTATCGGAATTAACGGAACCGTTGTGACGAACGTTAACGCAAATTCTTTAGTTTTAACTCCTGTGTATCTGGAAAAAGTAGCAGCTTTAGCTGATGTTTTTAGACCCTACGGAATAAAGGTGTATCTTACCGCACGTTTTAGCGCTCCTATAGAAATCGGCGGTCTTAAAACGGCAGATCCTCTCGATCCTAAGGTAAAAAAATGGTGGAAAGAAAAAGTTAACGAAATTTATAAATATATTCCCGATTTTGGAGGGTTTTTGGTAAAAGCAAATTCGGAAGGTCAGCCCGGACCTCAAAATTACAACCGTAGCCACGCCGATGGTGCAAATATGCTTGCTGATGCTCTATCGACTCACGGAGGAATCGTTATGTGGAGAGCTTTTGTTTACAATTACGACAAAAATGTGGATAGAGCCGAGGAAGGATACAATGAATTTGTGCCACTGGATGGTAAATTTAGAGATAATGTTCTGATACAGGCAAAAAATGGTCCCATTGATTTTCAGCCGAGAGAACCTTTTCATACCTTATTCGGAGCGATGAAAAAAACTCCTGTTATGATGGAATTTCAAATTACGCAGGAATATCTTGGTTGTGCCACGCATCTGGTATATCTGGCGACCTTATATAAAGAATGCCTTGAATCTGACACTTATGCTAAAGGTGAGGGTTCGACCGTGGCTAAAGTAATAGACGGTTCACTTTTCGATTATCCGAACAACGGATTTGCCGGAGTTTCGAATATCGGAACAGATAGAAACTGGACGGGGCATCATTTTGCTCAAGGAAACTGGTATGCTTTCGGGCGCCTTGGATGGGACCATGAGCTCTCATGTGAGGAAATTGCGGAAGAATGGATACGCATGACTTTTTCTAACGATAGAGAGGTTGTAAATACGGTAAAAGAAATTATGATGGCTTCACGGGAAATAACTGTGAGTTATATGACTCCGCTTGGATTGCATCACATTATGGCTGAACATCATCATTACGGCCCCGGGCCCTGGGTGGCAGTATCCGGCAGGCCCGATTGGACTTCAGTTTATTATCATCAGGCGGATTCGAACGGAATAGGATTCGATCGTACAAAAACCGGATCGAACGCATTGGCTCAGTATTATCCGGAGGTTAGAGAAAAATTTTCCGACCCGAAAAAATGTCCGGATGAATATCTCCTGTGGTTTCATCATCTGCCCTGGAATTACAAAATGAAATCCGGAAGGACTCTATGGGAAGAACTTTGCCGAAAATATTACACCGGTGCCGATTCTGTAGGATGGATGATAGATGAATGGTCTTCTCTTTCGGGAAAGATCGATGAAGAAAGATTCGAGCATGTATCGACATTTCTGAAGATTCAGGCAAAAGAAGCCATCTGGTGGAGAAATGCGTGTCTGCTGTATTTTCAAACATATTCAAGACAACCCATACCTTCCAAATATGAGAAACCTTCAGGAACCCTTGAATATTATAAGAGTCTTAAATTCCCTTATGCTCCGGGGATTAGTCCATCGTGGTAGTCAATTGTTGATTAAGAAAAACCGAAAATTCTAATTCTTCAATTAATCAAGATTTAACTTCCTTTACGCTTGCACGTAATGCGTTTTTGTATATTTTATGTAGGTTTTGAGAGATAAAATGGATAAGATAAAATGTCCTGTTTGTAATAAAAATTTAAAAACAATTACCTATGAGAATCAGGAAGTTGATTTCTGTCAAACCTGCGGTGGGGTATGGTTTGATAAGGGTGAATTGATGGGGGTGGTAGATGGGTTGCTTTCTAAAGACTTGGTTGATTCGGAATCCGTTGAAGAGGCTTACAGGAAAAAGGCAGTTTCTTCCAAAGATATAGATATATTTCAAAGGTGTTGTCCCAGATGTAAAGTACGGTTGGAGGTTTTTAATTTTTCATATGATTCAAATGTTTTTCTCGATAGATGTCCGAGTTGTTTGGGTATTTGGGCAGATAAGGATGAGTGGGTAGCTATAGCAAAATATATAAAGGGGAATCCGGAAGTGGATAAACTCGCCGAGGCCCTGGCTTCTGAATTTAAAGAGCCTTTAAAATTAATCGGTAATATAAGTAGAGTAGCTGCCGTGATAGTTTCGTTATTTTATCTGGTAGCTGCTTCAGTTATGATAGGGTTAGAGGGATTTCTAAGAGTGTTGATGATTTTAGTTTTGCCTCTGGCTTGTATATTTTTTGGGGAGCATATGGGTAAGGTAACCGGAACATGGTTTGGCATTAGTTTAGCCAGGCCGATTATAACAAAGCCAACGCCGGGCTTTGTTCTTGCTATTGGAGGATGGCTTGTTTTGCTTACACCTCTTTTTGCATATATTGCTCAGATTCTTGCGGAGATGTGAGCGAAGCTCTTAAATATGATTCCATATAAGATACATTACAAGAAGCAGGCTAATGTTTTTTAATTCAATCTTATTATTAATTGAGAATACGAGTGGATCCAACAATCTTACTGCCCAGGGAATTGGTATGGTCGGGCTTATATTTGCTATCATTTCTTTTCAGAATAACAAGCGAAATCTTATTCTTATCTTTTTAGGTCTGGCACAAATGTGTTTTATTTTTCACTTTGCCCTTCTCGAAGTTTGGCCTGCCTTTGCAGTAAATATAGTAGCAGTAGTCCGCACTTTTTCTTTCCTTCTTAGAGGAAAGAAAAAGTGGATGGAAAGAAACACTTTGATGTATGTCTTTATCAGTCTATTCTGTGTCGCCGGAGCTCTGTCCTGGAATGGCTGGCTTAGTTTTTTGCCTGTAATGGCTATGACGATTGAGACAATTGGTTTATGGAAGAAAAATCCGCGTTTAATACGTTCTATTGTTATAATCCCGCGTCCTTTGTGGATTACATATAATGCTATTCATCATTCTTATCCAGGTGTATTGACTGAGCTTTTTGTGGTTGGTTCTCTTATTACAGGTATTGTCCGTTTTGATATCTTGCCCTGGGTAAGAGGAAGAAAAAATTCCGAAACAAAAGAAGAATAATCTTTAGATTTGTATAAACAATTTACGTAACTATTTGTATTAAGAAAAGCTGTCTCTATTGACATTTCTTCTCTCTCCGGTATTTTTCATAAGATGTTTAATTATTTGTTTTATTCTCATTAGATATGGGAGGAAATTATATGAAACATATACTTCGTCTTTTAATGATTGCTTTCACTTTCTTATTCGCGGTCGCGAATCTTCATGCGGAACAACAAAAAGAAATAAAGGAAGGGGATTACTGGTGGAATCAGCCTTATCCGAGGAAGCCTGCCGAAAACCCAGATGCAAAGAAGCTTCCTCTTATAAGTGTGAAAGAGAATGAATTTGTCAATCCGCAAGGTAAGCAAATTATGTTTCGCGGATTAGCTATTTCCGATCCTGATAAACTTGAGCATCAGGGATATTGGAACAAGAAACATTTTGAAGAAATAAAAAAGATGGGAGCAAATATAGTCCGTATTCCTGTACATCCCATTGCATGGAGAGAACGCACTCCGGAAGTTTATTTAAAACTGCTCGATGATGCGGTAAAATGGTGTACGGAACTTAAACTTTATATAATTATAGACTGGCATTCCATTGGCAATCTTGAGATGGAAATTTTTCAGAGTCCCATGTATAACACCACAAAAAAGGAAACCTATGAGTTCTGGCGGACTATAACGTTCCATTTCAAAGGAAACAACACGGTTGCTTTTTACGAGATATTCAACGAGCCGACTCACGCTTTTGGACTTTTAGGCAGTATGACCTGGAGTGAATGGAAGAAAATCAATGAAGATATAATAAATCTTATTAGAGCGTATGATCAGGAAACAATTCCTATCGTATCGGGTTTCGATTGGGCTTATGATTTGAGTCTTATTCACTATGATCCTATTAACGTAGAAGGAATTGCCTATGCAACTCACCCTTATTTTATGAAGAGAAAGAAGCCGTGGGAGCCTAAATGGGATGAAAATTTCGGGTTCGTTAAGGGTAAATATCCTGTTATTGCAACGGAATTCGGTTTTGATCTTGAGCGTATCGAGAAAGGAGAAAATGAAGGTTACGGAGAGGCTATAATCAATTATCTGGAGGAAAGGAATATAAGCTGGATAGCCTGGATTTTTGACGCTGACTGGCATCCAAAAATGCTTAAGGCATGGGAGAATTATGAACTTACAGGAAGCGGAGAGTTTTTTAAAAAAGCTCTGCATCGTAAAATAGGCAAATAATAACTATAGGAAACCCTTTATTAAAGAAGGAGGATTAAAATGTTAAAAGAATTTAAAGAATTTGCAATGCGAGGAAACGTGGTTGACATGGCTGTGGGTATCATAATAGGTGGCGCTTTTGGAACAATTGTCAAGTCTCTTGTGTCTGATGTAATAATGCCGCCTATAGGTCTGTTGTTGGGTAAAGTTGATTTTTCTAACCTCTTTATTGTTCTTAAGGGGAGAGGCGCTTCTTATGCTACGCTTGCCGATGCGCAGGCTGCGGGAGCCGTCACGTTAAATTATGGTGCATTTATAAATACAATAATAAGCTTTGCTATTGTTGCTTTTGCAGTATTTCTGTTAATAAAAAATATTAATCGCTTAAAAAAGGAAAAACCTGCGCCCGAACCAACTACAAAAGAATGTCCGTATTGTCTTTCCACTATACCTTTAAATGCTACTCGTTGTCCGTTTTGCACTTCGTCTTTAAAAGGCGAATGATCGTTATAGATACAGTATAAAGCTTTCAGGCGTTTTATAAAGAAAGCAAAATATAGGTTTTATTTTAAAGGCCTTTACTGTCTTAATTATAATTTCGGCCTATCGTAAATAGTCGCTTGTGTCTTTTAAGTTATTCACGTTTAATACATATGCCCTATTTGCAATAAGCTATACCCAAGTTCGCTATATCGTCATAATCATCTCTAGCGACTAATTGCATTTACATCATGAAATGCTTAATTCGAAAACCAATAAATATATGCTTGTAGACTTCATCGAAGAATTCATTCTCCATATAACGGTAAGAATAACGGGGGCCCTTAAGCAATCCTCCTCCTATTGTTAGGAGCGCTTCACCGTTTCCGAAGTCGACCATGCTATTGCCTTGATAATAAAGAAATCAATACGTATTGACTTTTGCAATTACGTTATTATAATATTAGAAATAAGAAAATAAAATGGACGAAGAATCGTCGCATAGTGTATATCCCAATCCGTGTGGTTGGGTTCTTTTATATAACCCCATTTTTATGAGAAGAGATCAAAACTTGGAAAAAGTCCGGTTCCCTTTGAGGAATCGGTTTTTAGTTTATGTTTAATCTTCTGGGAATTCTAACAAACAAATGTTTTTAAGGAGGTTTAATTAAATGATGAAGCATTTTGTTTTGACCAAAGATAGTTCTAAAAAGAAGAAAAAGAAAATAGTTGCAAAAACCCTGGGACCTGTTAGCAACCTTGAGGAACATGTAAAACCCGATTGGTGGCAGACTCTGTTTAATCCTTTTTATCTTAAAACAGACGGAGATGTGGTTAATAATGATGTTGCGACGAGAAAAGAAATAGATTTGTTCGTCGGTATTCTTAATTTCAAGCCTGAAGACGCGATTCTTGATTTATGCTGCGGGCACGGGCGACATTCATTGGAGCTGGCGCGAAGAGGATTTAAGAGTATTCACGGATTGGATCGTTCCCGTTACCTGATACGTAAGGCAAAGAGTCAGGCGAACAAAGAGGGGTTGAGTGTAAAATTTAGAGAAGGCGACGCAAGGAAAATGTCTTATCAGGAAGATACTTTTGATTTTGGTTTGATTTTAGGTAATAGTTTTGGTTATTTTGAGACGATAAAAGATGACCTTAGAGTTCTTAAGGAGGTATTTCGTAAGTTAAAACCCCATGGCAAAATACTGATAGACGTTACCGATGGGGATTTTATGAGGAATAATTTTCAACCACGTTCATGGGAATGGATTGATAGGAAAAGTTTCGTTTGCAGGGAACGTTCTCTTTCTCTAGATGGGCAGAGGTTGATATCAAGAGAAATAATTTCCGATGTAGGAAATGGTGTTGTCGTAGACCAATTTTATTCGGAAAGGTTGTATAACAAAAAGAATCTAACTAGACTTCTTGAAGAAGTAGGTTTTTCCGATATAACTTTTCATGGTGGGTTTAAAAGCGACTCCGAGCGTAATCAGGATCTGGGAATGATGGAGAAAAGAATAATTGTGACTGCGGTTGCTAGAAAAGAATGGATGCCCAGGAAACTTACTGCCAAACCGGTAACTAAGAATGTGGTAGTGCTCTTTGGCGATCCAAGAAAAAGTGACCCCGTTAAACCCCTTGGAGTGTTTAGTGAAGATGATTTTTATACAATAGACCAGCTTAAAGGGGCGTTGAAAGAGATTGAAAAAGAACACAATTATCGTTTTTCTTATCTTGATAACCATGATACGTTCATCCCGGATTTGCAAAAATTAAAGCAAAGAAATGAAGTGGATTATGTTTTTAATCTTTGCGATGAAGGTTTTTACAACGATGCCAGAAAAGAACTTCATGTGCCGGCCCTGCTTGATATTATAGGTATTCCCTACACGGGTTCCGGACCTCAATGTCTCGCGTTTTGTTACGATAAGTCACTTGTTCGAGGAGTCGCATCCGAAATGAGAGTGGCTTCGCCCGATGCTTTTTTTGTAAAACCCGATAACACTACTTTTGAAATACCTTTCAAATTCCCTGTTCTCGTTAAACCCAATTTTGGGGATTCGAGCTTTGGGATAACTCAAAAAAGTGTTGCAAACAACATTGAGGAAGTCGTTAACGTGATTTCAGATATAAGGGAAAAGTTTGGATATGACAAGCCTATCCTTGTAGAGGAATTTCTCACAGGCAAAGATTTAAGTGTGGGAATTATTGGTAATCCGCCGGAAGACTATACGGTTCTGCCTATAATAGAGGAAGATTATTCTTCGCTGCCTAATGGTTTGCCGAAGATTTGCGGATACGAGGCAAAGTGGCTTCCGGAGTCGCCCTACTGGAAATTAAGGTCTAAACCCGCTAATCTTGGAGACGATTTGGAAAAAAGTATTGTGGAGGGTTGCCTTGAACTTTTTGAACGATTTGAATGCCGTGATTATTGCAGGTTTGATTTAAGGCTCGATTTGGAAGGGACTCCAAAACTTCTCGAAATCAATCCTAATCCAGGCTGGGTATGGGATGGGCATCTCGCAAAGATGTGTAAACTTTCAGATATTTCTTACAAAGATATGCTCTGGATGATTTTACAGGCGAACGAGCGGAGAATAACTGCTTCGGAAATTTAAGAAAGTGCAGAATAATACCGATTAAATTACATGAGAAGAATAGATTAAAATCTATGGGAAGAAAGGATATTCTTAGCCGTTATGCGCTTACAGATAATGGTGAGGTAATTATAGATGTTTCTGCTCCGCGAGTACAAGATTTGTATAGCGATTTCGACAAAACTGCTCCTTATATCAGGAAAGACCTCGAAGAAGAACTTGTTCATTATCTGCTGGATTGCGCCAGGGAAATTGGCAACGCGAAATTTATTATTCATTTCAATCTTGACGAACCGATAGATAAAGAATCACAACTCAGGGTGAAAGAAAGCGTCCGTACCTATTTTTCCTATCTGAAGGAACTTGAAGGCAGGAAAATGCAGGAAATGCTGCGTAGGTCTTTTTTCTTGCTGGGGATTGGATTAACTATTCTTGTATTATCTATTTGGGTGAGTAAAATTACATCGTCCGTTGAGAATGTTCTCATTCAAATTATAGGTACAGGTCTAACCGTCGCCGCATGGGTTTCGCTTTGGGAATCGCTCGCCACATTCTTGATTCAGTGGAGTCCCAACCGGAAAGAAATAAAACTTTGTGATAGACTTTCCAAAGCGCAAATTATCTTTAATGGTAAGACCTGATTTAAGCCGTAAAAATATTTTTTGCGTTAAATTTAAGGAGGCTATAATTACGCCCTTGACATTTTTTAAAAAGGCTTTAATATAATTCAATATTGTAATAATTGCATTTTTGAAACGGTTACATTAGAGGAGGTGATTTGGAAAAAGAGTATCCTTTGGGTGGTGGGGTTTTGAAGTGGACTCATTCTTCGTGGCTTGGGGAAAATTTAGGCGGTAAATTTTCCATTCTTGATGTTCAGCCTGATATACACGATTATATTCTTGAGCACATTCCCGGTTCTGTTTATTTCAATCCTAATCTATTAAGAGTTCCCTACAAGGGTTTGCCCGGAGTTTACGTACCTGAAAAAATCGCAGAATTGCTTTTCCGGAGAGTTGGGCTTTCCAATGATTATCCGGTTGTTGTTTACACCGGCGTTGGTGGAGTTAAGGGTTGGGGTGATGGGCTTGAACAGACGATGGTGGCATATTCTCTTCTAAGGTTTGGGCATAATAAGGTTTATGTTCTGGACGGCGGCTTGAATGATTGGAAAAAAGAAGGTAGAAAGCTTACAAAAGAATTTCCCATTATAGAAGAATCGGATTTTAAAGTTAAGTTGAGGGAAGATTACTGGATTGGATATGAGGATTTTAAGAGGGTTAAGGATAATAAAGATGTTATTCTGCTTGACGCAAGACCTGCTAATGTTTATGAAGGGCAGGGACCATGGATTAAGCCCGGGCATATACCCGGAGCGGTAAATCTTCCGTGGAAAAGCTTAATGGTTGATGATAATCCTGCACTTTTAAAAGGCAAAGATGAAATTAATAGTATTTTAGAAGAAAAAAGAATAGGAGCGGATAAAACTATAATATGTTCCTGCGGTACGGGTAGAGAGGCGACAAATGAGTTTATTATGTTTAAATTTTTGCTTGAATATCCAAACGTAAAGATTTATGAAGGTTCTTTTACCGAATGGTCCTCTTACCCCGAGAACCCTACGGTAACAGGTAAAAATCCACGGTAACATTAAGGAGGTTTTCTTGATGGAAGAAAATATTGTTGATAGAAATGAAGTTTCCAAGGAGAAGGTAATTGCGATTGGAGCCGAAGTTTATTCAAGAGTTGTAGGTTATTATCGTCCTGTTACCAACTGGAATGATGGGAAGAGAGAAGAATTTAAAGACAGGAAATATCTTTCATGTGAGTGTGAAAAGGCAGCCGAGTAATTTATAGAAGTCTATATCTAAAAAGGGCGGAAATTTGCTTTTCGAGAGAATCGAGTCGGAAGGTTTAGCGCATTATTCTTATATTTTCGGTCATAATAAAGAAGCATTTGTGATTGATCCCAGACGCGATATTGATATTTATCTTTTCCTTGCGACACGTAAGGGTTACAAGATTAAATATATTTTTGAAACTCATCGTAATGAGGATTACATTATCGGTTCAAGGGAGCTCTCAGAAAAAACAGGCGCGGAGATTTTTCATGCAGATTCGGGGTTGGATTATAGATACGGATATGAGGTAAGCGATGGACAGGAATGGAAGACAGGGTCTTATAAAATTAAGGCGATTTATTCTCCTGGTCATACCAGAGGTAGTATGAGTTATCTCCTTTTTGATGTTAGCCTCTCTCCCTGGATTCTTTTCTCGGGGGACGCTCTTTTTGCCGGAGACGTCGGAAGAGTGGATTTGCTGGGTAAAGTTAAGATGAAGGAGATGGCGCAGATGCTTTATGATACTATTTTCCATAAGTTTTTCTCTCTCGGCGAAGGTGTTATTGTTTGTCCCGCGCATGGTGCCGGCTCGGTATGCGGGGGAGAAATTGCAGATAGACCGTGGACTACTATAGGACTGGAGCAGAAGCTAAATCCGAAGCTTCAATTTACTGAAGAAAAAGACTTTATTAAGAATATATCAAAAGATTTGGAAAGACCCTATTACTTTAAACAGATGGAAAGGCTGAACGTGGAGGGAGCTCCTGTGCTTGGCTCTCTGCCGGTGCCTGTTCCTCTTTCTCCGGGCGAATTTTCCAAAGAGAAAAAGGACGCGGTTGTTCTCGATTCCCGGATGGAAACGGATTTTGCCGGTTCTCATGTTCCGGGTTCTATTTCTATATGGGAAGGTGGAATTCCTGCTTTTGCCGGCTGGTTTTTGCCCTATGATAAGAAGATACTTCTTGTTAATAAAACAGATGACCCTCTGTCAGTTGTGAAATTGTTGATAAGGATAGGTTATGATAATATTGCCGGTTATCTCTCCGGCGGAATGCTCAGCTGGAACACTTACGGTAAGGAAAGCGCTTCGATAGAGACGATTAGAGTACAGAATTTGTGTGAACTTTTGGATAAAGGAGAGAAGATTGTAATACTCGATGTGAGGGGGGAAGAAGAAATAAAGGCAAAAGGGAAAATACCCGACGCTTTAAACGTACCAGTTACTCAGCTTTACGAAAGGATGGATGAGGTGCCGAAGGAAAAAGATGTTTGTGTTTTTTGCGGGAGTGGGCTTCGTTCTATGATGGCTGCCAGTCTTCTTAAAAAAGAAGGCTGGGACAACCTAAAAGTAGCTCTCGGCGGTCTTGCCGGCTGGACTTCAAACACCTGCCCGGTTGATTTGTAAAATAGATATTTTCATCTAAAATACAATCAAAAATTTTTGTCCGTTACATTTTATTTATAATATGTGGATTACCCCTTCTCTTAGTTTATAACAGATGATTATTTCCATTGTTGACAAATTCAATAATATATTTAAAATTTGATAAAAGAAGATTGTTTTTAGAAGAAATGAAGGAGGATTATTGTGAGACATAGATTTATAATATTTTTAACACTTATTATTTTACTTGCTTTGGCGTGTGGGGCAAAGTCCGAGGCAGATAATTCTACTCGTGAAGATTGGAAGACAAATGTTGCACTATGGCATGAATATCGTAGCAAATTAATATTTGCAGCTACCGAAACGACTTCTCGTACCGGGGAAAAAGAAATGAGCCTGATTGCTAACAATAGAGATGTACTTATTTCCATTTTCAAACGTCTTAAGCTCGACGGTGTGCCTTCTATGAATGAGAAAAGAGGAACTATTCTTAGGATGATAGATAAAGCTCCCGGAGGTAACAGAGTCGCCATGTCGGAGAAGCTGGCAACCGATATTTCTTCCTTTTGGGACGAAGTACTTAAATATGCGGAAAAATACGGGGTTAGTTCAGGGGGATAGGTTTAGTAAATATAGAGAAAAAGTTAGTTGTCTATTATCTATAATAAAATTCAAGGCGGTTTTTTAGTTAAATCTAGAAAATTAATTTAGAAATATATGGTAATTTCTCGCCCCCTTGACTCAAATATTTAAACGTCTATAATTGTATTCGGTAAATCAAATATAAAATTGGACAATAATTAAAGGCGGAAGAATATAGATAAGGCAAATAGAAGATGAATAAAAGAAAACTTAATAATGCAAAAAAGAAGGCAGATTTTTCCTACCGGATTAGTCCCGGAAAGCGTATTGTTTTTGGGCTTTTCCTGTTCTTGATCGCAGCAGGTATTCTTCTGCTCGCTGAAGGAATACTTCGACTTTTTAACTATGGTGGAAATCTGCATTTATTCATTTCTGCTCCCGAGGAGGTCTCTGATTACTACCGCTGTAATCCGGATATAGGTAAACGCTATTTCTATCGGCAGTTCACTATACCGGATCCTCCGAAGGACCTTTTACTGAAAGAGAAACCAGAAAACGGATATAGGATTTTTGTCCTCGGAGGTTCAACCACCGCCGGATTCCCATACGGCAACAATCTGATGTTCTCCCGGATTCTCTGGCGTAGACTCCAGGATGTATTCCCGGATAAGCGTATCGAGGTCGTAAACACAGCAATGGCGGCGGTAAATAGCTACACTTTACTTGATTTTACCGATGAAATCCTGGAATATGAACCTGATCTCATACTAATCTACGCTGGACATAATGAATTCTACGGGGCGCTTGGAGTTGGCTCATTGGAGTCAATCGGACATAACCGTTCTCTAATTAAAGTCTATATGAAAATACAACACCTGCGATTGTTTCGTTTGTTGAGGGAACTAATCAATCGTGTTGTTTCGGTATTTAAAAAGAATGACGCGTACAATCCGGAAGATCTTACTGCAACTTTAATGGAGCGGATTGTTTCCGAACAAGTTATTCCTCTGGGAAGCGAATTATATGAACTGGGAAAGAAACAATTTCGAAGTAACCTGGAGGAGATACTGCGGAAAGCCACCCGGGCGAACATACCGGTTGTGCTGAGCGAGCTGGTTTGCAATGTGGGGAATCAATCTCCGTTTCGTTCGGTACAATCAGATACCTTTCCTCCGGCAGAGCAAGTGTATTATGAAGCGCAGCAAAATGAAGACCGGGGTGATTTTAAAAAAGCCAGACAACTGTATATTCGAGCAAAAGATCTGGATGCCCTGCGATTTAGAGCAACTGAGGATTTCAATACAATTATCCATGACCTGTCTTCAAAATATAATGTTCCTGTGGTACCCATGAGGCAAATCTTTGAAAAGCACTCGCCCCATGGTATAGTTAAGAATGAACTGATTCTAGAGCACCTTCACCCGAATGTGGATGGTTATTTTGTTATGGCAGACGGATTTTATCAAACTTTGCGAGAAGAAGAATATATAAGCGCGAAGTGGGATTCAAATCTTATAGAATCTTCCGATGCGTACAAAAAAAATTGGGGGCTGACCGCTCTGGATACGGTCTACGGAAATCTCAGTATCAGATGGCTCAAGGGCGGATGGCCGTTCCAGCCTAAAGAGTTACGGAATAAGAGTCTTGAAACCTATACCCCGAAAAATAAGGTGGATTCGGTTGCGCTGTATGTTTTAGTCAATAAAGAGATCGGCGTGGAAATAGGCCACCTTAACCTGGCTAACTACTACCGTGACAAAAGAGAATATCGAAAAGCTTACAATGAATACCGGGCGCTTACGTATACGATACCCCAGGAGATTATGTTCTACGAAGGCGCTGCAGAGATGCTGTTCAAGTTGAACAAAGAGCAGGAAGCCATTCCAATTTTGCAGGAATCGCTTCGTTTCAGAAAAAACGACTTTGCTATCAAACACCTTGCGCGCCTTTATCTGCAGGAGGGAAATGTCGATAAAGCCTTGTTCTATTTGGCAAAAGCGGATCCAAGATTGACGGAAGATCAGGAATTTCTGAACACGCTTGCGCATGCCTATATTGCCTCCGGGCAATTCGACCAATTCCGCAAGGTGCTGGAACACATTTACTCCCGGAAAACAGGTTCACTTCAGCCCTTCCCTTACCTTACAAAATCAGAGACGCGTGGATTGGCACAGCAATATAATTCCGCCGCTACTGATTTTTTAAAAGAGAGAAATTTAAACGTTGCTTTCCTCCTGTTAACTCAATCTTTGAATCTCGGTGAAACGGCTTTCGCGAATAATTGGATTGGACAGATATTGCTTGCGAAGAAGGAGTTTCATAGAGCGTTACCCTATTTGCAAAAAGCCGAAGCGATGGGATTGAGAGACGCTGATTTGTACTACAACCTGGCCGCGGCAAGCTATTATACGGAGCAGAAAGATAAAGCGATTCGATATTTAAAAAAGTTAAAACAAATAAAGCCGGACCATGCAGATCCCGCAGGCTTGCTGGATAAAATGAATCTAAATGAGTGATTCAATGTATATACTGGGTATTTCAGCATTTTATCACGACAGCGCTGCTGCCTTGATACGTGATGGTGCCCTTGTGGCTGCGGCTCAGGAGGAACGATTTACCCGTATCAAACACGATTATCGATTTCCAAACCAAGCCATAGATTACTGTTTGAAGGAAGCGAATATCTCGCCATCGGATTTAGATTATGTCGCGTTTTACGACAAACCGTTTTTGAAGTTCGAGCGAATTCTCGAGTCGTATTTACACTATGCTCCGAGAGGAATTAATTCCTTCATTAAGGCCATGCCTTTATGGATCAAGAAGAAAATCTGGATAAAAAGCCTGATTCAGGAAGTTCTTTCCGGCTTCGACGGAGAAATCCTTTTCCCTGAACATCATCGGTCTCATGCAGCCTCGGCATTCTTTCCGTCTCCTTTTTCCGACGCTGCCATTATAACCACGGACGGAGTCGGCGAATGGACTACGACCAGCGTTGGTTTTGGAAGCGGAAATTCCATCACACTATTGCAGGAAATCAAGTTCCCTCATTCTCTTGGTATGCTCTATTCCGCGTTTACCTACTATACCGGTTTCAAGGTAAATTCGGGAGAATACAAAGTAATGGGGCTGGCACCGTACGGTGAACCAAAGTATGTCCAGACCATTCTGGATAACCTTATTGATGTAAAACAGGACGGATCGTTCCGTCTAAACCTTGAGTATTTTAATTTTCCTGTGGGGCTTACGATGACGAATCGGAGATTCCACAGTCTGTTTGGCGGTCCTCCTCGCGAGCCGGAAAGCCTTATTTCCCAAAAAGAAATGGATATCGCGCGATCGGTGCAGGAAGTAACTGAACTTATTTTAGAGCGGATGAGCCTCCATGCAAAAGAAGAAACAGGAGCCGATAATTTAGTGCTGGCGGGAGGAGTGGCATTGAACTGTGTGGCGAACGGAAGGCTACTGAGGAATAACAATTATAAGGACATTTGGGTTCAGCCAGCTGCCGGAGATGCTGGCGGCGCACTGGGGGCTGCGCTTTCGGTTTTCTATGAATACCTGTCAAATCCACGTACAGTTGAGCACGGACGTGATACTCAGCAAGGTTCTTATCTCGGTCCCCGATACAGTGATTCGGAGATAAGTGAATTTTTAAATCGTCACCATATTCCTTTTCGTCATCTGTCGGATTCTGAATTAATAAAAAAGACAGCTGCATTACTTTCAGAAGGGAAGGTAGTCGGCTGGTTCCAGGGACGAATGGAATTCGGTCCGAGAGCGTTGGGTGCCCGGAGTATCCTTGCGGATCCGCGTTCTCCGGTAATGCAGAAGAAGATGAATTTAAAGATTAAATTTCGTGAATCGTTCCGTCCGTTTGCACCATCGGTATTATTGGGGGCTGTGAAAGAATACTTTAAGTTTGACCGCCCAAGTCCGTACATGCTTTTTGTAGCCGAGGTGAGCGAGGACAAACGTCGTGTTATGAGCCAGGAAGAGCCGGAATTGTTCGGTATAGACAAACTAAATGTCGTACGTTCGGAAATTCCGGCAGTAACGCATGTTGATTACTCCGCGCGTCTCCAGACTGTTGACGGACAAACCAATTCAAGATACGGTTTGCTTTTGAAGGAATTTGCTTCACAGACCGGTTGTCCTGTTCTTGTGAATACATCTTTCAACGTCAGAGGAGAACCCATTGTTTGCTCGCCGCTGGATGCGTATAAGTGTTTTATGCGAACCGAGATGGACAATCTTGTTATGGGAAACTATCTGCTTAATAAGAAAGAACAGCCGGAAACCATTTCTGGTATCTCCTGGAAAGAAGGATTCACGAAGGGTCGGTTTACCCCGGAGGAGCCTGCTGTGATAGATAAATCTAAATTCAAAGACCGCAAAGAATGGCGAAAATTCGGTATTGGCCTTTCGATTATTCTAATGATTTTAGGGACCGTTCAATGGATCTTAGGAAAATCAATGTTTCCTATAGTTTATCTGACAGCTGGTATCGTTTTTGTATCGGCGTTCCTTTTTCCGTTGATTTTAAAACCGCTATTCGTTATATTCAGCTATGTAGGGTTCGCTTTGGGCTGGTTAATGACCCGGGTTATTCTTTCGGTGTTTTTCTTCCTGGTGTTTACCCCGGTTGGTCTTTTCTCACGATTATTGGGAAAGCGGTATCTGCAGGTGGGGTTTAGGACGGATGAGGCTACTTACTGGGAAACTCACCTGGAGCAAACCGCTTCAAAAGAACATTTTGAAAAACAATATTAAGAAAGGGAGTTTTTATCATATGTATGCTCAAAATAATAACAGAGGAGGACGGTTATTCCATGTCTAAAATGTCCATATTGTTTGAGTTCTGGGAGTTTTTACGTGCCCGAAAAAAGTGGATTCTTGCGTTGATCACTTTCTTTCTTTTGTTGCTCGGTATCCTGATTGTATTTACGGAAGGATCAGCACTGGCGCCGTTTATTTACACACTATTCTAATGATTCCGAGACCGGCAAAAGACGGAGACGGGACATTAACTCCCTGTGTGAAGCCGGAAGGGTTCTCAAATTTTTCTCCCCATGAAAAAAAGACTCAGCCTTTCCGATTGAAAAGGAATCCTTGTTTTTCCGGTGTTTTTTTATACTTATGTACACTTTTAGTAGTTGCTTCTGTGGTAGGTGTAAGAATTTATTGAATATTTTAATCTAAAAAGGAGGGAATTCATGGAAAAAAGTTTCTTTGCCAGAGCAGTTATTTTTGTTTGTCTTATTCTGGTGCTGTCATCGACAGATTTATTTGCGGGTTCTCGGGACCATGACGGCGGATTTTTTCTCAGATTGTCAGCCGGAACCGGCTACGCTCAGTCAGCATTTTCTGATCCTGCAGCTATTAAGCTTTACGGTGCCAGCGGTGATATGAATATTGCTGTTGGAATGGGAGTGTTGCCGAACCTGGTATTGCATGCAACATTGTTCGGATGGTCTTTATCTGACCCGGCTGCAGAAGTTGGCGGGTCTTCGGGAGATTTCCCAGGAGAGGCCACACTTGGTTCTTTTGGAATTGGATTTACATATTACCTTATGCCGGTTAACATGTATCTTTCTGGAAGTGTAGGTTTTTCAGCGTTGCAAGTGGAGATACTGGGGGCGATTACCGGAGAGACAGATCCCGGTCCTGCTTTCGATGTGACTTTAGGAAAAGAATGGTGGGTTGGCGGTAATTGGGGTCTTGGCGTCGCCGGCGGATTTGGTTATCACTCTGTACCTGATAAAGACGTTGATGAAAATTGGAGTGGGTACAGTCTGGGTGTCAGATTTACAGCAACGCTTAACTGAGTACTCGTTCTATCTTAATAAATAAAATCAGAAAGGAGTTTAGGGTGACTGCCCTTGACCCGTTGATTCCTTTGTTGTATTCGCTCTTTTTTAAATTTTTGGTCTGGCGATATTTTAAAGTTATATTATTTTGAATTATGAAGATAGTAATCGATGAAAATGTGTTATTTGGTAAAGAAACATTCTCTTTAATCGGAGAGGTTACTTCTGTCCCGGGTAGATTGATAACCCCCGGGGTGATTAAAGATGACGATATCCTTGTAGTACGCTCTGTTACTAAAGTAGATGAACAACTATTAGGAAATAGTAATGTTAAATTTGTGGGTTCCGCGACTGCTGGTATAGACCATGTGGATACGGAGTATTTAAAAAGCAGGGGTATAGGTTTCGCGAGTGCGCCGGGCAGTAACTCGAATTCTGTGGCAGAGTATTTTACCTCAGCGCTTTTACTGCTGGATAGAAAAGGAAAAATTTCTCTTGATAAATTAAGTCTTGGAATTGTCGGCGTTGGCCATGTTGGCAGTAAAGTCGTAAAAAAAGCGGAAGGTTTGGGCATAGAAGTTTTGCAGAACGATCCTCCCCTTAAAAGAGAGACAAAAGATAAAGTTTTTCGTGAGTTGGATGAGTTAATGGATTGTGATGTTATAACCTTACATGTTCCATTGTATCTTACCGGAGAGGATAAGACCTTGAATTTGTTCGACGAGAAGAGAATAAATAAGATGAAACGGGGCAGTGTTCTTATAAATACTTCCAGAGGGAAAGTTGTGGAAGAGTTTGCTTTAAAATCCGCTTTGAGAGAAGGCCATTTGTCAGGAGCTATATTGGACGTTTGGTCGGGAGAACCTGATATCGACAGAGAAATGCTCGAATTGGTTGACATAGGAACTTCTCATATTGCGGGTTACTCGTATGACGGAAAAGTTAAAGGTACGAGGATGGTTTTCGATGATATTTGCGAATTTCTCTCGATAGATAAGGAATGGAAAGTAAAGCTTCCTCCTCCCGAAGTTCCATATATAGAAGTTGCTTTTAATGAAAATGAAAACTTCGCAGCAATTATGTCCGATGTTGTTTTCAGGGTGTATGATATTAAAAAGGATGACAATAAACTCAGGAAAATATTAAATCTTGAGGGAAAAGAAAAAAAGGATTTCTTTGATGCCTTGAGGGCTAATTATCGCGTTAGAAGAGAATTCTTTAATACGCGGCTCAAATTAAGTACAGAAAACGAAAATCTGAAAAATAATTTCAGGGCTCTGGGATTTGATATCTAGGATTGCAGCAGATTTTATTACGGAGAGGATTCCTTAAGTATTTTAATATCTAATTTAAGTCCTTTACTATATTTTTTTTACCTTTTCTTATATAAGAGTAAGACCAAGGAAATCAACACAAGCGTGAATATAAGAATAAGATAGAGTCTTCGCATTAGCATAATTCTTTTCCATTTACTCTCAAGTTCTTTTAGTAAATTTCCGAGATCATTACTCATGAAAGATTTTGTTTTTCCTTCAGCATCGATCTTCAGAACCACAAATTGTCGCTCGTCTACGACCCAGAGGTTTCCGTTTTCATCTGAGGTTATATCGGATATAGCAATTTTTTCTTTTTTTGAAAAGTCTACATTAAGTTTTTCTTCCTTTCCTGCGGAATCGATTTTCCATATATTGGGTGTGAAGTAATCGGCGATTATGTAATTGTTAGATGTGTCAGTCGTGATTATCCCTGCTAACCCCAATAATTTGCTGTTACGTAGATTTATTGTTTTTAAACGTTTCCCCGAAGAGCTTATTGTAGAAATATTGTCCTTTTGTGCGTCAATTACTATGATTTTCCCTTCTTTATCGATTGTTATTTCATCTGGTACCATCATAACTCCGATTTTACAAAACCAGAGAAATTTTCCGTCATTACTGAATGCCTGTACGCGAGCATTGTACATATCCAGAACATAAATATTACCAACCTCATCAACGCTTATTTTAATAATCGATTTAAATTCTCCTTCTGAACTTCCCTGTTTGCCAAAAGCGGATAAAAGCGCGCCCTCTTTATTGTATAAGTATATTTTTTTGTTTTTTGAGTCTGCAACGTAAATATTCTCTTTATCGTCTACTGAAAAATCAATATATCCATCGAAAGGACCCTGTCCGTTTTCGGGTTTTCCTATCCAGAAAAGCTGATTGCCTTCTTTATCAAATTTGAAAATCTGATTTTGTAACTGTAGATATATATTTCCTGAGTTGTCGACTTGTATCTTTTTTGGACCGGAGTAAGTTTCTTCCTGTTCCAGTGTTTGGTAGTACTTGGATACAAATAAAAAAGCGATAATTAAAAGACCAAAAATAACATAGATTTTCCTTGATTGAGCTCTATATGCGGCTCTCTGTTTTCTTCTTTCTGTACTGCTTAAAAATCCTTCCATGACATAACCCCCTGAAAGATTTCAGTTCTCGCTAATTTCAAGTAAGGCTATTTTAATATCGAGAGTTTTGTTCTGTTGCCATTTTCCTTTTCGACAATGAAGTAAATGCCGCCTTCAACTTCTTTGCCTTCTCCATCTTTTAAATCCCAGGAATTGGTGTTTAATATTTTTATCACTCTTCCGGTTACATCGTAGACAATAGCTCCTGCCGAACCTACTTCTACGGTACTGCCAGCCGGTACAATCTTACTGCTGATTTTTTTCTTGATTATATCAGTATTTTCAGAAATACCGCTATACCAGGGAGCGTCAAACCATAGGTTGCCAAGGGAGTCGTTAAATACAACCGCTCCTCCGCCTCCGGGTGCCCCTGGGGAATATATAAGTTCCGGGACTGACCTGTTTGCTCCCGTACCTACAGAAGTGGTACCCTGCCAGTTTGTGGGTTCACCTTCTGAAGACCAGCACCAGAAGTTCTCGAAAGATGGTGCGGATGATGTGAAACAGTAAGTGATATCCATCCACTGGTTAGGCGCAGCCTGATATCCTCTTAAATCACAGAGTACCGGCGAATAGCTTTCATCGGCAAGTGTGTCAGGTATACTGTCCCAATCGGCTCCTCCGTTTTGTGAGTATTGATAGAGGAGGTCATTCCCGCCGCCTGGGTTTTCTTGAGAGAAGAACGCGTAGACTAACTGTCCTGAATCAGGTAATGTAGTAGTAGCTCCTATTCTTGGGTATCGGATTTGTCCGGCTTCATTCGTGTTAATTTCCTGAAGATTTATTACATCTACAGGGATTCCTCTGTCCCTCCAGTAGGTGACCTGCAGAGTCTGATTGTCTCCGCTTTGGAATGTCGATAAATGATATATTGAAGAATCGGATACCGTAATGTCGTGGTCCTGCCATTCGGCTGCTGAGCTTGCACGCAGTAGTCTGCTCCAATTTTTTCCTCTATCGGTGGAGCGCAAAATAATAAGAGAATCTCTATCGGGATTAATAGTAAGATATGACATATACAAATAGAAATCATCGAAATCATCTCTCACGAGTTTAGGAGACCGGATTTCAGGAACTCTTATATTAGGAATTAGCGGAATCCAATCTCTTTCCCAAGTTCCACCCTCTCCCTCGTATATTTTTTCTAAACCAATTTCATCATCATTGTCACCTTTGACGTAGTAGCTAAAAATAACATATACCGTGTCGCTCCTTGTGACCACGAGATCTATTCCCTTACCCAGGCATCCCAGAGCGAAAATTTCGGAGTGCAGTAGGTCCCAGGACAAACCATGGTCGGTCGAACGGAAGAGAAGAAGTCCCCAGCAGTTTTCAGGACCGAAATAGGTTCCCGAGTCAGGGATGCACGCAACATATATATTACCGTTTGAGTAATTGTAATCTACGGCGAAATCAACATAGCTGCCAAGAGAATCTTCGATAAGTATATCCGGAGAGTCCCAGCGAGAGTCCACCCCTTGAGCAATTAAAAGTAAAGAAATCACCAAAATCATAAATTCCTCCTTTTCTGTATTTTTTATATCTTACAGAAAGAACCACTCGATGTCAACACATAAAAAACTTGATTTATTAAGAAAAAAGAATAAATAAAGTAAAAAGGGAAATTGAAAGTATAGGCTGACGGTGCAATAACAGGCGCCGGCTCTCTGCTCATTGACTTTTTATTATTTCTGCCCTATAGTTATATTATATATGGAAAATACCCTTTCACAAAATAATATAAAGAAAATAAAAAAAATAACCTGGATTGGACTTCTTTCAAACATTCTTCTTGCGGTTTTTAAATTTACAGTCGGCATATTAGGGAGAAGCCAGGCGGTAATTGCCGATGCGGTACATACTTTATCGGACATTAGCACTGACGTTGCGGTATTGTTTGGGGCTAAATTCTGGACTTCTCCGGCGGATGCTGAACATCCGTACGGACATTGGCGGATAGAGACGGTGGTGACGGCAATAATAGGTATAGCCTTATTTATTGCCGCAATTGAAATTGCATATAAATCAATTATATCTGTAAAGGAAGTTCATAAGGCAGGAATTTCATTGATAGCAATTGCCGGTCCCTTGATGTCTGTGGTAGTAAAGGAAGTTTTATATCGCTGGACTAAATCTGTCGGGAAAAACGTAAAATCTAAAGCACTTATGGCTAACGCATGGCATCATCGTTCCGACGCGCTTAGTTCTATCTCCGTTTTGTTTGCTGTTCTTCTGGCGGCGATTAATCCAAAGCTTATCATAGTAGATCATATAGGTGCTTTTATCGTATCTATATTTATCATAAAAGTTGCCTGGGACATTTTAAAAGAGAGTTTCGGAGAACTTGTGGATGCGAGTGCTCCTAAAAAAGACCTGAGGAAGATAAAAGAAATAACAATGAAAGTAAAGGGAGTCAAATCGATACATGCTGTTAGGACTAGAAAATTAGGACCGGGTCTGCATGTTGACCTTCATGTGTTAGTAGACGGTAAGGTTACGGTAAAGAAAGGTCATGATATTTCGGAAGAAGTAAAAAGGGAACTTATAGAAAAAGGGCCAAATATATTTGATGTGGTCGTTCATCTGGAACCTTATGAGGATTAGATTATCGAAAACTATTGTTATCCTATTATGGGAAAATATGGTAGAAAAACTTGAAAAGAGGTAACTAAAATGAAAAATTTGTCAATTATTTTAACGTCGGTATTTTTAATGTTTGGTTGTGTGAATCCGGCTAGCAACCCGGACAATCCCGATTTAAGAGTTATTAATGATTTGGAAAATTATAAAATCTCTGAAATAAAGTTTAACAACCAGCTTTTCACCGGGCTCGGTGAATACTTGATGCCCGGAGAACAAACCGAATATATGAAGGTAGAAGCCAGTGCACACGTAATGTTGTCTTATCGATGGGAAAATGTTAATAATGCAAGTGATAATGGTGAAACCGGCACGATGTTTACCGAAGGAGATTTTGAAGGATTCCAGGAGAAACAAACTTATAATATCGTCATCACTGGCGATAAAAGTCTGCCGACTCTGTACGTATATCAACTATAAGTTTACAGATATTCCTTTTGGCTTTATTTCTTGGTTTTACTTTTAGAATGGAGTTTTCTCATCACAATGAAACAAAAACAAAATCCTTGACAAAAGCAAAGTACACTTTAGAATTAATTTATTCATCCATGTGTTTGTTAAACAATCTGGAGGTTTTATGAGGAATTTGTTTCTAATTTTTTGTTTTATTATTATACTGTTATCTTGTGGTTCGGACAATGATGCAACCACCGGGCCGGAGGAATCCGACACCACAGAATCAGAATATCCTGAGCCCGACAAGCTGTGTGCTCTTACTTTCGATGATGGTCCGGATGTGACAAAAACAAATCTTGTTTTGGACAAATTAGAAAACCATGATGTTGTTGCCACATTTTTTGTCGTAGGTCAGCGTATAAATAATAATACAAGACCTGTTCTGGAACGCGCGGTTTCGATGGGCTGCGAGATTGGCAACCATTCCTATGGATATGAAAGCATGACTTCGATGGATTCCGCCCAGATCAGTGAATCGGTAGAAAATACTACCGATGCCATTGAAGAGTATGCCGGTGTAAGTCCTAATTTCTTCCGTCCTCCCAATCTTGCGGTGAATAATACGATGTACGAAGCAATAGATCTGCCTTTTGCGGAAGGTGTTCTTGGATTTGATTGGGCGACGGGTGCTGGTGATACACCGGAAAAAGTAGCAAACTACGTGCTCAGTGGAATGAGAGATGGTGCCATAATTTTACTGCATGATGTGCAGCCTGATCCTCATCCGACCCCGGAAGCATTGGATACCTTAATTCCCGCGCTCAAGAATCTGGGCTACGAGTTTGTTACGCTAAGCAACCTCTTCGATAGAAAAGACGTGGACCCTGATGTCGAGTACAAGATGTGGAAGTATGTAGAATAGTTACGATGTTTTACTTGTCTTTGGTCTTATAGTTAAGAAGGCGTGAGAGAGGCTTATGGGTTTGAGAAACAAGGTGAATTTAAACGGAAGAACCGCAGAAATTGGAGGTTATCGTGTTTAGAAGTAGAAATAAAAGCGTTATTATCTCATATATTTCTCTTCGTAGATTAATTGGAATCCTCGGCATGCTTTTACCGTTTATCTGTGTCTTTGGAGGGCTCTTAATTTCAGGTATACCTATTCGTTCATCCATTAGTTCTTACTACCATACAAATATGAGAGATGTTTTTGTTGGTATATTGATTGGTGTATCTTTGTTTCTTATGACGTATAAAGGATATGAGAGAATTGATAATATTGTTACTGCAATGAGTGGGCTTGCAGCTCTCGGTGTAGTTATTTTCCCTAGTCGCTATAGCCTTGTTTCAACTGAACCTTTAGGAGTATTTCAAATAAGTCCAGTTATCTCTGATAAGATTCATGCTGTATGCTCCGTTATATTTTTTATTCTTCTTGCTATTAACTCGATATTTCTTTTTACCTTAACTAAAAATAAGAATATTCCTAAAACAAGAAACAAGAAGATTCGTAATTGCATCTATATAAGCTGCGGTATTATTATATTATTATCATTGTTAATATTGCTTATCCGCTCATTAATAGGAGTTGGAGTAGAAAACGATAAAACATTATTGGTCTTCGAGACTATTATGCTTTTGGCATTTGGTACATCATGGTTGGTAAAAGGAAAAACCCTTTTCAAAGATAAACCGGAGAAATTTTAAAGACGAAGGCGTAACAATCAGATATTGACTAATATAAGTAAAATTTTTGCTATAACAAAGGAGCCAAAAATGAAGAAAAAATATAGCTTTTTAAGTAGCAAAAGCCAGATTGCATTACTATTGCTGGTCATTTTACTAACCTTCTGTGGCGGTTCTACAGGTCCGGAAATTCCGGGTTGTGAAATATATTACTTCAGCTCAGACAATTTCGCCGCGGGAGAAGACTCAACAGGAATGATTGTCATTGTTTTTGAAAACGCGTCCAATGAGGATGAGCAAATTGAAACTGGAATACCGGATGAAGATACAACCCTTTATGAAGAAAACGGATATAAACTGGAGATAAAATCCACAGGAGAAGTTTATTATACCCGGCCGACAAACGGCGGCTCAAAAACATATGCGGTCAATCCTTCGGGGATTGTGGCGGAACATGAAAAATCGGGTTCGGAAGATACGTACAAAATTAGATTCATAGACCAGAGCACCGGAGAAATATCCCGCACAGCCAATATCGAGGAAGGTGAAGGAACCTGGTGGGCGATATTCGGAGACCCCATAAATGAGGCGATACTGGTTCAATTAGCAACAGATTCTTGGGGAAATGTGACTTATCAGTTCGAATTTGATAATGAGGCTGGAGCCGGTGAAATCTCATTTGAGACAGACCCAAACGGATATATTACTGGAACCACATACACAAAAACCTGAGAATATTTGCTGAAATAGGAATACAGGAAAAAATTTTAATTACCTGTTTAAGGGATTGTAGCATATTTCGTGTGAGGTTAAACATAGTCTCTCTTGATATTCAGAATATTATAATTTTACCTTTAACTTTTTTATGGGAGTATTCAAAATTATAAAAATATATTCCCTTTATCCCGGGAGAAAATTTTTCTTTATGCACACCCTCAGAATATTCTCCTCTTAAGGGGCTGGATGCTAAACGTCCTAATACGTCGTATATATGAAGAGAGATAGTAGCCTTTTCGGGAAGATAGATTTCAAATAAAGCGTTTTCTCTTGCCGGGGAGTTGACAGAAAAAGAAAACTCATTCGGAGTTATTCCTCCGCTGCCGACAGTGACCATAATGGTATCCGAATCAGCTTTTCCGCTGTCGGAGGTTACTGTAAGTTTAACTTCATAGGTTCCGGATTCCGAGAAAGAGTGATTTGTAGCGATACTGTCTGAGGTTGTCCCGTCGCCAAAGTCCCAGAAGTAGCTTGTAATATTACATTTATAGGCAGTGGAATAAACGCCGTTGAATCTATGTATTTCTTCCTCTTTTAGTTCAATATCATCGAGTTCTGCTGCTCTTACACCGGGCTCTGTCTCTATGTATTCATTGGAGCCCGATTCTCTCATCAGGTAGTAAGCACCCCCGCGTTTTGCCGTAAGGTTAATATCTCCATAGCCGGGTAATTCCGCTGAAACTTCCACTTCCAAGTCAAGCGTTGCGTGTGCGTATATTAACCATTCTCTTTCGGGAGGTGTTCCCGTAACGTTAGCCATTATCCAGACCGCGTAAGTTTTATCATGTATTGAACTCCAGTCATCACTGGAATTAGGTGTATAAGTTATATCGTTCGGCAGCTGGTACCATCTCATTCTCTCGTCGCCATTATAGAATAATTCAGGCCAGAACTCATCTCTATCTCTCCAGGGATGCGGGATATCTGTTAAAAGAACCGGTTCGCTGTATCTCCAAAATCGTTCCAGAATAGGATTTAAATGTACTTCATCGACCGCGTCTACTATGGGTTTATACCACTCCCAGGACTCCTGTAGAGTGTCGGTTGAGTACTTGAAATCCCGCACAGACCGCGGTCTTGTCAACCACATAATCCATTTTATATAACCTTCATATCTATCGGGATTAACCACCTGCCCTTCATTCCTGAATCTTTCTATAAATTCGGGGTCGAACCAGGCAGATATTTCCCAGTAGAATTCAGGTTTTATTTCCCTGTAATAATCTTCCTGGAAAAGGAGATTCATCGCCTCCAATTGTGGTGCGTATCCTGTAAAATCCCAGTTTCCCTGCCATTCGTTAACGTAATAAGCCGGGGAAGAACCATCCCATATGTGAGGCACAGTGGAAAATCTTCCGGGAATAGGAGCGGGTATATATTCGACCCAGCCAGTCCATCTTGCAAAACAACTAAGGTTATTCTCGTAACCGACAAATTTAATTTTATCCGACCATTCATCTAATTGATTGCGCATTCCCTCAAACATAGCATTGTATCTTGGGATATATCCATGTCCGGTTTCGTATGCGCCGGCTCCCGAATCTGTAAGGTCAGTATTGCCTCCGAGTATCTCATTCCTGAACTGCCAGTTGTCGTAATCCGGATCGCCCTCGTAAGCATCACGAAATCTGAAATCTTCATCTATATCACGGTAATCCATATCACTTGCTTCGTTATTGGAAAGCCAAATTACAAAAGGTGGATCAGGATACCAATTTTGAAAACGAGAAAGTAGAGGTTCATCCCACCAGTCTCGGGGGGTGTACCCTAAATCGACTAAGAGAGCTGGGTTGACCCAGCACTCTCCCACTGTTTCCCAGTGTTCAACAGATCCGAAGGGAGAAACTACTCCATGAACAACTCCATTAGTATCTACAAGATTGGGGTTCTCTTCCGGAGGAAGGCTTCTCCACGGACCATCGTTACTATAGAGCATCGCTTCAGGTTGAGTAGTTCCAAATACTATTGGTATGTCATACCCGGCTGCTTTCTTAATCGGTTTTTCAAAATAATCATCCAGGTAAGCATTAACAAACCAATCGGCATAATTAGCGTTATAGGTAAATTTCAATAGTATATGATGTCCTTTCTCGATCATATCCATCTGCCACCCCGGATTAAAACCCTTAAGGTAATTATTATGGCCATCCTCCCAGTTTGCCGCAAAAGGCAATGGATGTTCTTCCTGAGATAAGACTTCTAGTGAGAAAAATAAACATATTAAACAACAAAAAATAATTATCGATAAGTTTCTTTCTTTAAATTTATATGTCATGGGGCTTGTTCCTCTTTTTTGTTAATTTTATTAAATAGATTGATAAATGTCAAGAGAAGTCGACGTTGGCCGCCCTTCACTAAAGATGGAAATTTAAAGAAAAAAAGGCTGTCACGAACCCTTGAGTCTTGAATACTCGACCCCTTTTGTTTAAAAATTTTTTTAAAACAAAGTTCGAACCGGTTTTTTCCTGGTAAAAAATTTTATATTGACAGATATTGAAACTTCCAATATAATGACGGTATGCAAATTACAAGTAATATAAAAATACGAACGATTATAGATTTATTAATTAAACAGGAAAACAGACCTATATAAAAAGGAGGTTTCTATGGCAAAAGTTGAAAGTTACCAGGTTCGTGTTTGGGGCGGTCCTGAGGGTCATAGCGCTCAAGGTCGCGCAAGGATCCAACTAATTGACGGGAATTTCGCTATTGGTTGGATATATTTTTATGATGAAGGAGTATCTATTCCAAATGACTCCAAACAAATGAATCAACAGTACCAGAAAGAACAGATTCATATGCATCTTCCTTCATCGCTACTCGAAAGCGTTATAGATCTTCTGAGGAATGAATCTCCTATTTCGCTTGCATATTCTACTTCCGCTAACCGAGGCTGGCTAACAACGGGAAGTGAAGAAGTAGGTGAGGGTGAATAAAAAAACCTTTTTCGTTTGTTCTGAAGTTGTAGCATAGGAATATATAAATAGATTGAAGTTAAAGAAGGCAACAATAAAATTTGTTGTCTTCGTGTTTGTAAATACCCAACAAGCTAGGCAGGTTGAATGGTTTTCTATCGCTGAACGTGTTCATCGGTAGAGTGTAAAATTGAAAATCCGACATCATCAAAGGCTAACTGATTTATATTGTCTTTTTTAATTTTTAGTTTCTTCAATTGAGGTTCATATTCTTTTGCTTTCTCCAATTTGTTTGTCAACTTATACATATACCATAAATTCTTCACTCCAATTTCATAGGATGGGGCAAGATCAAAAACTTCTTGTTGTATTTTCAAAGCATTAGTTATATCACCCGATGAGAAGTGGATAACTGCCATATTGTTTAGGGCTACTACATTGATCGGATTTTGACGAAAAGCGAGCAGAAACTCATTGTATGCACCGTCGTACTTTCCGTTTCTACATAGGTCGAGACCATACTTTATATGAATTTCATCGATTTCTCTATATCTGTTAAAATATTGGTTTAAAATTTTATATTCGTTTCTGTCGACATTTTCTTTTAGAGTAAACTCAGAGAAATGTTCATAATTTGTGTTATAAATCGGTTCGAATCCTTTCTTGTTGAAGTATTTGTACCTATCGAACGGATACTTGGAAAATGTACTATATAACATTTTTGCAACTGCCATTTTTTCTATAAATGATGATTGGATTTCTATTTCTTGATAATCTTCAGATGTGTTTACTTTTAATATGTTATTAAAAATAGTAGCGGCTAATTTTCCCGCGATTGCGCTGTGGCATTCTAAAGATGGATGAACATGTTCTAATATTAAATCATTACCAGCAATGCCGTCTTTATCCAGACTATTTATAAATTCCTGCAGGTCAATATAACTGCAATTATACTTTATCGACAAACTTTCTATTATCTTATTAAGATCAGAAGAGCCGCGCAACCGAAGCATATCGAGATCACATGCTTTATAATAGAAATATTTTGCTAATTTGTTCTTATGCGATTCTAAAAGAATATCACCCGCAGCATAAGCCAATTCAGCATTATCTTTAATTTTTTCGTTTAATTGTTGTATAATTTTCGAGGAATCGTTTTCGCTTTTTATATTTTCGGTAATCTTTTCGATTTCTGCGCTGGTTATTGTTCCTTTAGATTCAAATGGTTTAAAATCTTTAACATTTTTAACCGCGCCGCATGTTATAACCGTAACATTGTTACTCGTGAGTAAATTAAGAATTGCTTCATAATTTTTCTCGAAATCATTCATTGTGTTCTTATAGACTTTACTATTATATTCAACACCTATCTTTTTGGTCATACGTTCTAATAATGTCCGGGGGTCTTGCTTTGATATTTTTGTAGCTATCAATTTCAAAGACTGGTATAATCTTAAGTGTGATAATCTTTTATTCAATTGAAAAAAAGGATGATGATAACGACCGGCGCCGCCTATGCCAATAAACTCATTATGACCAAAGCAAATAATTGCCATATCCGGAGGGTATCGAGTAAGCTCTTTTACTACATCCAGCCCAATATGAGAATTAGTTGCATCCATAGAAAAATTTATGACTTCAAATCTATATTGTGTTTTCGCATTGTTAAGCATTTGTTCTAATTGGTATGGAAAAGATTCGGTCCGGCTGTAAGGGAATCCTTTGCTTGTTGATTCACCAATTATATAAATACGAAAAACGTTATCCGGCTTTTGCCTGACAAACCACTGGGAAACTATAGCAGGTATGCCTGCCGAATAGTTTGGAAAATACTTAGAGCAAAAATGAGGATTAACCATGAGATATTCTTGATTGTTTATTTTCTTATTCAGTAAAAGGGACATGTCGTTACCAAAACCAATTAAGCGTAGTGTAAATTCTACAAGAGCTAAAATTAGAATAGCTACCAGTATAGTAGCGAGAAAATCCTTTGTTTTTGACCGTTTACTAAATTTTGTAGTTTTCATAGATAATACATTGTTCCTCACAACTTCTAATTATAATTATAGAGGAAATACAACCTCTGTCAATATAAAATAACCACAAGATTTCACAGATTTACACAAGTTTTTTTGTTTGTTTTCTTTGACTAATGGCTGATGACTGAAGACTAGTGACTATGTTTTCATTTCTTAATTCAAGGTCTGCCCCCGTTAACAAAAATAAGTTGAGTGAACATGTATAAATCGTTTTTCCAGACCTTAAAGTCGTGTGCTCCGGGTTCTATATAATAAATATGGGGAACGTTGTTTGTATTTAAATAATCATGAGTGCGCTGACTGATTGTGATCAGGTCATCGGTATCGCCGCACGAAATCCAGAGCAACTTTAGTTTCTTTCTTGCCGTGGTGGGGTCAGGAACCAGAAGTTCCGGTTCTTTAGTGTTGGGCGCCGACGAAAATCCTCCCACCCATGCAAATTTGGCGAGATTGCCTAATCCGAAATTCAATGATTGTCCGCCGCCCATTGATAAACCTGCAATTGCCCGATTTTCTCGATTTGTATAAACCGGGTAAGTTTTTTCTATGAAAGGAATTAAATCGTTAAGTAAATCGCTCTCAAAAGTTGCAAATGCCTGCACTTTAACGCTGTCAAAAATATCTCCAACCGCACGGTCGTCCTTCATAGCTCTCCCGTTGGGCATAACAACAATCATCGGTTCAATTTTCTTTTCGGCATAAAGATTATCGAAAATCACCTGAGGTTGGCCTCCCTTGAGCCATTCCGTTTCGTCACCGCCTATGCCATGTAAAAGATATAGCACCGGATACTTTTTATCTTTTGAATATCCCGGAGGAGTATAAATAATTGTCTTACGGTTAGTCCCAACTGTTTTTGACGAGTAAAAGACTGTATCTATCTTTCCCTGTGATATACCAATACGTAAAGTGTCAAAGCCCTTCGGGGCATGTTTGACGATGTTTCGAGAATTAGCAATCAGGTTAAACGCAAATAGGGTGGAAATCAATAAGAATATTTGTTTCATATATAATCTCCTTTTGAATTTGTTAATTATCACACACAATGTAGCAGGATCCTTTCATAGTTCTTATTGCAATCTTAATAGGATATAATATACCTTTTCAGTCTTGGAGATTTCACGAGTTTTCTGAGTGCCTTTTATTCAGATTTCACTATCCTAAAACTAATACCCGCACCCCTGGTTCCCGGATAAAGACCTGTTCCTCCTCCTCGGTAGGCTGACCGACATTCCCCTGCTGGTTCACGCCATCCACCACCACGGATGACTTTGTTTTCGCCTGTTTCTGGTCCCTTTGGATTTAATGTATCTTCAATATTGTATTCACTATACCAATCGTTAGTCCATTCCCAGATATTACCATGCATATCGTATAAACCGAAAGCATTGGGCGGAAAACTGCCAACAGGTAATGGTTCATTTCTATTTTCACCTTTTTCACAATTTGTATAAGGTCCTTCTCCATTAAAATTTGCTTGATCGGTTGTAAGGCAATCACCTGTATAAAAGGGAGTGGTTGTATTTGCCCTGGTTGCATACTCAAATTCTGCTTCTGTAGGCAGCCTGCAGCCCATCCACTCGGCAAATTCATTGGCATCATACCAGGTAACCTGTGTGACTGGGAGATTTCCCCGTTCACGTCCCCAGGGTTTTTTTCTGCCTGTGGCCTCACAAAATAAGTCGAATTGCTCATAGGTTATACAATATTTACTCATTTTAAAAGCGCTCAGTGCAACTTTGTGTTGAATCTCATCATCCTTCCTTCCTTCTTCGTCTTCAGGGCTTCCCATTAAAAATGTTCCTCCAGGTATATCTGCGAATTCAATAATGGGTTTATGGATTGAAGAATCTTTGGTCCCGGTTTTATCTTCAGCATTTGCTTTCATGGGTTCACTGGTGTTATTTTCAGCATTTATTGTCCTAGGATCAAATGACCTTGTAAATTGAAGTTGAGGCGTATTATTGTAAATTTCTTGTAGTTCCGAGAGGTTATCAGCATCGATTGACTTCATTAATTCACTTATTTTGTTTAACATTTCAATTTGTTGTGGAGTGAATCGATTGTCGTTCTGAACAGCATTATCAAATAATGGCGGATATTGACCAATCGGATGTTCGGTTCCCAATAGTGATGCCAGATCAGTACAAACAATTATTGCTATCGGCAGCAATCCGGTAAATTTACCCATCAACCCATATAACTGGGGATCTATTTCGTTTTGTTGCATCTTTAGCCAGACTTCATTACTAAAGTCAAAATTGTCATAACTAATATCAATCATATCCGCGCTTGGATCCACAAGCATCCAACGTTTGTCTTTTTCATTCCATACTTCACAGATTACGTGAAACGAATGAAAATCAGGTATTAAATACGGAGCAAATCCATAACGAACCCTGGCCGGAATACCGCGATATTTAAGTATTGATGCCAGTAAAATTGCATTATCCCGGCAGATCAGAACCAATCGATCTTCTACTTTCCGATCGGGTACTAAACCCGAGGAGTCATAGGATAGAAGCCCCTCCAAAGCCGATTTAACCGTCGGATACTTTAATGATTCATTCCATCTTTCTTTAGGGATTTGGTCCCGATACATATTTAGTTCCCACCCTTGATTTATAAATTGTGCTCTGATTAAACTACAAAGCTCCGGTAAAGAATCAGGGAGATTTTTATATAAATATTCATATTCTCCCGGATCGGTAAAAGAACTATATTTACGATAGAAATCTAAAATAGAACCGTCAAATTGATTGGTTTTAGCTGAATCATTTTGACAACAATTTGTCACTAAAATTACAATTATTAACATGAATAGCCTAAATACTTGTTTTTTCATAACTTTTTACTCCTCTCTTTCCGCGCAAAACACATAACATAGTTTATATGTACTGATATTAATCACAAATACTCCATTGTTAAGCCGTATAAAAACATTTTTATAATTCTGGGTGATTTAGTATACATCAACATATTATTTATATATTTTCTTATCTTTCATGTTAGAATTATAAGGAGAATCAAATCTTTGTCAATGTGGGAGATAGAGTCATTAGTCATCGGTCACCAGTCGCCAGTCGGTAAAAAAGAAAAACCACAATTATTACATTCGGATGTTCTTAGGGTTTTTACTATTTAACGACTTTACCACTCAACCACTTAACTAAAAACGAAGTTTTTGATAGGATTGCCTATTTTTTTGGGCGAAGTCGCTGTTCGTTGAAAGTTTGGTTGTCCTGATGGAAGAAGATTTTACTCTTAATTAGATAAAAAAAGCTTAACTTGACTATAAATTTGTAACTATTATAATTATTATAAGAGAATACAGCGGGTAAAATTAAAGATTGAAAGAGAGGTAGTTAAAATGAAGATATTTTCAATTATTTTAACAATATTGTTTTTGATGCGTGGTTTTATTTTTGCTTTTGGCTCAGAAATGAATGTCTCTGGTATTTTAAAATCCATTGTTTCTGATAATTACGATGAATTTATAAACGCTGAAAGATTTTCGAATAATGAAGATTCAAAGTATTTGGAAATCACAAGACAGGATAGTAATGTCACAGTGGTTGGAAGATGGCCGTATGGGCATTGTAATGCGGTAAATGCAGAAGGTAATTATGCGTATATTGGTAGTGGAGCTGTATTGGTTGTCCTTGATATAACGAATCCTTCAGCTCTTTTAAAAATTGGGGAAATATATTTACCTGACCTAATTCTGGATATATTTATTTTTGGAGATTATGCTTATGTGGCGGACGAGGAAGCGGGATTACGTATAATAGATATAAGCGACCCGGAAAGTCCGGGAGAGGCAGGTTCCTATGATACACCCGGTAATGCTCTTGGAGTATATGTGTCGGGGGATTATGCTTATGTGGCGAATGATTCAACAGGAATACATATAATAAATATAAGTAACCCGGATAGCCTGGAAGAAGTTGCCTCCTATGATACTCCCGGTAATGCTCTTGGAGTATATGTGTCGGGGAATTATGCTTATGTTGCGGATGATGATGCTGGGTTATGTATAATAAATATAAGCGACCCGGATAGCCTGGAAGAAGTTGCCTCCTATGATACTCCCGGGTATGCTGTGAATGTATATGTGTCGGGGGATTATGCTTATGTGGCAGATGATTACAGAGGATTACAGATAATAGATATAAGTAACCCGGAAAGTCCGGGAGAGGCAGGTTCCTTTGATACTCGTGGAGATGCTTCCGAAGTTTTTGTATCAGGGGATTACGCTTATGTGGCGAGTAATGAATTACAGATAGTAGATATAAGCAACCCGGAATATCCTGAAGAGGAAGGATACTATGATACTCCCGGCCGTCCTTTGAGAGTGTCTGTATCGGGAGATTATTCCTATGTTGCCGATAATCTTACCGGGTTACGAATAATAGATGTAAGTGACCCGGAATATCCTGAAGAGGAAGGGTACTATGATACTCCCGGGAATGCTTTTGGAGTACATGTATCAGGTGATTATGCTTATATAGCGGCTTTTGATAATGGACTGCGAATAATAGATATAAGTGATCCGGAGAACCCGGAAGAGGTGGGTTACCATGTTGATCCTGATAATGCTAATTTCTGCGAAGTATATGTCTCAGGAGATTACGCTTATGTTGCAAATGATAATAAAGGATTAAGGGTAGTAGATATAAGTGATCCTGAAAATCCGGCGATGGTAGGATTATGTAATACCCCTGGCAGTGCCTGGGGGGTATGTGTATCAGGGGATTATGCTTATGTGGCAGATGAATATATAGGAGGATTGCGTGTAATAGATATAAGTGACCCGGATAGTCTGGAAATAGTAGGGTCCTGTGATACTCCTGGAGATGGTTTTGGAGTATGTGTATCAGGGGATTATGCATATTTAACAAATGATGGTGCAGGATTGAGGGTAATGGATATAAGTGACCCGGAAAACCCTGAAGAGGTAGATACATGTTATACACCCGGGCGTGCCATGGGTATATCTATATCAGGAAATTATGCTTATATTGCGGATGTTTGGGGAGGATTACGTATAATAGATATAAGTAATCCGGAGAATACGGAAGAGGTGGGTTCCTACTCTGCTTTCGGTAGTGCCTGGAGAGTTTATACCTCAGGAGACTATGCTTATGTGGCAGATGAACAGACAGGGTTATGGATAATAGATATAAGTAACCCTGAAAGTCCGGTAAAGGCAGGATATTATGATACTCCAGGTAGAGCTAAAGGAGTATGGGTGTCGGGAGATTATGTTTATGTGGCGGATGAGGAGTGTGGATTATGCATCGTTCAGTTTGAGTCGGAAGATACAGCTTATATTAAAGAAAAAAAAGAACCTGTTATAGATAAATTTTACTTAAGTCAGAATTATCCTAATCCGTTCAATTCGGTTACTACGGTTGAATATTCGATTCCCAAAAAATCCGATGTTAAGATAACTGTTTATAATCTTGCGGGTCAGGTTGTGGATGTTCTTGTGAATCAAGTAATGGAGCCCGGTCATTACTCGGTACAACTGGACGTTTCTAAGTTAGGGTTGGGAGTATATTTCTATAAGATTCAAGCGGGCTCTTTTTCGGGTATGAAGAAATGTGTGGTTATAAGGTAGGAAACATTGGTGTTTAAAGAATCGTAAAGAATGGCTGTCACTCCGTAAAATCTTTTTTGAAAAATATTTTAAGTTTTCTAAAACAATTTTTGTTTCAAACTTTTCTTTTTCGTAAGAAATTCAAAAAAAAAGATCTGGCCCCTCTATGTATAACATAATGCCTACTACTTATTTCACTTGGATTAAGATATCTGCTGTCTGGAGTCCTTCGGATTCCGCGGAAAGACGGATTGCGCCTTGTTCACGTTTCGATTGTATCACAACAAGACACAGACCGTGGAATGCCTTTCGCTCGCTGGCTTTGAAATACTCATGGCTAATGGGGTTGCCGTTGTCTACTCCGGCAATAATGCCCTCGCCTTTAATTTTAAATTTCACAAGATTGTCGGCATTGGGGCAGACCCTACCTTCCTGATCCACAATTTCGACTTTGACATACGAAAGATCCACACCATCGGCACTGATTTCGGTACGATCAGGCGCCAGCATTATTTTAAAGGGAGCATCTGCGGTTTGTACTTCGTCTGTACACATTGTTTCTCCGTTGTTTTTTGCAACTGCTTTTAAAATTCCCGGAGAGTAAGGAACTTTCCATTCCAAATGCAAATCATCTGTGTCAGAGAATTTCTTTTCGCCAAGGGACTTTCCATTTAAAAACAATTCCACCGACTCACAATTACTGTAACACCAGACCGGTATCTCTTGCCCATCGAAACCTTGCCAGTTCCAGTGTGGAAGAATGTGAATCATCGGTTTGTCCGTCCACTGGCTCTGGTACAGGTAGTAGCGGTCTTTTGGAAAACCGCATAAATCTACAATACCGAAATAAGAACTTACTGATGGCCAGCTAAATGGCGTTGGTTCGCCGATGTAATCAAAACCCGTCCATACGAATTCACCCGCGAGCCAGGGTGCGCTTTTGACTGCTTTGAGGGTTGATTCCGCTACATTGCCCCAACTGGGAGCGACTATGTCGTAAGAAGAGCACTGGTTGTTTAACTCCTTTTCGATTTTAAGCGTGTCACCATTTCGAACCAGGTTGTATTCTCCGCGGGTACTTACAGCCGAAGCGGTTTCAGAGGCTATTAGTTTCGCCTTTCCTCGAAAAGTCCGGTAAAATGGCATGGAATAATTAAGGCCGAATACGTCGAGCGGTTTTTCAAAACCGCTTTTAACAGCTGCTTCCGGTGTATTGCATCCCGAAGTAACCGGTCGTGTCGGGTCTTCCCTGTAACAGATGTCCGCAAGCCGCTTCGCCATTTCTAACGCATTGGCATTATTTTGCTCTGGGATTTCGTTGCCGATGCTCCACAGGATAATACTGGGATGGTTCCTGTCGCGACGAATCATGTCCGTTAAATCTCTCTCGCTCCATTCGTCAAAAAACCGACCATACCCAAACATCGTTTTTGACCGTTTCCATTCGTCGAACGCTTCGTCCATGACCAGGAAACCCATGCGGTCACATAAATCCAGTAGTTCGGGTGCGGGGGGATTGTGGCTTGTGCGTACGGCGTTACAACCCATGTTCTTCATGATTTCCAACTGACGCTCGATTGCCCGCTTGTTTACGGCAGCGCCCAGGCAACCCATGTCGTGATGCAGGCACACTCCCTTGATATCGACATGTTTGCCGTTTAAGAAAAATCCCTTGTTTACGGTAAATTCAAAT
>JAFGHJ010000046.1 GCA_016930175.1 Caldifarciminota bacterium
GGCGGTATATTTTCTGTGGCACTTTCCGTCACCTTACGGTGCCTCCCTAAGGGGAGCCTCTCTTACCCGCAATGTCCGGACTTTCCTCACTCTCATAAAGAGAGCGCGACTATCCGCCCTTCCGCTATATATAAATTTAACAACATCTATTAGAAATTCAAGATATCAGCGGATAAGTTAAATAGATAAATTGAAAAATAGTTAAATAGTAAAAAAAGATTTGTGCTATTTGTGTAATTTGTTGTTTCTAATTTGGGGGGGTGGGTTCCGAACTAACTATTATTCTTTGTTATTTCTCTGTGCTCTCTGTGGTAAATTCAACTATCCCCAATTCTCATAAAATTCCGGTTTACGGTCTTCAAATATATCGTTTAAATCCGTAACCTTTTTATCCCTGGCCTCTTCGGGATTTATATCGATTGAAAAAATACCTTCCTCTTCCTTTCCTGCCTTTAGTATTACTTTTCCCGCGGGATCAACAATTTCGCTTTCTCCGGTAAACTCATTTCTACTACCGAATCTTGCCTCTATTCCGGTTCTGTTAGCAAGAACAATGAAAACTCTATTTTCTACTGCTCTGGTAATAGCTGCCTTCTGATAATAAGTTAAAACGAGATTAGCCGAATGAAGAATAATATCAGCTCCTTTTAAAGCAAGAGTTCTCATCGCTTCCGGAAAAATCCAATCGAAACAAACAAGTAGACCAACCTTAATATTATTAACTTCAAATACAGGAAAACCTGTATTGCCTCCCTTGAAAATAGATTTTTCCTCACGAAAAAGGTGTACTTTTCGGTAAACTCCCACAACGCCTTCTCCGTTAACAAGAATACTCGAGTTGTAAAGATGCTTACCTTCTCTTTCAAGAAAACCAACTGCCATTGTTAAGCGATTTTCTCGAGCAATAGAAACAAGCTCTCCCGTTAACTTCCCACCCACCTCTTCGCTTAAAGAATAAGCTTCTTCGGAATCTTCAAAAGTGTAACCTGTAAGAGCGAGTTCAGGAAGGACAAGTATATCAGGAGAATCTGTCTTTTTAACGCTTTCCCTGATTAGCTTCAGATTTTTTGCGGGGCTACCAAAAATTGGCGAAAATTGAAAAAAACCAACTCTCATGTAAAAATCTCCTCAATAAATATATATTATATAAAAAAGCTGAAAAGTACTTTACGCTAAATGTCAAGAAAAATCCAAATTTAAAGCTAAAAAAAACAAGAAAATATTTACGCTCTGGGATTTTCTTTGACTTTTTCTATCGCCTCCAAAACAATAGAGGTAACTTTTGAACGAAATCCCGAACTATCCATTCTCGTTTTTACCACAGCGTGCCCGACATCACTGGTTGTATAGAAAGGTTCACATTTAGTTAGAGCCAGAGCAATTATTTCTTCTCTATAAGGCTTGCAATTTGCATAATCAGGATAACTTTCAAAGATATCGCTCAAAATCTCCTCAACCATATTTTCCATGTAATTTCTTCTGTCCATGCCCCTTATTATAACAAAAAAAATAAAAAATTCAAGTGCCTATTTTTTAGCCACTAAGACACAAAAACAGTCAATAGTCACTGGTCAAAAAAAATAATAAAATTCGTGCTATTTGTGTGATTTGTTGTTTCTTTCTGGTATTTGAGTGGCAACTCAAGACACATGACTTGTGACTCATGACTATTTTAATGCCTTTGTGGCAATTAATTAATTTCAAATCGGTTCTTGACAAAACTCCTTTTTCCTATATATTTAAGCCAAGAATTTATATTGAATAAGTTAAAAAGTATAAAATTGAAAGGAGAAAAAATGAAGACTTTTTCATTGAAGGAGAAAAACATCAAACAAGATTGGTGGATTATAGATGCCAAAGATAAAATTTTAGGGAGATTAGCTTCTAAAGCCGCATCTATATTGAGGGGTAAGCATAAACCCGATTTCACACCTCATCTTGACAACGGCGATTTTGTCATCATAATTAATGCTGATAAAGTAAGACTTACCGGTAAAAAAGAAGAGCAAAAATTGTACAGGAAACACAGCGGTTACCTTGGAGGACTAAAAGAAGTCCCTTTCAAAAAGAAAAAAGAGAAAGATCCCGAAGGAATAGTAATTGACGCGGTTTATGGTATGTTACCTAAGAACAGACTGGGAAGAAAAATGATAAAGAAATTAAAAGTTTATTGTGATGAGAAACATCCTCATGAAGCTCAAAAACCAAAGAAATTAGAGGTAGGAGTATAAAAATATGGAAGAAATCACCATTGCAACCGGAAGGAGAAAAAACGCAGTAGCAACTTCCCGTTTTTTACCCGGAAGCGGTAAAATTATTGTCAACAAAAAAACGGTAAAAGAATATCTTAAATCAGACCGCCTTGTTTACGAAGTACGAAAACCGCTTGAAAGAGTCGGTGTCCAAAACGATTTTGATATAAATATCGTAGCAAAAGGCGGAGGCCTTTCAGGACAAGCAGATGCAATAAGGTACTCAGTCGCTAAGGGCCTTGTTAAAATAAAAGAAGAATACAAAAAGCCATTAAAAGACGCTGGGTTCTTAACAAGAGATGCACGAGTTAAAGAAAGAAAAAAATATGGACTCCGAAAAGCAAGAAGAGCTTTCCAGCATTCGAAGAGATAGGAGGATATAGTGGCACTACAATTTAAAGATCTTTTAGACGCAAGAGCACATTTCGGACATAAAAGAAGAAACTGGAACCCAAAAATGGAACCTTATATCTACACAGAAAAAGATGGTTTACATATAATCGATCTTCGGAAATCTGTAGAATTATTAAAAGACGCCTACCGTATTGTATCCAATATTGCAGCAAAAGGAGGAGAATTTCTATTCGTAGGTACAAAAAAGCAGGCGCAGAATATAATAGAAGAAGCAGCAAAAAGAGTCAACGCCGCTTACGTTAAAGAACGATGGTTGGGTGGAACTCTCACAAACTTTAGCGTAATACGGAATAGTATCAATAAGTATAACGAACTTTGCGAGCAGATAGAAAAAGAAGATTTCAAGGAGTTACAGTCAAAAACGCAAAGTCGTCTTCTAAGACAAAGAAACAAGATGAAAAAACATTTTGATGGAATCCAGAATATGGAGAAAACACCTGATTTATTGTATGTAATAGACGTAAAACAGGAAGAGATTGCAATAAAAGAAGCTAATCTATTAGAAATACCGGTTGTTGCAATAATAGATACTAATTCCGATCCCGAAATGGTAGATTATCCAATACCGGCAAATGACGATGCTATTGAGTCAATAAAACTAATAACAAATATAATTGAGACAGCTATCATTGAAGGTAGAAAAAGATTCGACGAAGAACAGCAAATCAAAGAAAAAGAAGAAGTAAAAGAAAAATAAAAATCCCTTGTCAAAAAATCTATAATAATTATTAAGAGGAGGTTCTTGTGGCTTCTGAAGTTGATATTACACTCATCAAGGAATTAAGAGCAAAAACAAACGCAGGTGTACTGGATTGCAAAAATGCGTTGGCCGAATCAAAAGGCGATATTAAAGAAGCAATTAAAATCTTAAGAGAAAGAGGAATTGCAGAAGCAGCAAAAAAGATGGGGAGGTCTGCTAAAGAAGGCGTTATATATGCTTATATTCATCCCGGAGATCAAAAAGCCGGAGTGGTTGAATTAAATTGTGAAACTGATTTTGTTGCCAGAACCGATGAATTTAAAAATCTTGCGAAGGAAATCGCAATGCAAGTAGTTGCCTTCAATCCTATCTCGGTAGATAGAGAATCAGTGCCTGAAGAAGTACTAAAAGAAGAAAGAGCCATCTATGAAGAACAAGTAAAAAGAATGAACAAACCCGAAAAAATCCAAGAGAATATTATTGCCAACAAGCTTGAAAAATTTTATAGTGAAGTAGTTCTATTGGAACAGAAATACTACAAGGACCCGTCAATGACTATAGGTGACCTGATAAAGGAAAAAATATCCGTTATTGGGGAAAATATAGTCGTAAAAAGATTCCAAAGGTTCCAGGTTGGAGAGTAAGCCTAAATACCAAAGGATATTAATAAAATTAAGCGGAGAATTTCTTAAAAGTAAAGAAGAAGTTATTTCCTTTGAGAAATTGAGCCTCTTCGCTGAGGATATAAAACACCTCCACAAAAAAGGAGTCGAAATAGGGATAGTTGTGGGCGGCGGTAATATCTTAAGAGGATTAGAAGGTTCAAAAAAGCACCAAATATCATCTGCGGAACTGGACGAATTAGGAATGATAGCAACTATGATAAACGGTGGCGCTCTTTCTTTAGCCCTCAAAAAAATTAAAATACCTAACTCTATTCTCTCCGCAATACCAATTTCGCCCTCTGTAGGAGATCAATTTAACATACATAAAGCATTAAAATTACTTGCGGAACGCAATGTTTTAATTTTTGTCGGAGGAACAAGCAATCCCTTTTTCACAACTGATACAGCTGCTGTTCTCCGTGCTCTACAGATTAAAGCTGACGTACTGATTAAATCTACAAATGTGAAAGGAATTTATGATAAGGATCCAAACAAATTTCCTGACGCAAGATTTTACAAAGAGATTACTTACATAAAGGCATTAAACCAAGATTTAAAAATAATGGACTTAACCGCATTTTCTCTGGCAATGAATCACAACTTACCTATAATTGTATTCAACGGGGAAGTCAAAAGTAATTTAAGAAAGGTATTTCTTGGGAAAAACGTTGGAACTATCATTAAAGGAGGAAACAATGGATAAGGTACTCAAGAAACAAATGGTTGAAAAAATGGAAAAAACATTCTCAATAGTTTCAGAAGAATTCGCCAACATAAAAACGGGAAGAGCTTCTCCGGCTCTTATAGAAGGCATCAAAGTTGAATATTATGGTACAAAAACACCCTTAAATCAACTTGCTTCGATTACAATTCCAGAAGCACATCTCATCGTAATTCATCCATTTGATGAAAAAGCTATAGAAAATATAGAAAAAGCTATAATATCCTCAGATTTAGGAATGAATCCTTCCAATGACGGGTCGGTGCTCCGTATTCCCATCCCCCCGCTTACAGACGAGAGAAGAGAGGAATTAAAAAAGCTGGTCAACCGCCTCGCAGAAGAAGGAAAAGTGTCTCTCCGGAACATAAGAAGAGATGCAATAAAAGATATTCAGGATATAGCAAAAGAAGGTAAAATATCAAAAGACGACGAATTAAGATTCAAGGACGAAGTTCAAAAAATCACTGATCACTTTACCGACAAAATTAAAGATATTCTTATAAAGAAAGAAAAAGAAATTCTTAATGGCTAAAGAAAATATCCCTACCCATATTGCAATAATAATGGATGGGAACGGCAGATGGGCACAAGAAAAAAATCTGCCACGATTACAGGGCCATCTAGCCGGAGTCAACGCCGTAAGAAGAGTGACTGAATATTGTCAGGAATTTAAAATTAAGTATCTGACTCTGTACGCTTTCTCTCGTGAGAACTGGGACAGACCAAAAGAAGAAGTAGAAGGATTAATGTCCCTTTTTTCCAAAGTAATAAGAGAAGAAATAAACGAATTAAAGAAAAATAGAATTAGAGTAAGATTTTTGGGGAAAATCAACGAGTTGCCTCCTGATGTTAAAAAATCAGCATTATGGATTCAGGAACAGACTAAAAACTTAGAGAAATTGAACCTCATACTGGCCTTTAACTACAGCGGAAGGTCGGAAATAATAGAAGCAGCAAATAAAGCTATCGAAATGGGTAAAAAGATAACGGAAGAAACTTTTAGGAATTTTTTATTTTTACCTGATGTTCCCGACCCAGACCTGTTCATAAGAACCAGCGGAGAGCTGCGTATCTCGAACTTTCTACTTTACCAAATTGCTTATACAGAGTTATTTTTTACCGAAGAACTCTGGCCGGATTTTAACAAAGATCAATTTATGAAAGCTATAAGATCTTATCAAAAGAGGGAAAGAAGATTCGGGACCATTCAATAGATTTAATACGTCGCTGGATAACGGCAATACTTTTTATACCTGCACTTGTCATTATTGCAAGGTCCGGTGGATTATATTTTTTAATTCTTGTAGAATTAGGTATTTTTCTCGGTGTATATGAATTCTGCGACATACTCAGAGAAAGAGGTTTAACACCTTATAAATCACTTGCTATAGTTTCCTCAATGATATTAGGTCTGAATGCTTACTTCCAAAGCCACCTCTTTACCGTTATTACAATTACAGCACTGGTTATTGTTGTGGCTTTCGCAGAACTTTTCAGACGAAAAAAAGAAGAAGCGATATTTCATTTGTCCGGTACAGTATTTGGAGTAATTTATGTTGGCTGGTTATTCAGCCACCTCATACTTTTAAGTCAAATGCCTGAAGTCCTGGAGCCTTTCACTTATAAAAATATTTTTGGTATACCGATACGTTTGGGTACGAGCCTTGCGTTGTTGCCATTTGTTCTCACCTGGTCTAACGATTCGGCGGCTTTTTTCGTTGGAAGAAAATTTGGTAAGACAAAATTCTTCCCGGTAATCTCACCTAAAAAAACCTGGGAAGGTGTAATGGGAGGAGCATTCGCCGCAATTCTCTCAGCTTTCATTTACCACTACTTATACGCATCCTATCTATCATGGTTCGACTGCGTAACTCTTGGTATCACGGTAGGAATTGTTGCTCCTATAGGCGATTTAGTAGAGTCAATGATAAAAAGAGACGTCAAAATAAAGGACGCTTCCGCTATAATTCCCGGACATGGAGGATTTCTTGATAGATTCGACTCATTACTTTTTACTGCTCCTCTTATATACTACTATATTAGATTTTTCGCGGTAAAATGAAGAACGTTGCTATACTGGGGTCAACAGGTTCTATAGGCAGGAATACTCTAAAGGTAATAAAAAACCTTAAAGATTTTAACGTATCTGCTCTATTCGGAGGAAATAATATCTCCCTCCTTACCGAGCAGGCTGAAGAATTCAAAGTTGAATACGTCGGCAGTTTTTTCGAAAAAAATAAAGAAGAACTGAAAAAAAAGTTAAAAAATAATTTTAAGATATTAATAGGTCATGAAGAAGCAGATTTTATATATGAAAATTCGGAAATAGACGTAATAGTGATAGCAACAGCCGGAATATCCTCTTACAAAGCTTTAATCAAAGGTCTGGAAAACGGAAAAAGAATATGTACAGCAAATAAAGAAACTCTTGTCGCATTTTCTCCTATTCTTAAAAAAAAGTTAAAAAGTCTTCCGGGAGAATTGGTTCCTATTGACAGCGAACATTCAGCAATATACCAGATTCTATCTAAAGCAAAAAGAAACAACATAGAAAAGATAATAATAACGGCTTCAGGAGGACCATTTTATAACAGAAATGATTTAAGTAGTATAACTCCGAAAGAGGCCCTAAATCATCCTACATGGGAAATGGGAAAAAAGGTAACCATCGATTCCGCAACCTTAATGAATAAAGGACTTGAAATCATCGAAGCTTCCGTCTTCTTCGACCTTGGGTGCGAAGATATTGAAGTTATAATACATCCGGAATCTATAATCCACGGAATGGTAGAATTCAAGGACGGCTCAATTATTTCACAAATGTCCATCCCCGACATGAAAATACCAATTCAATTCGCTCTTACTAATCCTGATAGAGAAAATTTCCCGGCAAAAAGATTAAATCTAAAAGACATAAGTTCCCTAAATTTCAAAGAAATAGACCAGAAGAGATTTCCACTTATACCTCTTTGCTACAAAGCTTTACGCGAAGGGGGAACTCTTCCCGCTGTTTTAGTAGGTGCGGATGAAGTCGCTGTCGATAGATTTCTAAAAGGAGAAATATCTTTTAAAAATATTACAGATACAATTGTCAAAGTAACAAAATCGCATAAAATAAATAAAAATCCAGGAGAAAAAGAAATTATGGAAGCAATTAATTGGGCAAGAGAAGAAGCCCGGAGGTTAATGTAAATGTTTTTAGGTATAATCGCGGCACTTATAGCTTTAAGCGTTATGGTTTTTGTTCATGAATTTTTCCATTTAATTGTAGCCAAATTGTCAAAAATGGGCGCCCCTATCTTCTCCATAGGTCTTGGTCCAAAATTATTTTCTTTTTATAAATGGGGTGAAACCGAATTCAGGGTTTCTGCAATACCTTTTGGTGGCTATGTAGAAATAAAAGGAATGGATCCGGAACAAATTAAAGGTGAAGAGGACGAATTTTATTCAAGGAACGTCTTACAAAAAACGGGAGTCGTTTTTGCGGGACCTTTTTCAAATTTTGCGCTAGGATTTCTAATATTTCTGTTTATTTTATTATTTAACGGTTTTGAAGTGCCGTCAACTACAACAATAAGTGATGCAAATAAAGCCAGCAATCTTTTGCCGAACGATGAAATTTTTGAAATTGACGGGAAGGAAGTTACCAACTGGTTCGAAATAACATCAAGAATACAACAGGATTCCAAGATCCTGGTAAACCGGGATGGAAAAGAAACAGAAATAGTAGTTGACACTCTAATTACAGATTCGTTAATTCCTTTCATATCACCGGTAGTGGGCAACGTAATTAAAGGTTTACCCGCCGACAAAGCGAGTATAAAAAAGGGCGACCGGATAACCAAAATTCAAGATAAATCTATAAACAGCTGGGAAGACATAACTAATCTAATCCATCCTGCGGCAGAGGAAACACTGAACGTCGTTTACCTATCTGGTACAGATACAATAAAAACAAAAATAGTGCCTGAAAAACAAAAAACCATAGAAGGCGATTCAATAACGTATATAGGGCTTATTGGAATAGAAGCGCCCACAAAAAAAATGAGAATTAGTACATTAGAGGCATTTCCATTAGCATGGCAACAAAGTTATAGAACTGCTTCATTAATTTTCAACTCATTTACATGGTTATTTCAGAGAAAAGTTTCACCGAAAGAACTAGCAGGACCTGTTGGTATTATAATGATTACGAAAAAATCAATGGATCGTGGATTTATTGCACTTTTAATGTTTGTCGGACTTATAACAATCAATCTTGCTATAGTCAATCTAATTCCGATACCACCTTTGGACGGATTTCATATTATAATGTCCCTGGCTACTTTCAACTCTAGAAAACCTCCCTCCAAAACACTGCTTAAAATAGTTCAAACGGTCGGTACCATTGTACTTTTTTCTCTTATGGCTTTGCTAATATTTAACGATGTAATAAAAGGAATCCAGGGAAAATTCTAATAATATGGCTGTTAGCTATTGGCTTTTCGCCTTTAGCTTCAATATAATTTTATAAAAGGCTAATAGCCAACATTCAAAAGCGAAGAGTTAAGTTCTTGATATTTTAATTTCACATTTTTGCGGCTTTGCCGAAATATGATCTTGACTTTTACTATTAAAAAACTATTATAATAATGAATAGCTAAGGGAAAGCGGTTAGAATCCGCTACAGCCCCGCTACTGTATTTGGCAACGAAAACTGCCAAGTTACCACTGGATTTATTCCGGGAAGGTGCAGTGAGTAGGCCGGCCATAAGTCAGGAGACCTTCTATTTACAAGTACTCCGAGGGGAGAAAACAATAGATAAACTAAAAGAAATATCGTATGTAACAATATTTACAGCATTGGCTTTAGGCTTAGGGTACGCATTTGCACTTATCCCTAATTTTGAGCTTGTTTCTCCTACTGTTTTCCTATCAGGAGCACTATTTGGTATACGAACAGGTACAATGGTGGGAATTCTCACATATTTTATTTTCGGTTTACTAAATCCTTTTGGTATGTCTCCACTACCTCTGCTCTTGACACAGGTAATTGTGGGCGCCCTGTTGGGATTATCCGGAGGATTTTGCTATAAAAAAAGATGGAATAAAGCACACGTCATTCTACCTCTAGGCATCTTAATCACGCTTTTTTCTGATATACTAACTACATCGGCAGGGTTCATTTTATTCCCGACCAAAAAGAGCTTTCTGGCTTACTTTATTCTGGGACTGCCTTTTGTTATATGGCACGTCTTCACTCAGGGGATAATTTACGGTTTTGTTTTACCCCCAACAATTCAAAAAATCCAAAAAAGAAAAATAAACCACGGATGAACACGGATAAACCCCACCCAACACACAGGAATAGGACGCAGATGAACGCAGATAAGCAGGATTTAATTTTAAGTTGCTTTAATAAAATAAAAGAAACAGTGGATCTGGGTGTTAATCTTAATATATCTGAGACAATCTGCGTGCTAATAAAATTTAATCAATGGCTAATTAAAAAGGAGGTTTTATGCTATTAATTATACTAAGCGTAATGTATTTTGAATCAAAAGGAATAACCGTAACAGCAGACAGATTTGAACATCTCCCCTATCAAGTTGAAGTAATTGAAATTGAAGACATGCTTACAATAGATGAATTAGGCGAAATACTGGAAAAAGAAGCAGGAGTTAAAATATACGGAAATGGCGATCCGAGTTCACTAACACAGGCAGCAGTGCACGGATATACCGCCAAACATACACTTGTAATGTTAAACGGACATAGAATAAGTGACCCAAAAACAGGCGGATTAGACCTTTCTACATTCCCTTTAAGCGCAGTAAAGAAAATTGAAATAGTCAAAGGTTCATCTTCGGTATTTCAGGGTTCTAATGCAATTGGTGGGATTATAAACCTTGTTACCGGAAAAGAGACTAATGACATTAAATTTCAGGGAAATACGAATTCCGCTTTAGGAGCAAATCTTCAGCTATACAAATTCGGCGTAAACGGAAATTTAAACCTTAAAAAAGGCGAAGGACAGAGGAGCAATACTGATTTTAAACATTATTCACTAGCTTTTAATTGGAATGATTTAAATTTTACCGGCAGTTATAAAGATCTCGGCGTACCCGGTGCTCTACCAGACAGCGGTTTAATTCCAATATTTGGAGATTCAAGCGCAACCTCTCTTTTCGATAACCAGCAAACGCAATTTGCAGACCTCTCGTACAGCAAAATCTTTACGAACGGGGATATCGGTATACTAATAGAACCCGCAATAACCGGAGAATTGATTAAATATAACTATAAATACTCAGATTTTTTGACGGGAGACGAAATTACGCAAAACGACGAGTATAAATCCGCTGCAGGTCAATTCAATACAAAATTGTTATACAAAATGTTTACTATATCCATGAATCTTGAGAAAGATAAAGTATGGATAGAACAATATAACCCTGGCTACAACAATTCTTTTTCATTTGAAGAGGAAAAAGCAGGAATAGTACTTTCGCTTTTCCATAAAAAGGAAAAGATAAATGTATTTGCTTCAGCAAGAGAAGACTGGTACGGAAGCTTTGGATTACATCCATCCTTCACAATAGGAAGCAGAATCACCAGTCCTATCGAGATTTTCGCATCGGTAGGCTCCGGATTTCAGGCTCCAACACTCTACGATCTTTATTATCCAGACTTTTCTAACGCAGAACTTAAACCCGAACACTCTATCTCGTTAAACGGCGGATTTAAAATAAAATACATTACAATCTCCGGATATATAGAGGAAATACATGACAGAATAGCGCTCGACGAAAACTGGCTACCGCAAAATATAGCCAAAAGCAGAATATTCGGAATCGACATAGAAGCCGACGGAGAATATAAAGACTTATCATATTCATTAATATATTCTTACCTCGACGGATATGACGAAGAAAACCGAACAAAAAGAGAACTTCAGCATCAACCAAAACACTCTATCGCGGGTATTCTTTCTTACGAAGGTCCGATATCCGTCGAAGTATCGGGAAAGTGGACAGGAGAGAGAAAAAGATGGTTCTCGTTCGGAGGATGGAAAATAGAGAACCCTGCTTTCATCATCGATTTAGGAATAAGTAAAACTTTTAATGATTTTTCTGTGGGTTTTACAGTCGAAAATCTATTAAACACCGAATACATCGCGAGTTTCGGAAGCTCATACACAGACAGGGATTATCCTGGAATGGGAAGATACATAAGTTTTTGGGGCAAATACTCTTTATAAATCCACATCGCGATTTTAAACGACAAACAACAATGAGTAAATCCGATGAAATGCAAAAATTAAATATTAAAATGTAAAATTACAAATTAAAGTTTAAAAATTAAAAAAAAGAGGAAAACTTTGTCGGAGTACTCAACTATAGTTTTCTCTTCTTATCTTTGCATTTTCAAATGTCATTTTGCTTTTTGATTTTTGATATTTAATTTAATAATGGGGGTTGACAAATAATAAAAACCGATTATTATCTCATTGCTCGGTGGCCATAACGGAGAGGACATACCCGTTCCCATTCCGAACACGGAAGTCAAGCTCTCCTGTGCTTATGGTATTGCCCTTTCGGGGGTGAGAGAGTAGGTCGCTGCCGGGCTTTTTTATTTTTACCCCCACCCCACCCCAGTAACTGGACGCAGATTAACGCAGATCAGAAAGGATTTTTATTCTATATTTTTAAGAACTTTCACTAAATGAAATTCTCGACAATAAATATAAATTACTTAAACTTAACAAAAAAAATAACATAATTATTTTACGGATATTCAAGAAGCCATTCAAAAAGCCGAAAAATTAATGCCGGGTATTACTGCAATAAAAGGAGATATTGATCCCCGATGGCAAGCTATTATCGATATCAGTGTATATATAGAATCAAATCCAAAAGAAATATGGGATTTTGTTGTTCGTTGGGGCCAACATGAAGACGAAAATATACGTAATGCTATTTCAACTTGCCTTTTAGAACACCTTCTTGAATATCATTTCAAACAAATTTTTCCGAAAGTTGAGGAATTAGTCCGTAAAAGTAGACTGTTTGCTAATACATTCTGTAAATGTTGGAAATTCGGACAATCCGAGGAACCGGAAAACTCAATTAAAATTGATCAACTTAAAAAAGAATTTTGTTCTTAAATTCTGAAAATCTGCGTTAATCTGCGTCCCAATTAAAGCAAAAAGATATTATTTTTCTCGCAGGCCCGGACCATCTCATCCGGCCACACACCGCATTGAACTTCCCCGATATGCGCTTTCTGAAGAAACAGCATACAAAGACGGGATTGCCCAATCCCGCCACCTATTGAAAGAGGTAATCTACCTTCTAAAAGCATTTTATGCCACATCAATTCTTTCCTATCAAGAGTATCTGTAATTTCAAGCTGTCTAAGCAAAGATTCTTTATCGACTCTTATACCCATAGAAGAGATTTCAAAACCTATCTCCAAAACAGGATTCCAAACAAAAATATCACCATTTAACCCTTTGGTATTTTCACCTGTAGGCGTGGTCCAATCATCATAATCCGGAGCTCTTCCATCGTGCGGTTTGCCATCTGCCAATTCACCACCTATACCAATGACAAAAACAGCTCCTTTCTCTTTTGTTATAGCATCTTCCCTATCTCTCGGGTTAAGTTCAGGATACCTTTCCTGTAATTCTTCGCTGTGTATAAAAGATATTTCATCACGGAGGAATGGCTGTAACTGGGGAAATTTTTTATAAACAACCAGTTCCGTTTCTTTCAAAACTTCATATATTTTTCTTACTATATTTTTTAGAAAATCTAAATTTCTTTCTTCTTTAGATATTACCCTCTCCCAATCCCATTGATCTACATAAACAGAGTGCAAATTATCTAAAACCTCGTCTCTTCTAATGGCGTTCATATCAGTATATAAACCACTGCCTTCCGTAAAGCCATATCTGGCTAAAGCTAATCTCTTCCATTTCGCAAGAGATTGAACAATCTCGGCTTCCACATTGGATATATTTTTCAAATCAAAAGAAACCGGTCTCTCGATTCCGTTAAGATCATCGTTAATTCCGGTACCGGCAGCTACAAATAAAGGAGCGCTGACTCTTTGCAAATTCAATTGATTCGCAAGCTCTACTTCGAAGCAGTCTTTAACTAATTTAATTGCTTCTTCAGTCTCTTTCAAATCTAAATGATTAACATAGTTCTTCGGAATTTTCAAATCCATTCCATCCTCCTCCACTTATGATCAAATTACTTTAATTCGTTTTTTTACTAAAACAAAATTGGGTGTGGTCGGGTAATCTGGTGTCAATCTGTGTAATCTCGTGGTAAAATAGTCTATTCATACTCATCCCAGCTCTTGATCTTCAAATCCCTCAATGAAGTTTTTTGCATCGCTTCTACCAATCTTTTTGCCACTTGTAAATCCGTAATAAGAGGAACGTTAAAATCTATAGCCTGACGTCTTATAAGATAGTCGTTATCAAGCTCTTCTTTCTCTATATTTTTTGGTATGTTTATAACCATATCGATTTTTCCGTCAGAAATGTAACTTAGAATATTCGGCTCTTTACTTTCGGACGGCCAATGAAGAACTTTTGAATCGATTCCATTATCTTTCATAAATTCTGCAGTCCCTTTAGTTGCATAAAGCTTGAATCCCATATTCTTTAGAATCTTTGTACTTTCCAATAATTCAGCTTTACTGTCGATTGGTCCCGTAGAGAGCAATATTGTCTTTTTCGGTCTCCTAAAGCCAACAGAAATAAAACTCTTCAAGAACGCTTCGTTAAAATCATCACCCAGACATCCCACTTCACCGGTAGAAGCCATTTCTACGCCAAGAATAGGATCCGATCCTTTAAGACGTGAAAATGAAAACTGAGGAGCTTTAACACCTACATAATCAAGGTCAAAAGCTGAATTCGTGAGAGCAGGTACATCCTTTCCCATAATTATACGTGTTGCCGCGTCGATAAAGTTTATCTTAAGGAACTTGGAAACAAAGGGAAAACTTCTCGATACTCTCAAATTACACTCTATAACTCTTACCTCATTATCTTTAGCTATAAATTGGATATTGAAAGGACCCGTTATTTTTAGAGCCTTCGCTATCTTCCTGGCAATCACCTTGATTCTTCTCATTGTCTCGAGGTAAGTCCTCTGAGGGGGAAGAACCATTGTCGCATCACCCGAATGAACACCTGCGTTTTCAACATGTTCAGATATCGCATAACAATAAAGTTCTCCTTTATTGGCAACAGCGTCTATTTCGATTTCTTTAGCACCGGTAATAAATTTACTAATTACCACAGGGTGTTCTTTATTTACTTCTGAAGCTCTTTTTAGATATCCACCTAATTCATCCTCGCTTAAAACTATACTCATAGCTGCACCGCTTAAGACATAACTCGGTCGAACCAGAACCGGGTATCCGACTTTCTTTGCGAATTTTTCCGCTTCTTTAATTGTTGTAACTTCCTTCCATTCCGGCTGGTCAATACCAAGCTTATCCAGTAACTTCGAAAACTTGTGCCTGTCTTCAGCATTATCAATAGAAATCGGTGATGTTCCAAGTACTTTTACGCCATTCTTATGTAAAGGCAGAGCAAGGTTATTCGCAATCTGTCCGCCTACCGAAACTATAACTCCAAGAGGACTTTCTTTATCATATATATCCATAACTCTTTCAAATGTTATTTCATCGAAATAAAGTTTATCGCAAATATCATAATCCGTACTTACCGTCTCCGGATTATAATTTATCATTATAGCTTTATACCCCAACTCTCTAAGCGTCGTAACAGAATTAACACAACACCAATCAAATTCTACAGAAGAACCGATCCGGTAAGCTCCACCCCCCAAAACAACAACCTGATTTTTCTCCTTAAACTCAAGATCATCTTCAGAAGCATTATAAGTCAAATACAAATAATTGGTTTTAGCAGGATATTCCGCAGCCAGAGTATCTATCTGATTAACATAAGGGATAATTTTTTTCTTCTTTCTAATTTCTCTTACTTTAAGTTCATTAGAATTAGTCAAGATAGCAATCTGTTTATCTGAAAAACCTTTCTGCTTGGCTTCTCTAAACAACTCTTTTGAAATCTTATCTATTTTTTTGCCTTTCAACTGCTTCTCTATATCGATTATATTTTTTATCTTATAGAGGAACCACGGATCAACACAAGAAATCTTGTATATCTTATCGATAGAATATCCTTTCTTTATCGCTTCGGCAATAGCAAAAATTCTCTTGTCGGTAGGCTTCGCGAGCTCAGTATCCAAGTCATCGAATCCTATATCGTTACAAACAACCCCGTTCATACCAACTTCCAACATCCGAATTGCCTTCTGTAAAACTTCTTCAAAACTCCTGGCAATAGCCATGACCTCGCCCACGGACTTCATTTCCGAACCGATATTGAGACTTACTTTTCTAAACTTTTGGAGATCCCATCTGGGGTATTTTAGTACCACATAATCTATAGCAGGCTCGAAGCACGCGGAAGTCTCCTTTGTTATGGTATTCTTCAACTCGGTTAAACCATATCCTAAAGCAAGTTTCGCCGCCACAAATGCAAGAGGATAACCTGTAGCTTTAGAAGCAAGAGCCGAACTTCTACTCAATCTTGCATTAACTTCGATTATTCTGTAATCTCCGGACTGCGGGTCAAGAGCGTACTGGATATTACATTCTCCGACAATACCAAGATGCCTTATGACTTTAATAGTGAAAGCTCTCAATCTAAAATTTTCGGAGGCTGTAAGAGTCTGCACAGGAGCAGCTACAATACTTTCACCTGTATGAATCCCCATCGGGTCGACATTTTCCATGGAACACACAACGATACAGTTATTGTAACAATCTCTAACTACCTCATATTCTATTTCTTTCCACCCGCCAAGATATTCTTCGACCAATATTTGTTTCGTAAAGGAAAAAGCTTTTTTCGCAATATCCCTTAAATCTTTTTCATTATAAGCAACACCGGAACCTAACCCTCCTAAAGCGTATGCTATTCTCACTATAACCGGATATCCTATTTTATTTCCAACTTTAACAGCTTCCTCAACCGTATTAACAGCCTTACTTTTAGGAACTTTAAGATTTATCTCCGAAATCTTTTTTATAAATCGGGCCCTATCCTCGGTATCTAAAATAACTTCAACGGGTGTTCCAAGTACCTGGACGCCGTGTTTATCAAGTATTCCTTTCTCAGCTAATTCTGCTCCGACATTCAAGCCGGTCTGTCCGCCAAAGGCAAGTAATATTCCGTCCGGCTTTTCCTTTTCGATTACCTGCTCAACAAAATAAACATCCAACGGCAAAAAGTAAATTTTATCGGTAAGATAGGAAGAAGTCTGAATCGTTGCTATATTTGGGTTAATCAGAACGGTTCTTATTCCTTCTTCTTTTAAAGCTTTAATTGCCTGACTTCCGGAATAATCAAACTCACCAGCCTGACCTATTCTTATGGCACCGGACCCTAAAATTAGTGCTTTTTTTATCTTCTTTTTCAACATATTGACCTCACAAACATATCAAAAATAAATTCGGTATCGTCGGGACCGGGCGAAGCTTCCGGATGAAATTGAGAGCCAAAAAATGGTTTAGAAATATGAACTATTCCCTCATTTGTTTCATCGTTGTTATTAAAGAACCACTCCCTCCAGTCCTCCTTTAAAGTTGCAGAATCAACTACATATCCATGATTCTGAGATGTAATATAACACCTTTTAGTACCGACTTCCACACATGGTTGGTTTTGACCTCTATGTCCGTATTTCAACTTATAAGTATCCGCTCCTGCAGCAAGACCAAGAATCTGAGACCCCAAACATATACCCAGGATAGGGATATTCATCGAAATAGCTTTCTTTACGTTTCCTATCGTAGCTTCGCATTTCTTAGGATCACCCGGTCCATTCGAAATTAGCACACCATTAATTTTATCCTTGGTAAAGTCATAATTCCAGGGAAACCTTATTACAGTTATATCTCTGTTCAAAAAAGCTCTTATCACGTTATTCTTGACACCGCAATCTACCACAGCTACTTTTTTCTTACCTTTTTTATACTCCACAACCTCATTTATACTAACTTCAGCAACTAAGTTTCTTTCGTTTGGGTCCTCGAATTTGATCTTTTCATTACTAAAAATTATTTTTCCAAGCTGAGTTCCCTTTTCTCTCAGTTTCTTAGTCAACATTCTAGTATCTATATCATATAAAGCGGGAATCTTATTTCCAACCAACCAATTTGCAAGAGATTTTTCGGCACTCCAGTGAGAATAATCCTTCGAAAGATCGGATATAATTAAACCTTGAATTTGAATCTTTTCAGACTCAAAGTTCTTTAATAATCCATCCTCTCTTTTATCTCCGGGAACACCATAATTACCTATTAAAGGATAAGTTAAAACAAGTATCTGTCCCTTATAAGAAGGGTCAGTCAAAGTCTCAGGATAACCCACCATACCTGTATTAAAAACGACCTCTCCGCTAACATCTTTCTCCCAACCGAAAGAAAAACCTTCGAAAACAGAACCGTCTTCCAAGACAAGTTTTGCTAATTTTCTTTTATTTGACATATATTAACCTCTCCAGTAGATTGGTTTCTTTAAGAAAAAAAACTCCGGTAGAATTCCAAAAAATATGCCTGGAACCAGGCATCGCATAATTTCTTTTACTTATTTTTAATATTTTCTTTTTGAACACTAATTAACCCGTCTCGAATATATAAAATTTCCCCCCGATGTCAAGGGGTAAACTTTTAAAAAAAGTGAATAAATATTCATCAACAAGATTCTCCAAATATAGATGAGTGTACGCGATATTCTTTAATTACTTTTGACCAATGGAATATTCGCTGCCAAATTGTTCATTAGCAAAATTAGATTTTTGCATTTTATTTACTTTAAAAGAAGTTGATACTAACATCGCTCCAAAGACTATAAGAAAGGTACCAATAACCAGGCGTACAATATGCAAATTCTTCCATTCCGAAAATACAATAAGGGCAAGCAGAACCGTAACAAAACATGCAGTACAATTCAAAGGAGAAATTATTGAAATCGGAGTATTATATTTAGTTAACGCCATTGCAACTAAAAGAACTCCGCACACCCATGTTGCTCCAACAAGAAACGCATATATACCAGATTTAACGTTTATCGATTTATCTTCAAATAACACAAACGCTAAAATACTTACAATCAATGCGCCTATCCCGGAAAAAAGTATAAGATAATTAAGACTTATTCCCTCTTGATTACTTGCTTTGACAAAAATCCCTCCTAGGCCAAATATAATAGCAGGCACTATACCACCCACAATCATTCCTGTATAATTCGAATTCATCCTTTCCTCCATTGTATGTTATTTTAATAAGAAAGCAAGCTTTTCAGCTTTCCGAAGAATATCAGATTCTGTCATTCATAGTGATCATTAAACTTTATAGATTTGTATATATTACTCGATGCTTTACCCGCAGGACAGGTATCTCTAATAGCACAAACGGGACATATTAATACTAAAAATAATACACTATAAGCTATGACAATAATCGAATAAAATATCAAAAGGTTTACACCAAGCTTATAAATAAAATATATTGGCAATATAATAATTCCCAATAAACAGAGAAAACCAAGCGATGCAAACAAATCAAACAGACTCTTCACTTTTTTAACTTTCTTTAATAATAATGCAACAATACTTGCGGGTATTATAAAACCACCTAAGCCCGGACAGAACTTACCGATATAAGGACATCTCTGATATGCACAGCAGTAACTTTGAAATAGTATCCCTAAAACGAAAAGAGAACAATAGATAGTAAAAATAAGTTTATTAAGCTCCCATAAATGTACTATAACAAAAAGGTATAGAATAATAATTGGGATTGTTAATAACAAATACACTCCTTTTCTTTTATAGGGAATACAGCCTTTATACATTTAATACTCTTTTATAATAAATTTACTCTCTTTATGTTTCAATTTCCATGATTTTCTAACCATCGAATTATCTATCTTAACAACGTCATTTTTCTCGTATAACGTAACCGTGAACTCTCAATACAATAAAAGTAAATACCTGAAGGAGCTTCATTTCCTTTTTCATCCTTCCCATTCCACTTAACCGAATAAGAACCTGCACATTGCTGCTCTGAAACTAAAGTTCGTATTTTCTGACCCGCCAAATTAAATACCGATAAATCGACATAACGCAGTCCTGGTAATTCATAAGCAATCATTGTCACCGAAGTAAAAGGATTCGGCGAATTTTGCATAAGTTCAAAAGAAAAATCGACTGGATTTTTTACATGCTCGATAAACGACGAAGATAACGGAGCTTTTGCGCAACCGATAAAAGGCTCAAAAATCGCATCAATAGGTTTGTATACTAAAGAGCTAAAATACAAATACAATGAATCATTTTTAACAAGAGGAGAAGGAGCAAATAACCCTGATTCGTAATAGCTCCCGGAAGGGCCGTGAGTTAAAATTGGATTCGAGGAAACTCGTGTAAAATCAAACCCGTCCAATGATTTAGCCAGTCCAATAGTGCCTCTTTCTACGTTCGCAAATGAATCATACGGCAATTCAACCATACTGTAAAATAATAAATATTCATTATTTTGTTTAATTACAGCCGGGCACGCAATTCCGGTCGCTTCTTTACCTTTAAAGTTAGGCGAAAAGACAATAGAATCTCTTTGCCACTGGTACCCATTCGTAGACGTTGCAAGTGCAACCCAATGAGCAAAAACATCATCAACCAAACCTAAACCTAGATAATAAAGTTTAAAGACCCCATCTTCGAAAACGACCGATGGCTCTGCTGTTGACCACGAGTCATAACTTATCGTTTCCGGAATTGTATCTTCCCCTGCTGCTATAAATTCGGGAATCGGTAATACGGGATCACTTTCGGCAAAACGTGGATCACTATTATTTGCAGGGTTATCATATTTTATCCAGTTGATACCGTCAGAAGAATACGCATATCCTATTTGATAAGCGAAATCAGGTCTATTGTTTCCCGCGTTTCCTTTTCCCGCATACCACATTTTGTATCGCTGGGAAGCCGGTGCAGACTCATCAATCAAGACAAAAGGAGTTTCGACTTCTGCATCATCCCACGCACCGGCAGGTCCGAGTGACACCATTATTTGCATTGTGTCCGGAATCCAATTCTTACCATCGGAAGATACCGCCCTTCCTATTTGAGTACTAACACCGCTATCATTGGCGCCAAAAAACATAAACCACTCACTTTCATCAATTACAACGCACGGGTCTGTTTTCCATCTTATCCACGGAGATGAATCTTGAGGAGTTATAACGGGTATCGAATTAATTGTCCAATCAGTCAGCGAATCAATTCTCTGAGCGAAGACATGTACATAACAAATAATTTGGAAACAGATTATAATTCTATTAAATTGAGTCATTTAATTTTATCTTAATATCTTTTATTCCTATATTTCCACACAATTGCCATATCTTTATTATATTTAGTATTTCCATAATAGTCAAGTATTTCTTCAAAAGTTAAGTGTTATTTTATGTGGTTCCTAATAACTGCAACTAAGTTTATCTATTATCAGATATAAAGACTGAGCTGCTATCTGATTGGCATCTTCATTCCAATGACTATCATTTCTTATGAAAAAACTTTTGCCCATAGCAATCTCTTTTTCCATTTGTGGTAATATATCTGCAAAATAAATTTTATTCTCGTTGCAAAGATGTTTAAGTTCTTTGTATAGAATTAAATCGTTATCGCGAAATTTTCTATTTTCATCATGCTGCAGTATCGGTAAAATAATAAGTTTTATATTCTTTCGATCATAGTTTGATTTCAACTCAGGAAGTATCTCATCAACTCCGTAAAAAGCAATATTATATTCCGGACCAAAATTTGCATTAAAAAAACATTTTAATTTTTGCATTTTATTAATAATAAAATTATAAAAAACAGAATGCACAATGGCAAAAGACTCTATATTTTTCATAAGTTCACTTTCAAAATGCGTAAACATTAATCTATTATTCTTTATCTTCGCGTATTTAACATGCGAACTCCGAATAGCAAATCCATTATAAAAAACATAAGGATCATGCAACCGGCTCAATCCGTCTAAATATAATCCCATAATTATAATCTGCGGTTTAACAAAAGAAGACAAGTAACTACCCGCTTCAATCATCTGTTTCATATTATAAGCGGAAACAGAAATATTATATATTGAATATTTTTCGGTCTCAATATTTAATAGATAATTGAGCCTGTTTGACCATCTTTCGGCAACAGGCAATCCGTACCCTGCAGAAAACGAATTGCCAAGAACGAAGATACTCTTATATTTTCCATCAAAATTCCACTCATCGTCTCTGAAGCCGAAAGAATTAGTCTTTACTTGAACACAATAATTTTCATTTTTTATCTCTATATCAAGATTTGGTAAATATCTATATCCTAAAGTATCGTCATACTGAATATAGTCACTGTCATCTTTTTTTAAAAGCAACACTTTAGGATAATTTATAAGACGCAAAATCAAATCTGCAATCAAAAAACAGAATAAAAACGAAAAAAAAATAAGCAAAATACTAAATACTATTTTTTTCATAGTTTTTCCCTCTCCTGTCCAGGTTTCTCTGCGATAGATATTTTTAATTAATTCGCGTTATTTGTTGTTTCTCTTTTTTGCAAGCAGGATTTCTAAATAAAAAAACAAATGGCATGATGGGACTTTGTCTTCTTTACGGCTCAATTTTCTGTTTTTAATTAGCTCCACTCAAAAGCTCAGCAGCATGCTTTCTTGCAGTTTCGATAGAAGTCTCCCCTGAAATCATCCGGGCTATTTCCTCTACCCTATCTTTCCCGGTAACTTCTTTAACCGACGTAATGGTACGGCCTTCTTTTTCCTTTTTCTCGACCGTCAAGTGAAAATCCGCTTCTGCTGCAATAGAAGGAAGATGCGTAACACATAAGACCTGTCTTCTTTTACCTATTTCTTTCATCTTCTCTCCGACCTTTTTTGCAAGGCTACCGCCTATACCTACATCGATTTCATCAAAAACAAGCCCTTCGACTCTGTCTACTTCCGAAAGAATAGACTTTAAACCAAGCATTACCCTCGATAACTCTCCTCCGGAAGCAATACTGGAAAGTTGATTCCAACCTTCTCCTACATTCGGCTCAAACAAAAATCTTACCTCATCTTTACCCAACCCATCGATTTCTTTCTTATCTTTTATCTCTACTTTAAAATGCGCCTTCTCAAAACCTAAATCTTTTATCTCTTCTTCTACTTTTTTTTCAAAGTCTTTAGAAATATTTTTTCTCTTATCAGAAATCTCTTGAGCCTTTTTTTCAAATTCACTTTCAACTTCAGCTATTTTATCTTTTAACTCTTTTTCTTTTTCTTTTAAAGACTCCATATCAAAAATCTTAGTGGATAAATCTTCCTTCATATTCAAAAGTTCTTCATAATTCTTATTGTACTTCCGCTTAAGAGTTTCAACTTTATCTACTATACTTTCAAGCTCGGATAGTCGCATCCGATCATAATTAAGACTATCTTTGTATCTATCCAACTCTAATGATGCGTCCTGAAGAATCAAATCGGATTCTCCTAGTCTTTCTCCAATTTTTTCTAAAGCTTTATCGAATTTGCCTGCTTTTTTAATATTTGAAGTAATCTCAGAAAGCTTACGCTGTATTGATTCCTCGCTATCACTTATAAATGAAGTAGCATATTCAACTAATTCATTAATCTCTTCAAAATTATCGAGTTTTTTCTTTTCTTCTTTCAATTCCTGATACTCTGCCGCACTAAATTTTACACATTCAAGTTCCTTTCTCTGAAATTCATATAAATCTCTGCGATTAGCTAATTCATTTTCCTGTAATTCAATCTTTGAAAGGTCATCCTTTAAATTTCCCAACAACTTAAATTTTTCTTCCATTGCTTTTCTTTCTTTCATTAGCTTGCCATAATAGTCCAGAAAATCTATATGAGTTTCTTCGTTGATAAGCAACTGGTGTTCGTGCTGCCCGTGTATATCAAAAAGAATATTTCCAAGACTTTTCAGAATATCAATATTTGCAATTGAACCGTTAATGTAAACCCTACCTCCGCCTTTCCTGTTAATTATTCTCCTTATAATTAGTTCATTTTCCTCGGGAATCTCGTAATTATTCAGAATTTGATTGATTGCCGCCGAATTAGAAAACACCCCTTCAACAATTGCCTTATCTGCTTCTTTCCTTATCGAAGCTATATCTCCTTTATCTCCAAGAAGAAGAGAAAGGGCGTTTATTATTATGGATTTACCCGTACCGGTCGAACCTGTAAGAACATTGAATCCTGGACTTAAAGTGACCTCTATTCGCTCAAGAAGAGCATAATTACTGACTCTTATCTCTTTTATCATCCATTGCCCCAATTTAACTTTTTCCTAAGAATATCAAAGTAATTCCAATCATCAAATTTCACCACTTTTAGCGAGCTTACATTTTTTTCAACAGTGACTTCTTCACCTGAATTAAGAGTAACTAATTTCTGTCCATCAAAGATAAGACGACATTTTTCTTTGTTTCTTATAAGTATTCGCGAATTGAAACTAACGACTAATGGTCTAAAATTCAACGTATGCGGAGATATAGGAGTTATAACAAAAGCTTCAGTATCTGGCTTCAAAATTGGTCCCCCTGAAGATAGTGAATATGCAGTTGAACCGGTAGGAGTAGCAATGATTAAACCGTCTCCGGAAAGCTGCGTTACAAAACTATCATTTATATATATTTCCAAATCAATGACTCGTATGTCAGTTGAGGAGAAAACGACATCATTCAAAGCTATATTTCCCTCACCTTTACAATTAGCTTTCAGAAAAAATCTCTCTTTAAGATTATAATTCTCACTTTTGAGATCAGCAAAGATTTTGTTGATTTCCTCTTTCCTGATATCAGTTAGAAAACCAAGTCCTCCGAGATTTATACCCAAAATCGGTATATCAAAATTGTATATAATTGAACTCACCCATAGAAAAGTCCCATCCCCTCCCGCAGCAATCGCAAAATCACATTCTTTTATCTTCTCCTTTTCGCCATTGTAGAAGACAAGTGATATATCGTTATCAGCTGCAGCTTTTTCCAGATCTTTTAAAACAACCTCTATATTTTTTTTGCCACGTGTGTAAAAGACACCTACTCTCATAATTTAACACCATATAATATTCTATTCCTTCCAAACTGGTCATTATATACCGAGTAACTGACTGATTCCGGAACTTCCAGATAAGGCATATTAGAACTATCCAGTTCAATAAATATACAACCACCTTTCTTTATTTTATGTGAGGAAGAGTCCAAAATCTTATTTATAATAGAAACCCCTCGATATCCTCCATTAAGAGCCGAAATTGGCTCCCGCTTTACAACAATATCAAGCTTTTTTAAATCCCTTTCTGATATATAAGGTGGATTAGAAATAATCATATCAAAAGTTCCCGAATCATTAAAACAATTTAACAAATCGGCACATATTATATCAATTCGTTTGCCCAGATTATGATATTTTACATTTTTTCTACATATGGAAACTGCCTCCTTTGAAACATCCGTCGCAACTATTTTTGCTGTCTTAATATTAGAAGCAATTGCAATCGAAATTGCACCTGTACCGCAACCTATCTCGAGAACACGGGGATTATTAAATCCCTTTAATCTTTCAATAGCAGAAACAGTCATAAATTCGGTCTCAACCCTGGGAATAAATATTCCTTTATCAATAAAAATATCAAGGCCGAGAAAATTTATTCTACCGATTATGTACTGCCAGGGCTCTCCCTTTATTCTACGGGCCAAATAACTCTTAAAGATGAGAAAATCTTCCTTTTTAATATCTTCCTCATCAATAAGTATTTCACCCTTACTTTTACCCGTTGCCTCCTCTAACAAAATAAAACTCTCAAACTCAGGAAAGGAGCTATGTTCGGTTAACTCTCTACTTCCAAGATCAAGAACTTCAAGCAATTTCATCATGAGATTCTTCTTTTTGACTTGCCCTAAGATTCTCTACTAAATCACCAATTTTACCGTCCAGAAATGAATCCAGGTTATATTTTGTATAATTTATTCTATGATCCGTAATCCTATTCTGCGGAAAATTATAAGTCCTTATCTTCTCACTTCTGTCTCCGGATCCTACCATTTTTTTTCTCTTAGATCTTATTTCTCTATCCGCTTTTTCCTGTTCATACTCAAAAAGTTTTGCCCTAAGAAGTCTCATCGCCTTTTCCCTATTCTGATGTTGAGATCTTTCATCCTGACATGCAACTATAATTCCGGAAGGTTTATGCTCAATTCTGACCGCTGTACTGGCTTTATTAACATGTTGACCTCCGGGCCCTGAGGCCGAATAAAAATCAATATCTAAATCCTCAGGATTTATATTAATTTCCACTTCCTCTCTTTCAGGAAGAACCGCAACAGAAACAGCCGAAGTATGTATCCTACCACCCGATTCGGTAACAGGTATTCTCTGGACTCTATGAACGCCACTTTCAAACTTTAAATTTCCATAAACCTTACCACCTGAAATTAAGACTATAATTTCCTTATAACCGTTCATACCCGACTTGCTGAAATCTACCACTTCGAATTTCCATCCCTGACTTTCCGAATATCTTGTGTACATACGCAAAAGATCAACCGCAAATAAAGCAGCTTCTTCCCCGCCAGTTCCGGCGCGTATCTCAAGTACCGCGTTTTTCTTATCTTCTGAATCTTCCGGCAACAAAGCATCTTTTATTTTGTTTACAAGTTCTTGCTTCCGATTTTTTAAATCACGAAGTTCTTCCTCTGCAAGGATAATCATTTCTTCATCCTCTGTTTCCGATAAAATTTTCTCGTCTTCCTTTATCTTAGCCGTAACATTAGCATATTCATTAAAAGGCAATATTACATTCTCCAAAGATTTCTTTTCTTGAGAAAGCTCTATTATTCTTTTTCTATCTTTAATAATCTCAGTATCTTGTAGTGATTTAATAACTTTTTCGTATTTAGCTCTACACTCTTCAGCTTTTTGAAGAAATAAAGAAAGATTTTCGGTCATTTACAACAGCCTCTCGTAGAGCTCCGGTAAGATAACTGCCGCATCACCAAAAATAGAATAATCGACGTACTCACTGAGAACAGTTTTTTCCCTGTTTATCTCTATTACAAACGCTCCTTTTTCTTTAGAAATTAATGGTATTGAGGCAGCAGGCTGAACCACTCCGGAAGTGCCAACAACAAAGCATAATTCGCTACTCTCCGCATACGCTCTTGCTTTAATAAGAGCATCATATGGAAGAGGTTCTCCAAACCACACAACATCGGGTCGAATAAGTCCACCACATTTATCACATTCAGGTATTTTTTTCGAATTAATTTCACCGAAAATTTTTCCACAATCATTACATTTGTTCCTGTAAATATTACCATGAAGCTCTATAACCCTATTTGAACCTGCCTTTTGATGTAAATTATCTATATTCTGCGTCACAACTACAAAATTTCTAAAAACAGTTTGCATATTAGCCAAAGCAAAATGGGAAGGATTAGGTGCTTTCTTTTTTATCATCTCTCTAATTTCACAATGCCATTCCCAGACTTTCTGAGGATTTTTATTAAATTCTTCGACATCAAAAGGGGTTTTATCCGTCCAGAAACCATTACTCCCTCTAAAAGTGGGTATTCCCGAAGGCGCTGAGCTACCGGCACCAGTTAATGCAAAAGCGGTTTTTGCACTTTTTATCTTCTTTAAAACTTCATCATCTATTTTCATAACCGTAAAGTAATTACTATCTTCTCTTTGTCAATATTTCTCTTTTAATTGGAATCCAGCATAATAGAATCGTTAGAGTGTAGAAATTAATAAGCAACACTGAAACCGGAACTCAACGAAAATGTAAAAATCATATATCAAAATGGAAAATTACAAGTAAAAAATCGTTGGTGTGTTAGTGCGTGGGTGTGTTAGTGTGTTTTTTACGGACTAACGGACTAACCGACCCACAGACCAACTATTTTCCTAATTTTGATTTTTAATTATTAATATTTGATTTCTAATGGAAGCGAAAATCAAATCGAGATATTTTTTCCGGAAGAATAAGAAAGAAACTGTAAATACTACGAACTACCATACCTCAGGAGGGGGATTTTGCAATTCATAATCCCCGGTCATATATCGCTGAACGAAAATTAAATCGTAACCCTTATCATAGTAATACCATATCTGATAAGCAGCTCCACTAGGATTAAAAGGTTCATCCACGACATAATCAGGAGGTCCTAAAATAATATAAACCTTTCCTCTATCTGTTCTCCATCCTTCAAAAAGAGAACCCCGTGCAAAATTCTTATTAGCATAATCTACTCTCTGAAAATACTCGATTAAGAATTCATTTACTCCATCTTCAGGCGTGGGATCTTTACTTTCCCAGAATTCATTCCAGACTTTTTCTCGTTCTTCAACTTTAGCATTAAGCAATTTCTTCTCCTCCTCCATAGATGAAATATAAGCAACTTGCTTAACTCTCTCGAAATATCTTTTTGACTTAAAGAACGGTCTCCACACCGTAAAAGAAATAGATTTTCTAACAACTTCCTCTTTATTAACGTTCTTCACTTCCGCTATAAAATTGTACAAACCTTCCTCAAATCTATCTGCAGGAATAGTAACTTCAACATTTTGATTCTTCTTATCGGGAAGGACAGTATCTCTTTTGAAAAAAGTTTCTTTATCCTCGTCAGTAAAATAAAAATTAAGATGGGTTTTTCCCTTTTCAAAACTAAAAATATTCAGCCCAATCCTGACTGTATCTTTATCGGTAATAACCTCTCTTGAAGGATTTGAAAACCATCTAATTGATCCTATATCTGTTGATTTTAATCTGGATACCTCTAATTTTGCGGATCTACTCCATACTCTATTTGAATTACGATCCGATACTCTTAGAATAACCTCAATTTTCCCTTCAGGTACTTTCACTTTCATAATACCTCTAAAATAAATATCATCGGATGTCGTCTCTTTATACTTATAAACTGAGAATTTATTTCTTTTACTTTCTCCTCCCAATTGATAGTTATCTTTTTTTACAACCAAAGAGGCTAAAAACTCTCCTGTATAAACAGAGTCTTTTTTCTGGAAGATTAAATCAGAATAAGATAATCCATAGTTTACGATAACATAGGGAATAGAGCTTGTATCTCTATCAATCTGAAAATCTACGTTAATACCTACAAATAACAAATAAAAAAAGATCATTTTAAACTACCCTCATGCATTACGAAGAAAACCGTATATTCAATTTTTTTATTTTCCTATAAAGAGTAGAAGGATGAATGCCCAAAATATCTGCAGCTCTACTCTTATCATTTTTTGATATTTCCAAAGCTTTTTTTATCGTTTTCCTCTCTATTTCTTCTAAATTCAACCTATCAACCTTACTCTTACTAGTAAACTCTTCAGGAATCGCCGAGGCACCAATGACATCTGAATCTTCTAATACTATTAACCGTTCAAGGAGATTTTCCAACTCTCTAACATTACCAGTCCACTTATAATTCATAAGCTTCTCGTAAGCTTCATCAGTAAACGTTTTCTCTTTTACATTTAATCTTTCTGAAATTTTCTTATTAAAATGCTTAATTAAAGGAAGTATATCTTCTTTTCTTTCCCTAAGCGGAGGAATTTCTACAGGAATAACATTTAAACGATAGTATAAATCTTCCCTGAATTTACCTTCAGCAACTAAATTTTCAATATTCTCATTTGTAGCGCTTATTATTCTAACATCGACCTCAACTTCTTTTGTACTTCCAAGAGGTGTAAAACTCATCTCCTGAATAGCTCTGAGTAACTTCGGTTGTAATTCCATCGGCAACGTACTTATTTCATCAAGAAATAAAGTACCTTTATCTGCAGCAACAAACAATCCCTTCTTGTCTCTATCTGCACCGGTAAAGGCGCCTTTCATATATCCAAAAAGCTCCGATTCCAATAATTCGGAAGGAAAAGCGGAACAATTAATCGGGACAAATTTCCCGGGTCTGTCCGAATTATAATGAATCAAATTTGCTACCAATTCTTTGCCTGTGCCACTTTCGCCAAAGATGAGAATCGGAGAAGTCGTCGCGGCAACTTTCTTTATTTTTTCCCTCATTTGATTCATCTTCTCATTAATCCCAATAATTCGGAACTCTTCCAGTTTTTGCTCGCGAAGATTCTTCAGGCTCTTTTTAATCTTTATTTTATCCAAAGCCTCATTTAACCTCAAAATCAATTCTTCCATCCTGAAAGGCTTTCTTATATAATCTGAAGCTCCGCCCCTTATCGCTTCTATTGCCGAGTCAATTGAAGAATACGCTGTTATTAATATAATTACTGCCTCGGAATTTATTTTTTTGCAGCGACGAAGGACTTCCAGACCCGACATTTCCGGCATATTTATATCACTCAAAACAGCATCGTAATTACTTTCGGAAAATCTATTCAAAGCTTCTATCGGATCAGAAAAAACATCTACCTTAAATCCGTATTCTTCTAAGCCAAGTTTAACCACTTCCAGAATACTGACCTCATCGTCAATAACCAAAATTTTTCCGTTCATAAAATAATACGCACCTCCGTACCTTCACCTAAAGCACTTTCAACGTCTATGTCCCAGTTATGCAGTTCTATTATTTTCTTCACTATAGGAAGCCCAAAACCAAAACCTTCCTTAAAATGTGTATAAAAAGGAGAGAATATTTTATTTAAATCCCGCTTCTGTATACCGCATCCATCATCCTTAATAAAGAGTATTGTTGACCCCTTATCTTTTTTCGCTCCAAAAGCAAGATTTCCTCCATTCGACATTGCTTTTAAAGAATTTGAACCAAGATTTAAAAAAACACTTTTGAGAAGATTATAATCCCCTTTTATCGAAATATCACCGGACACCTCGTTACTTAACTTAATATTTTTATTAAAAAACTTACTTTGTTTTAACTCGACTATAACATCTTCAATAAGTTTACTAACACCAATCTCTTTATTCTTTAAATCAAAACTCTTAGTAAAATCCAAAAAGCTTTCAACTAAATAATCCAGTCTGTCAGATTCCTTTATTATAACTTCTTTAAGCTTTTCATTTTTATCCTTCTTGCCCTCGGGACAAGGCCCTATCAATTCGGCCGATGCCCTAATAGAAGAAACAGGATTCCTTACCTCGTGTGCAAGATTAGCCGCAAAATTACCAAGAGTCACAAGCTTATCTCTCATTTGCATTTTTCTTTCTATCTCTTTTTCCTCAGTTTTATCGTTAATCATTAAAATGGTTCCTTTACCATCTAATAAGCTACTACTTCTTCTTACCATAAATACTTTATCTCCACTCTCAAGTTCCAGTTGTTTTTCTTCTCCCATTAAAATCCTTTCAATAGGCTCTTTAAAAGGGACCCTTGTAACATCCAAAAGGACATTTCCCGGAAAAAGTGGCACTCCAAGAAAGTTTGAAGACTTAGAGTTACTCCAGACTATACGACCACCTTCGTCTACTGTAACGATACCGTAATCAATTGCTTCTACAATATCAGAGATATCAACTTTGACTCTGGTAAGTTGTTCCCTTAAAACTTGAACAATCAGGGACGAAACCGCAGCGGTAAAAATAAAAACGAAAGAATATACAACAAATTCAATCAAAACGATATCAAGAGGTGGAAATTCTGGCAGACTTATAAGAATCAAACCTGTAGGAATTTTCTCTGTAAAAAAGAGTGACACCAGCCCAAAAGATAATATAGAATAACCACTCACAATAAAAGAATCCACAGGAAACAACAGATAAGCGCTCAAGACAATCAACGGAAGATAAAAAGAAACAAATGGACTTAAAGCAGATCCCGTAAAAACAATAAGAAAAGAAATATAAGTTATATCTAATAAAAGATTATACAACTTCACTTTTCGTTGAATAAACAAAACAAATACTTCATCTATTATAAAAACAAAGAATAGAACAAGCAAAGGTAAAACGCTTTTACCTCTTTCTCTGAATACGCAAATCAGAGAAAATAAAAGGATAAATAGAATAGCTCTATATAGGCAATATCTCTTAGTTTGACTCACGAAATCCTTTCTATTACATAAACTGCTGAGCCATTTTGAAAATCGGAAGATACATTGCCATAACCATACCGCCTATAACACCTCCAAGAAGAAGTATCACAAGAGGCTCAAGAGCATTCATAAGGTTCGCTACAGCCTGATCAACCTCATCGTCATAAAAATCTGCCACTTTTGAAAGCATCTCATCCAATCCTCCTGTTTGTTCTCCTATCGTAATCATTTGAACAACCATTGGAGGGAACAGGGCTTTTTCTTTACTTAAGGGATCAGCAATAGATTCTCCCTGCGCTATTGAAGTTCGAGACCTTAGAACAGCATTCTCGACCAATTTATTACCAGTGGTTCCTGCTGTGATTTCAAGAGCATCAAGTATATTAACACCCGACGAAAGGAGTGTAGAAAGAGTTCTCGAAAATCTGGCAATTGCTTGTTTCTTTATCAAAGTACCAAAAATCGGCAGCTTTATTAAAAAAGAATCGATCTGAAGATGTCCGACTTCAGTCTTGTAATAATATCTAATAAAAATAATTAAACCTACTGCCGCAGCCGCGATAATAAAGAAATACTTCCTTAAAAAATCACTTAAAGCGATAACCACCCTTGTGGGTAGCGGCAATTGACCACCGAGATCTTTGAACAACTGTGCAAATACCGGAATTACAAAAGTCAGCAAAACAGCAACAGCCATAACAGCAACTATAACAATAGCTGCCGGATAAACCATAGCTCCTTTCACTTTTCTCTTTATGGAATCTGCTTTTTCGAGATAATCGGCAAGCCTGGCAAGAATAGTCGCAAGGGAACCTCCTTTCTCTCCGGCCTCCACCATATTAACATACAAATCTCCAAAAATTTCCTTATGTTCCCTCAAGGCATCGGCTAAAGTAGAACCTCCTTCTACTGCCGAGATTAAATCTTTCAATATGTCTTTAAACCTTTCCGATTCGACCTGAGCCACCTGAATATCAAGACATTTTATTAAAGGTAAACCCGCATTAATCATAACCGAAAATTGCCTTGTAAAAACAGAAATAGCTCTGCTGGAAATCCTCCCTTTTAAGAAGGGAATAGTTATTTCCTTCGGTTTAGAGCGTATCGAGGTCGGAACAATTTTTCTCTCTCTCAATATTCTCTGGACTTCAGCAGGGTTCGCCGCAGTAATTTCTCCATTTTCTATTGTGCCACTTGGAGTTCTACCTTTCCACAGATAATCAGGCATCTTTTACCCCCTTAATGTAGAATTGTTTGTTTTTTAGCAATCATTTCCTCTAGTTCACCCGGTTCCCTGGAATAAGATATCGCATCCTCTATACTTATTTCTCGATCCATATACAATTTATAAAGTGATTGATTCATTGTAATCATACCGAATTTTTGCCCGGCTTGCATGTTGGAGTACAACTGATGTGTTTTGTTATCTCTTATCAATGCTTTTACAGCCGGAGTACCATAAAGAACCTCAACCGCAAGAGCTCTTCCGCCGGTTCTTTTCGGTATCAAACTCTGAGTAACAATACCTATAATAACAAAAGCTATTTGAGCTCTAACCTGGTTATGCCTTTCAGGAGGGAAAGTATCAACTATTCTCGAAATAGATTCAACCGCTGAATTTGTATGCAAAGTGGCAATTGTAAGGTGACCGGTTTCCGCAACATTTAAAGCGGCTTCCATAGTCTCTCTATCCCTCATTTCGCCTATCATAACCACATCAGGATCCTGTCTGAGAATGTACTTTAACGCAATTGCGAATCCATCCGTATCCGAACCAACTTGTCTCTGGTTTACAATAGCTCTCTGATGTCTAAATAGATATTCTATTGGGTCTTCGATGGTAACAATATGAACTTTCCTCTCTCTATCTATCTTATCAACAACAGCCGCTAGAGTTGTAGATTTACCGCAACCTGTTGGTCCTGTTACAAGAATAAGACCCTTTTGCTTGTTCGCCATAGCAGCTATCACATCAGGCAAACCTAGCTGTTTAAAAGTCCTTATCTTAAAAGGAATAGTTCTTACCGCACAGGCCACCTGACCTCTCTGATAAAAAACATTAGCTCTAAATCGAGAAAGACCAGGTACCCCAAAGCTCAAATCGAGCTCTTTTTTCATTTCAAATTTCTTCTTTTGTTCGTCATTCAATATTGAATAAACCAATTTCTCCAAATCATTCGGAGAAAGTGGGGCATAATTTGACTTTTCCAGTTGTCCGTCTTTTCGGTACATAGGTGGTGCAGCGGTAGTAAGATGAAGGTCGGTTGCGCCTCGGCTTACCATTTCTTCCAGTAATGCTTTCATATCATAATCCATATAATAACTCCTCTATAAAAATTTAAGATTCAACGGTAACTCTTAGAATCTCATCCGTAGTGGTAAGACCCCTTTTTAGCTTAATAATACCATCATCTCTAAGAGTTCGCATTCCTTCCTTTTGAGCGGCTTTTTGTAAATCATCGGTTGAAGCTCCCTTTAGAATCATTTGTCTTATATTCATAGAGATAGGCATAACCTCCGTTACCGCGATTCTACCCCTGTAACCGCTGGAATTACACTCGGGACATCCTGCTCCAGTTTCATAAATTTCACTATTCCTTATATCTTCTTCTGATATACCCATTGTTTTCAACAACTCAACTTTATCGCTCTGAGTAATATCTATTTTTTTTCTACAATTCTTACATACTTTCCTTAAGAGACGCTGTGCCTGTATTAAATTTAAAGAACTCGCTATCAAAAAAGGTTCTATACCAATATCCACCAAACGGTTCACCGCGCTGGGAGCATCATTGGTATGAAGAGTCGATAAAACGAGGTGACCAGTAAGAGCTGCTCTAATGGCAATCGATGCCGTATCTATTTCTCGAATCTCTCCAATAAGTATTATATTAGGGGATTGCCTTAAGAAAGCGCGTAGAGCATCAGGAAAATCAAATCCTATATCTTGATTTACCTGAACCTGGTTTATTCCCTTAAGATTATATTCAACTGGATTTTCAACGGTCATAATATTTACTTCCGGTTTATTCAATGCAGAAAGAGCAGAATATAGAGATGTTGATTTTCCACTTCCTGTAGGGCCGGTAACAAGAATTAAACCATAAGGTCTAGCAATAGCTTTCTGAAACTCCCTGAGCGCATCCGGTTCGAAACCAAGATCTTCCATATTTAACATAAGAGAAGATGGATCTAATATTCTCATCACAACTTTTTCGCCAAATACTGTAGGAATCACACTAACACGAAGGTCGATAGCCTTCCCTTCAACTCTTATTTTTATTCTTCCGTCCTGATTAAGCCTTCTTTCCGAAGCATCCATAGTACCAGTCATTATTTTTATCCTCGTAGAAATAGCATTTCTTAATCTATACGGCGGTTCCGCCACCTGCTGCAAAACACCATCGATTCTAAATCTTACACGAAGAGTCTTCTCATAAGGCTCAATATGGATATCGGATGCTCCCTTCTTTACAGCAGAAGTAATCAAATAATTGACAAGTTTAATTACGGGTTTCTCCTGAGCCTCTGCCCTCCAATCCTCCTCTTCCTCCTCAAGATCAGACTTTCTGATAAAGATATTCTCGTCGCTTTCCTTAGCAAATATAAATTCTTCCTCTACCTCTTCTTCTTTCTTTCTTATTCTGTCTACTTGTTTAGTTACCGGATAAAATTGATCAAGAAGTTTCTTCATTTTCCAGAAAGTTACAACCACTGTCTCAACCTTCAAACCGGTCTTAAACTCAACCGCATCAATTGCTTCTAAATCGCCGGGATTAACCACTCCCAAAATTAATTTTTTCCCTTTCCTTCTTATTGGAAAAACCTGGTACCGTTGTGCCATATCGGGCGGAATCAGGGAAATCAGACTTTTATCTACGTCTTCAGGCTTGATATCAATAGAAGAAACCCGAAACTGCAAAGAAAGCGTTTTTGCCAGTTCGCTATCCGTAATAAATCCTTCCTCAATAAGCACTGCTCCAAGCCTTTTTGCTACTTGTTTTTGCTTTCGCAGCGCCACGTTTAACTGCTCGGGTGTTATTTTCCCGGCTTGAACCAGAATTTCACCAAGTCTCTCCATATCTTACCTAACCTGTGTCTCGCGAGCTACTTCCTCAAGAGTTGTAAGTCCATCTATTATCTTCTTAATTCCTTCATCACGCAAAGAACTCATTCCTTCTTTTCTGGCTTGCTCTTCCACCTCATCGGACGTTCTTCCATCAATAATCATTTTCCTGATATTTGAACTCATTGGCAAAACCTCGAATAATCCTAACCTTCCTTTATACCCTGTTTTCCTACAACTCTCACAACCTCTTCCATGAAAAATTTTCCGTCCGTTCAGCCTTGCCGGATCAAAACCCAGTTTTAATATTTCTTCATTTGAAATCTCTAGAGGAGCTTTACATTTCGTACAAATTGTTTTTATTAGTCGTTGTGAAATAATAAGTTCAAGTGTTGAAGCCAAGAGAAACGGAGCAACGCCCATGTTAATAAGACGGGTAACTGTTGCTGCCGCAGAATTCGTATGCACTGTAGAAAGAACAAGGTGTCCTGTAAGCGAAGAACGTATGGCGATATCCGTTGTAGGCTTGTCTCTTATTTCTCCAACCATGATAACATCAGGATCCTGGCGCAAAAAAGACTTCAAGGCTTCCACAAAAGTAAGACCAATTTCCTCTCTTACCTGCAATTGATTAACCCCAAAAAGAGTATACTCCACAGGGTCCTCAGCTGTAGAAACATTTATATCTATATTATTGATTTCCTTTAAAATCGAATATAACGTAGTAGTTTTTCCTGATCCTGTTGGTCCGGTAAGCAAAATAATCCCGTGTGGCTTTTTTATAGCTTTAAGTGTATCATCCAGAGCCTTTTGCTCAAAGCCCAATTTGGTTAGATCAAATTCCATACTCTCTTTATCAAGAACTCTTATACCTACTTTCTCGCCAAAAACCGTAGGCACAGTTGCAATTCTAAAATCTATTTTTCTCCCCATAAGCTCCGCCTGAAATCTACCATCCTGGGGCCTTCTTTTTTCCTGTATCTTAAGATTAGACATGACTTTAAGTCTTGATACAACAGCCTTATGGAGACGCCACGGAGGAGGTTGAAAATTGTGAAGAACTCCGTCGACTCTCATTCTAACTCGAATATCTTTTTCAAAAGGCTCAATATGAAGATCGCTCGCTCTTTCAATTACAACTTTCTTTAAAAGAAAATTAACATATTGAACAACCGGACCAGAATCTATTTGCGCAGCAAGAGCAGAGACTCCCTCCCCTTCCTCCTCCTCATCCTTCGCCAATAATTCAACCGAATCCTCTGCAAGACCCATTTCTTCCGCTACTTCGTCTTCTATAGCTTTAGTCTCGTAATGTTCTTTTAAAATTTTTCTAATAGATTTTTCAGAAGCTACTAATGGCTTAATTTCATAACCTGTTCTGAAGCGAATATCTTCTTGAGCCTGTAAATCATTTGGATTTATCATAGCTAAATATAAGGTTTTCCCCTTCTTTTCTACCGGCACACACTCATAAGCTCCTGCAATATCCGGAGAAATTAAATTTAAAACTTCATCATCTAAGGGATAATCGGAAAGTACTACGCCTTTTACATTTAAATTCTTTTCGAGAGCCTTAATCAACTGTTCTTCAGTGACATAACCTAATTCTATAAGGTTTGCGCCTAAACGTCCTCCTTCTTCTCTCTGCCTTTTAAGCGCTTCTTTCAACTGATCTTCTGTTATGGCACCATCTAATAATAGAATCCTTCCTACTCTCACACTAATAATATAAATACTTTCAGCTTAAAAGTCAAGGTTATAAATAATTAGTGAAAACCTATTAAAGTAATACTTTTTATTTATTTTTCTGCTAAAAGATACATAAATAAGAAATTATATAAGTATTTTGCTATAGGGGCTTGACTTATCTATTTAGAAAGTTAAAATAGATATATACGGGGGCGAATTGGCTCTCGACGGGATACAACTGGATTGTAAGCTGCATGCCGAGCTGCCATAGCTCGAAAAACTATGGTATTTGTAATAAATGGCAACTATAATTATGCCATGGCAGCTTAATTAAGCTGCTCGTCCTTTCCGGACGTTTTCTTCTTACTCCGGATGTGGGCGTCATAGAAAGAAGATAGGTTGCAATTTTGCCAGGGTTTTGCAGCCGAATAAAGACTGGCTTGGTTATTCTGATTCCTGTGATTGGGTAAAGAATAGCGACACTTAAACAATCACTAAGCATGTAGAAGTTTTCAAACAGGTATTTCGGACGCGGGTTCGATTCCCGCCGCCTCCAGTAAAACAAAACAGAGGAGGAATTATGAAAATAACTCCTTTAGATATTAGAAAACAGGAATTTAGAAAATCATTTAAAGGATATGATAAAAATGAGGTAGATATATTCCTGGAAATGTTAGCTAAAGAAATAGAAAATATTGTACGAGATAATAAAAGGATGACCGATCAATTAAAGGAACTGGATTCCAAAATTGAAGATTATAAGAGAATGGAACAAACCCTTCAGGATACCCTTACCTCTACCCAAAAAACCACAGACGAAATAAGAAGAAATGCCAGAAAAGAAGCCGAAATGATACTACAAAAAGCAAAATTGCAAGCCAGCGAAATAATAGAAAATGCTGCAGCTAAAGTTAAAGATCTACAAAGTCAAATAAGTGCTTTAAGAAATCAAAAAGACGGATTTGTTATACAATTACGCAGTTTTCTCTCATCTCAATTAAAAATGCTCGAAGAGGTCGAAATTATAAGTGTAAAAGAAAGAAATAAAAAATACTCTTCCGCGGAAAATGAAAAATCGGAAGAATTAGAGAAAACAAAAAAGAAAGTTCAGGAATTGTTCCAGGAGTAAATTCTAAATTAGGAAATCCTAACAAAAAATAGACATGAAGGAAGAAGTGTTCAGTATTTTATCGGAAAGCAAAAAATATATTTTAGATAAGGTTGATTTCGACAGTTTCGATTTTGGGATTATACTGGGATCCGGTCTCGGTGATGTCTCCGGAGAAATCAAAAATGCTGTAAAAATATCATATAAAGATATTCCAAATTTTCCGGTCTCTACAGTAAAAGGACATTCCGGAAACTTAATTTGCGGAAAAATTGAAAAGAAAAAAGTTTGTGTAATGAATGGTAGATTCCATTACTATGAAGGGTACGGAATGGATAAAGTAACCTATGGAGTAAAATTACTTTGTTCTTTAGGAATAAAAACTCTTATAGTATCTAATGCGGCTGGCGGCGTAAACCCCTTGTTTTCCAGAGGGGATATAATGATAATAACCGATCATATAAATTTATTTCCGGAACATCCTTTAAGGGGTCCAAACGACGAACGACTGGGGCCCAGGTTCGTAGACATGTACAATACTTACGATAAAGATTTAATAGATAAAACCGAAGATATCGCACTTAAAACAGGAATAAAGGTCAGAAAAGGCATTTACCTCGGACTTCAGGGACCCACTTTTGAAACCGGAGCCGAATACAGGATGATTAAAATATTAGGTGCGGATGCGGTTGGCATGTCAACAGTACCTGAGGTTATAGTAGCAAAGTGGATGAAAACAAAAGTTCTCGGACTTTCAATAATCACTGATACCTGTTTACCTGATGCAATGGAACCTGTCAGCCATGAAATTGTATTAAACGCGGCGAATAAAGCCGCCCCAAAACTTTCTAAGTTGATTGTTGAAGTTGTTAAAAAAATATAGACTTCATTTATTCTTCGTATTATTCGCACTTATTGCAAGTTGCGAACGGCAAAGCAATTATAATAAGGCTTTCGAGTATTATCATTCGTTAAGACCAACGCGGGCATTGATTCTACTGGAAAATTCGACTATTCCTAAAGAAATATACCTTCAAGGTGAAATTTATCTCAATTTGAACGATCCCAGAAGAGCATTAAAATCTTTTGAAAGACTAATTGATACAGATCCCAGGTGGAAAACGAAAGTACTAAAAAAATTATTACAAGCCGGAAATGAGTCATCGAAAAAAGGTAAAGATTTCATGGCTGTAATGATTTACTCAAAGATATTGGAATTTGAAGGGGAATTCGATTTACAAGAAAAAAACATATTAATGGGAAACTGGTTTTTCGATTCAGGAGATTATGAGCAAAGCATTGATTATTATATAAAAGGAATAAATTACGAACCCAGGAATGAAGATTTACGATTAAAATTAGCACGATGTTACATAAATACAAACGATTTGGTTTCTGCTTATGACGTTCTAAAAGAAGCAATTAAAGACCTCCCAGGCTGGCGATTAAGATATTGGTTAGGAAAAACAGCTTTTGATTTAGCAGAGAAAAGAATAAAAGAAGGAAACTACGATTCAGCTGAATTATACCTTAAAGAGTTGATCTCCCTTGGTATGCCCAAAGTATTGATTGATGACGCATACTTTTTAATGGGTGATATTAAACTAAGTCGAGAAGAATACACCGACGCAGCGAATTATTATAACAAAGTGTTAGATTTGAATAAATTTGCGAAACCAAAAATCAGAAGAGAAGCGGAAGAAGCTCTCGAAATTATTAAAAATATGGAGGATAACCCTTAATGAAAAAAATATATTTTATGATGATTTTCCTATTATTCTATTCCTGTTCAAAGAATAATAAACCCGAGATAACATCACCTGATGAAGAATACCAACAAATTGTTAAACTCTTTGAAGGAGGAAATTACGAAAAAACCATTAACTATCTTACATATTTTTTTAATAGATATCCCGGAAGTCATTGGATCGATGACGCTCAGTTTTACTATGCTGAATCATATTACCAATTACAGAATTATATGGAAGCCATTAACGAATTTCAATTTCTTCTCAATAATTTCCCCAATTCAACCTGGAGCGAACTCGGTCTCCTAAGGAAAGCTCAATGTTTGGAAGAAATGTCTCCATTACCTCAAAGAGATCAAACTCTCACAAAAGAAGCTTTAGAAACTTACGAGGAATTTATCAGAAAATACCCATATTCAAAACACTTAGATGAAGCTAAAGAAAGTAAAAAAAGTGCGGAAGAAAAAATCAATCAAAAGCTAATTGAAATCGGAGAAACTTACATAAGAATGGGTATCGATAAGGCCGCAATCGTATACCTAACAAAAGTCGCAGCGCAGAGTGAGAAATGGAAAGATAAGGCAAATTTATTACTCGGTGATATAGCATTTTCAAATGACAATGACTCCCTTGCAACTTTCTATTATTTAAATGTAGAAGGTGATTTAAAAGAAAAAGCACAGGAAAAGTTAAAGAAAATAAATTGAAAGGGATTTTTGGAGGAAATTTTAATCCTGTTCATACAGGGCACTTAATACTAGCAGACGATGCCCTGAATTTATTGGCTCTCGATAAAATATTATTCGTTCCGGCATGGAAATCCCCATTTAAGAATGACATTGTTTCCATCCCATTTAAAGATAGATATAATATGTTGAGAGCAGCCACATCTAATAAAAACCGTTTCGAAGTACTGGATATAGAAGCAAAAAGAAAAGGGATCTCATACACTTATCATACTCTAAAAGAACTCTTAAGAAAAGAAAAAAAACTTTGCCTCCTTATAGGCGAAGACCAGGCAACAGATTTTAGAGAATGGTACAGATGGAAAGAGATTCTAAAAATGGTGGATGTTTTTGTTTTCAAAAGAAGCAAAAAGAAACAGAAATACCCAAAGGAGTTGAAGGTCCTTAATTCAAGAATAATAGAGATTTCCTCAACTGAAATACGGAATAAAATAACAAAAGGAGAACCTGTAGATTTTCTCGTAACTGAAGAAGTACTGAATTACATCAAGGAGCACAACCTGTATATAAACTAACGCTATTGGCTTTTTGACGTTTGCCTTTAGCTTACGCTCCCCACCACCTAAATATTTTAGAATTCAGAACTAAATATACTAAGTATTCGAATTTTTTTTATGTTTCTAGCTAACAGCTAAAAGCTATTTTAATTTATTTTCTTTTCTCTATCTTACCCGCGTATTCGAGTATAAGTTCTCCGGTGCCCGGTGAAACGGTATAAATATTACAGATAAGAAGATCACCTATGAAAAATTTATTGTACCTTCCTGAGAGAGAACGGTCTCTTATTTTATAATCGTCATTAGGCAGAATTCTTATTGGAACAAACCCTGTTACCAGAAAATCATCAAGCTCCACCCAGATTCCATCAGTACCAATATTTGTTACCATTCCCCTGAATTCCTTGTTCGTATTTTCTTCCAGATAACGCATTATAAAAAACTTTGTTATTTCTTTCTCAGCTGAGTCAGATTTCCATTCCTGTTCAGTTGAATGATCGGCAATCGATTTCAATTCTTCCCGTGCATAGTTTTCACCGAAGAGTAACCTATGAACGATGATATCGGGGTACCTTCTTATCGGAGATGTAAAATGCGTATATATTTTCGAACCCAAACCATAATGCGGTTCAGGTTTAGCTATATATCTAGCTTTTTTCATACATCTTAATAATTCATAGTTGAGAATCCTTCTGTAAGTGGAATTTTTGACTTCATCGAGAAAAAAAGATAAATCCTTTCTCTTAATTGAAGGCAATTTGAACCCAAGGCCTTCTACGAGTATTTTAAACTGTTCTAACTCATTTCTCTCCGGTTCTTCATGAATTCTATAAATTCCAGGAATTTTTTTGCTTTCTAATTCCCTGGCCACCGATTCATTTGCAGCTAACATGAATTGTTCTATAATTCTGTGCGCCCAGAGTTCTCTAACAGGATAAATTGCCGTTGGCCGAAAATCCTTAATTTCGACTTTGACCTCTTCTCTAAAAAAATCAAGATAACCTTCATTTCTTCTTTTCTCAGAAAGAATTTTTGCTAGTTCGGAAGCGACTAAAAGTTGGGATTTAAAGGGCGAACTAACTTTACCGTCAAGAATCTCCTGAACCTCGGTATAAGAAAATTTTTTGTCTGACTTGATTTTTGACTTACAAAACTCCTTTCCAAGTATATTGCCCCTTCTATCAAATTTAATATAAACAGTAACTGCCGGCGACTCTTTTTTTTCTTCAAGGCTTAATGACTTGGTAATTTCCTTAGGCAACATGAAGTAAGTTTCATTAGGGAGGTAGGTTGTACAGCCACGTCTTTTCGCTTCTTCATCAATTGCCGAATTCCGCCCGACCGCCCCGGAAACATCTGCAATATGAACCCACAGATGAAAAAATTTTACATCTTTCCCCACCGAAATTGCATCATCAATATCCTTCGCATCAGAAGGATCTATAGTAAAAGTCATTAAGGAGGTAAGATTCTTTCTTCCTTTAAGCGAAGGTGGAGAAAAGTTTTTAACCTCAGCTAATGCTTTATTTGAAAATCTATGTTTCAAATTATACTCCTGCTTTACAAGAATATTATATAAATTATCCTCACTAATCTTTTTGGAAAATTTTGCAAGAGGAGGAAGAACAGGTGTAGACCATTTGACAAATTCTGCAAGTATAAAATCTCCTTCTTTTACTTTATGAGAATCTTCAAGTTCAAAGTAATGAGGAATATTCTTATCTTGAGGTTGAAACATTAGTCTGCCTTCGAAGAGAATAACCTTTCCAACGAAGTATTCTCGTGAACGTTCGATTACCTCTTCAATCCTCGCCTTTAATCTACCTTTCGATCTTCTTGTTATTTTCGCTAATACCAGATCTCCGTTTAAAGCCGTAAAAGTGTCATTAGGAGGAATAAAAAGATCTTTCATGCCTGAAGACGGCATTAAAAAACCATACCCCTCCCTCTTTCCGTCAAAGATTCCTCTTATGTATCCTACATTAGCCGGGAGAGCAAATTTTTTACCTTTTGAAATTATTTTTCCTTCTTTTTCAAGTTTTTTTAATAAAGGCTTAATATGCTTACCGCATTTTTTTTTGAGAATTTTTATGTTCAAATAAGCAGTGGGACTGTTTTTTAGTGCATCAAAAATGCATTGAATTTCTTTATTCATATAAATTTTCAGAATTCAAAAAAATTTTTCTTTTTTTCTTTTTGCCTTGGGCAGAATTCCCATCTGATTTCTATATTTGGCAACAGTGCGTCTAGTAATATTAATACCTTCCTTCTCCAATTCTTTTTTTATCTCTATATCCGACAATTTTTCACTCCCCTCTGCTTCTATCATCCTCCTGATCTTCTCCCTAATAGTATTTGTAGAAATATTTTGTTCCCTTCCTTTAACTCCTCCGCTCAAGAGATGTTTTATATGAAAAACCCCTTTTGGACTTTGAACATATGTGTCTTTTATGTATCTGGAAATCGTTGATTCTGATAAATTAGTCGTTCTAGCAATTTTTTTAAGTGTAAGTGGGTTCATGTGCATTACACCTTTATTGAAAAAATCTTTCTGGAAATTTATTATATACTCCATTACTTTTCTAAAGTTCTTTCTTCGCATTTCCAATGATTGGAGAATAAATTTTGCTCTTTCCATCCATTTTTCAACAAATTTAACTGTCTTTTTGTCATAATTTTTTGGAGCCTGTAAAACTCTTAGATAATTTGTGTTTATACGAAAGAAAGGGAGTTCCGGCTCATTTATAGAAATTTTAAGCTCTTCTCCGTTCTTCTCAACTATAACGGAAGGGGTAATATATTCAACTTTTCCAAAGTCTTTTCCCGTAGGACGCGGATTGATTTTTTGAATATTTTCTATTGCTTTATTAATCTTCTCCGGATCCATATTCAACTCATAAGAAATCTTCCCTATTTCTCTTCTCTTGTATTCTTCCCAAAAATCATTAACAATTTTGAGTTCCAACTCCGACTTTTCAGGCGATCTTTCCAGATGTATTTTTATTGATTCTCGGACATTTCTAGCAGCAATTCCGGGCGGAGCACATTCTTGAATAATTTTAAGTGTTGCTTCTATTTTATCTACCGGAATACCGAAAAACTCAGCAATTGTAGGTAAGGGTGTATCCAAGAATCCTTCATCGGTAAGTGAATCTATCATGTACTCTCCAACTTCAATCAATTTCTCATCGGATAATTCCATCCTTAGTTCTGTCTTCAGTTGCTCGGGAAGAGTCAAAGTATAAGGTATTTGCTTTCTTTCAACTTCGTCTAAATCTGAAGGGACAAAGTAGGTCGGGAAATCCTCTGTAAAAAAATCCTTGAGTTCTTTATTTAAAAGATCTTCTTCTTTTTCTTTTTCCTCTTCTTCAAAAGAAGCAGATTCCGGCGATTCAGAAGGCTCGGACGATTCATCATCTTCAGCTAAACTTAACATAGGATTGGCTTCGATCTCCTGATAAATTATGTTCTTTAGCTCAAGACGCGGACATTGAGTAACTCTTATCATGAGAACCTGAAGGGGACTCATCTTTTGTTCGAGCTTGAGACTTTGCTGTAGTTTTTGTATTGATGAAATTCTTCTGCTCTCCATAATTTTAGAGTTTAAATTTCTGTCCCAGATACAGTTTTTTTGCTGTTTTGTTAGAAATCAAATCGCCTGCTTTACCTTTTAATATTATTCTACCATCAAACATCAAGTATGCTCTATCGGTAATTTGCAATGTTTCTCGTACATTGTGGTCAGTTATCAATATTCCTATATTCTTCTTCTTAAGAACCAAAACCATCTCCTGGAGTTCTTCTCTGGTTATTGGATCAATGCCCGTAAAAGGTTCATCTAATAATAAAAATTTAGGATTCGATGTGAGGGCTCTGGCTATCTCAACCCTTCTTCTCTCTCCTCCGGAGAGTTTATTTGCATTCCTCTGAAGTAAAGAAGACAGCTTAAATTCCTTCACCAACTCTTTAAATCTTTTTTCTCTTTCTTTGGTATCCGTGATTAATATTTCAAGCATAGCCATGAGATTATTTTCCACTGAAAGCCCTCTAAAAATAGAAGCCTCTTGTGGTAAATAGCCTATTCCCAATTTAGCTCTTTTATGCATTGGTTTCTTAGTAATCTCTTCGCTATCCAAATAAATATCACCCGATTCAGGTTTAATAAATCCGGTTATCATATAGAAAGTAGTCGTTTTCCCCGCTCCGTTCGGACCTAACAACCCAACAATTTCGCCCTCTTCTATTTCTATTTTAACCTGATCGACTACTGTTTTTCTATTGTATTTTTTAATTAGATTTTCCGCCCTGAGTTTCATTTTTTGCAAAGCTACCTCTCGATTTACCTTTAACTAAAACACTATCTATGGTATCTTCATCATAGTAAATATTAATGGTATCTCCCCAGACTATATTTCTCCCATCTTCAGTGTATGTTATAACTCTTCCGTTTAAAGACTTCATAATATTCGCTTTATGGTCTACAAAAATCATATCACCAGTTATAGAGTCCCGTTCTTCTAATATGAACGGTTCATCAAGTAGAGTAGAAATTTCATTTTTACAATTGTGGATTAACCGCCCTGAATTCCCTAATATATTTGAAGTTTCGAATTTCACGTCTGATAAAAATTTATAGATAGAATCCCTTACTATATATACAGTATAATCTGATTTGACTCTGATTTCAGGAGATTTGAATTCCGGAGAACCTCTTATTACAACGGAATCCTCAAAAAAATCTGCCGATTCCCCTTTTATCAAAACAGAATCGGAAATAAATATCAAATTTCCAATTAATTTCCCTTCCTCTTTTTCTCTGAAAAAAATCAGAGAATCGCCTATCAAAGTATCTTCTTTCCATATTTTCACATTTCCACTTCCAAAGACAATTTTATATGGCACCTTATAATTCAAATAATCCGCGCTTAAGGAAAATTTTTTACCCTTAAGGAAGACACTGTCTTTTAACATTATGGAAGCATCTGTTTGAACTGCTTGCTTTGCAGTTATATAAAGGTTTTCAGAATAAATCTCTATTCCGTTTTTAAAAATATTTTTATTTCTATCAACAATCTCCATCGATCCCGAGCGGATTTCATAAGGCACCATTAACAATAAAAGAATCATTCAAATTCACCTTTCCCTGAAAACTTTTCTTTTATAACTATATGCTTTAAACTCGGATCGGATTCAAGTCCTTTACCGCGATATACCTGTTTATCTTTAGAATATTTTACTTCGCCATCCGTAAATATCTTTTGCTTTTCTTCAGACCAGTTCAACTCATCCGTCCATAAAGTCACTGAATCGCTTGACTTAATTACGATGTTGCCAACTGCCTTTAAATCATTAGTTTTGCGAATAACATATCCGCTGTCGGCTTTTAATTTAGAAGAATGCTCTGAATTTTCGTCAAAAAAATCCAACTCCAACTGATGTATAACAGTTGTATCAGATATTTTTGCATCCTTGGCAGTCAATTTCCACATAAGCCGGCTTCCCTTATAATTTTTGAGAATAAAAGAAGTAAGACTTTCCTCCTTTATCTCAAACTCTGCTGCACTCTGCTTTTCACAGGATACAAAAACAATTGCTAACATTAATATCAACATCTTTATCATAATATAATTATAAGATTCTTAAGATAAAAGTCAACATAAGTTGTTGCAATAATTCAATTTTTCGAGGAGAATAAAACAGATAGAACCCAGCGAAAAATCAAAGAGAAAAAATTTTAAACTTTAGACAAATAAATTAACTTGACATTTAACACATATCCACATATAATCATTTTATATATGGAGGTTTATGTGAGATCATTAAAATTATATATTATTATTTCACTTTTTGTTATTTTCTTTAATCTATCAGCTCAAATCGTAATCGAATCGGATGAGATACCGCATGAGGTCGGTATTCATTGGATAAAAAACAGTTCAATAGAAGTTAACGTTAATCTCGGAACAACAGGTGGACCTCAAACCTGGGATTTTACATCTCAACCTATGGGCGCTGAAAACAGTTATCTCACAATTGTTGATCCTGCTTCCAGTCCTTATATAGACTCACTTCCAAGCGCAAATCTTGTTTACCGGTCACCTTCAGATTCTGATACTGTTTACCAGTATTATAATCGCAATTCTGATTTTTTAATAATGTTGGGTATGGGAGGAATATCCACCACTACACCTTTCTTCTGGAGATACGAACCAACAGATTCAATCCCATCCCCTCAAAGCTATGGAAATTCACATAGATTCAGATATGGATTTACTGAAACGATAAGTCCAGGCAATTATATGGAATATTTCCATTATGGTATTCAGAAATATGATGCCTTCGGAACCGTTAATATACCTTATGGCATTTATGAATGCCTGCGTATTCGCACTTACGATACCTGTGCTATGATAATGTATTTTAGCGATATTCCAATTCTTTACGATACGACAACTTATATAAATTACCAATTCGTGGCAGAAAATTATGCAGCCGTAGTCTGTGTTAAGAGTCATCCAGACGAAATAGACACAAATTATTCTGAAGCCTATATACTTGAGAGACTAACATCATTTACGAGTGGCATTAAAGAACACGGCAAACCAACAGATATAGAATGCACGCACTATCCACAGATATTTTCAGACTATACTACAATACAATATTCTTTACCGGAAACGTATAATATAGAGTTAACAGTACATGACCTAACAGGAAGAACTGTAAGAAAACTGGTTAAAAATACCCAAGAGAAAGGGAATTATTTATGTAAATGGTACGGAAATAATGACGCCGGCAAAAAACTCTCCAGTGGAATATATTTTTACCGATTAAAAGTTGGAAACAATAAATTTACTAATAAGGTCTTATTAATACGGTAATTTGTAAATACACTGAGATTTTTTATTGTTTGAAATCAAACTCGCAACACACAATAGATCTCACAAAAAGAGTACAACGTTTTCTTTAGTACAGCCTCAAGACTAGTAACTTGTAGCTTTTAATGCTAACTTTTAAAATAACGTGATATCTAAAGAGTAAACGGAATCCAAATTTAAAGTTCTTTTATTAATTATTATCTTTTTGACATTTAATTTCTTAAGAGAGTTATACATTACATTCTTATTAAAAAATATTGAATAAAGATAACCCTGATAATTTTGCTGTAATGCCATCTCATGCGCCCAATATAATTCTGATTGTTGCAGGAACCACGTAACCTCCTTTTGATATTCAGAATCAGGTTCAATATATGAAATAGGTATGAAAGCAATATACAGTTCACATTCATCTATATCTCTCTTTTTTAATTTCAATTTTTCCCGTATCAGATTTTCAAAATTCACGTAGAAACTATCATCTAATGGTATCTCCGCTTCAGCAAATAAATCCCATTCATCATTTTTTTCTCTACTAAAAGTCATTATAACATTATTTGCGTTTTCATCTAAAAAGTAATCTATCCATATAAGATCATTTCTCTTAGATAGGATTTCATAATTACATCTGATCAATAATACTATATCAACGCCTTCAGCACCATACAATGAAGGTATTTTATCCTGCCATGTCCAGTTCATTTGAAGCTTAAAATTATTAATAAGGAAAGTCATCCCATCGCCCGAACTGCCGAGAACCGGAAGAACATAAATAACAATCGTTATTAAAATTACAATTATTTTTTTCATATTTTATTCACACTGAATTGTAAATTTTCCCGTGAATTTGTCAAGAATATATCCATAGGAGGTTAGCACATAGAAAAAACAATAATTCCCGTGTTCTCTGTGTATTTTACATATCTCTGTGTCATCTGTGGTATTTTTTGACTAACACGTAGGGTCAACATACACAACCTTTTCCCTTTCCATGATTACAGTACCTTTTGCGATACCTTTCGCGCCCCGCACGTATCTTTTCTGAGCGTAGGAAACGGGAACAGAAGTTGAGTGTTTTAATTTACTGAATTTCGCAGCGTAATACGCTGCCTGGTGAATATCTTCAATGGGCGGAAATTTATTTTTATCTTTTACTCTAAGGACTGTGTGTGAACCGGGAGCATTTTTTACGTGAAGGAAAATATCATAAGGACGCGCAAAAGAGAAGGTAAGCTCGTGGTTTGCTTCTGCGCTTTTACCGACCAAAACTTTCGAGCCGTTTGAGGTGGTAAATACGCGAAATTTCGAGGGAAAAGTTTCTTCTTCTTTTTCTTCTTTTTTCCCTTTATAAAACTCCTTAAATTCGCTTAAATCTTCCGCCATGTTCAGTTTCCCTCTTTTTTTCTTTAGAACTTTCAACTCTTTTAATATCCTGTTCCTTCTTAACTCATCGCTTTCGGCTTTTTTCTTTTCTTTTTTAAAAAGTCCGAAATAGCTCTGAGCGTTTTCCATCACGGTTAGAGAAGGATTCAGTCTTATTTCCAGTTTATTACCCATATAGTCAAGAACTACTCTATCTTTGGAGAAATCGATAACACCTCTATAAGTTAGTATGGCATCGCCCATTTGTTTATATATAGAAATATCTTTCGGTTCACTTAAACGTCTCAAAATCTCTTCGTTTTTAAGTATCTTCTTCTCTAACTGCGTTTCAATTATTTCAAGCAATCTTTTGCGCTCTTCTTCCTTATTTTTTTCCTCAAAATAATATACCACAGCTTCGTTCATACTCGGGAATTTCTTACCTTCGGGTAAAAGATACGGAGAAAGGATATCTTCAAAAACGGTTGGGCCGAATTTCCGCATCGAAAAAGAATTTACAAATTTAACACCTTTTAATTTTAAACTCTTTATAAATCCAACAGTTAAACCGCCTATTTTTTCTCCAGCTATTATTGCATCGAAAAGCTCGCCACGAGGGGCGCTTAAAATATCCAATACTTTAGGAGTTGAAGGAAGTTTATACTTATCTTTCTTAACACCTTTGAATGAATTCATTATTTTATCACCCCGGAGAAACAGACAATCGCTTCTTCTTCCGAAAATCTCAAATACAATTTTCAAATCTTCTTCAATTGTTATTATCAAGATTCTATCAAAACCAAGCTGTTCAACTTTCAACACTTTTTTCCCTTTAAATAAGGATGAATAATACCCCTGCCCTTTTATTTTTTTTAGAGAAACATAGGGAGACTGACGACTCAGATTAGCGGTTAAAAAATCTTTCCCTAATACAACCGATACCAGATTGTCCTTACGAACAACATCATTTATCTTAATTTGGCCCTTAAAATTAAATTCTTTTAATAAATAATGTAGTACTATTCCCGTAAACATCTTTTAATTCGTGTCATTTTGCAAGATTTTAGGTCTTGGGGTATTAGGTTTTAGTAAAAAATCAAAAAAATATTGTTTTTTCACTGCGTCTTTGTGCCTTTGTGTGGGAATATTTTTGGTCGGGGGTAGGGTTTTAAACAAACGAAATAAATGGGTAGCGTGGTGTGGCTCTGTGCTCTCTGTGAGTTCTTTTTTTCTCTGTGTTCTCTGTGGTTAATCAGTTTCTCTTCCCCCTAACAGCGAAAAAACAAACTCCTATCGAAATAAAGTAAAGAAAAAATAAAGGAACAGTTGTTACAAACATCGTAACAATATCGATGGTAGGAGTAATTACAGCCGCAAAAATCAATATGAAAATTATTGCGAATTTCCAGTTTCTGGCGAGTAAACCAGGTGAAATCAGGCCTATCTTACTTAGAAGAAAGAAAACCACCGGCATTTCAAAAGATAAACCAAAACCTGCTAAAATCCAGATAATGAAGCTAAAATATCTTGAAGTTGAAAGAAGCGGCAACATAAAATCGGTTTGAAAAGATAAAAGCATTTTAAGAATATATGGTAAGAATATATAATAACCTAATAATACACCCCCATAGAAAAAAACAACAAGAGAGACAAGAAGAGGAGTAGTAAACTTTTTCTCTTCATTTGTTAAAGCAGGTGCTACGAAAAGATATAACTGATGAAGCAGAAGTGGTAAAGAGACAACCAAACCGGCCATAAAACTAATCTTGATTCTTATAAATAAAGCTTCTTGGGGCGCAAAAAAATAAGTTTTACCTACAAAATCGGTAAATAGCTTTATTATTTGTCCGGAAAACGGATAAACAATGCCGGTAAATATTACGAAAAAAAACAAAGAAATAAGAACTCTTTTTCTTAAATCCTCGAGATGACCCCAGAAATCCTCTTCCATTTATTGCCGATGTTTTACATTCGCCCAGTGGGCTGCACCGATAGCTCCTCCCTTATCCGGCAATTCACCAATAGCTATCTTAACATCCTCAAAAGGGCGTGAAGAAGAAAATGAGTGGTTTGATTCAATCAATTTTATTATTATATCTCCGGCTTTTGTTATACCACCTCCCAAAATCACAATATCGGGATCGAGAGCTTCAACTATATTTTTAATACCTATGCTGAGATAAAAACCAAATTCATTCACCACTTTTAAAGCATTTTCCTCTCCCTGTTTAGCTTTATCGAAAATTTCTTTAACTGTTAAATTTTCACGTGAGAGAACTTCGTAACGTTCTGTTATACCATAGCTACCTACAAATGCCTCAAGACATCCTTTCTTTCCGCAATGGCATAAAGGGCCATCAGGGTCTATTGTCATATGCCCATACTCTGAAGCAAAACCACGACTACCGGTATAGACTTTTCCGTCTACAATAAATCCGCCACCAATTCCCGTACCAAGAGTAAAACCTACCACAATTCTATTCCCTTTACCGGCACCATATAAAGCTTCTCCAAGTATATAAGCATCAGCGTCATTAAATAGATATACGGGATGATGCGTTTTCTCACGCAATTCTTCCTGAAGATCTAACTCACGAATCGAAGGAAGATTTGGGGGGCTATGCACTTTTCCATCATTAATAAAACCAGGGAAACCCACACCAATAATAGAATCGGTCTCCATTTCATAGGTTCTAATAACATCTACCAGCTCAGAAACAACCCCCTCAGGGTTAATAGGAACGTTTTTAAACTCGGTTATTTCACCTTCTGCAACCCATCCTGATTTTATATTTGTAGAACCAACATCTATTCCCAAAACCCTTTTTTCGGATTTCATAAATCATACTCTCCTTATCTTTACTTACCTACTCAAAAACTATACTTGCTTATCGTCGTTATTTTCTTTTGAATTATTCTGATTCTTTGATATAAGTGCTTTTCTGGAAAGATCTATCTTACCATCATCTCCGATTCTTTTTACTTTAACTCTAAGCTTATCTCCAACCGAAAGAACATCTTCGACTTTATTAACATGGTAGTGCGCTATTTCACTTATATGGACCAATCCGTCTTTCCCTCCTCCAATAGATACTATAGCGCCAAAAGGAAGAAGTTTTTTTACTTCCCCTTCATAAACCTCACCTACTTCAACATCCTTAACCGCTCCTCGAACCATCGCTTCGGCTTGTCCGACCGCTAATTTGTTATCTCCGAATATAGTAACCACTCCGGTCTCATCATCAATTTCTACTTCAGCGCCGCTGTCACGCACTATCTTCTTAATAGTTTTACCTGAAGGGCCTATAATTCGACCTATCTTTTCAATAGGAACTTCCAAAGTTAAAACTCTCGGCGCAAACTCGGAGAGAGAATCCCGTGGTGCAGGTATAGTCTTTTCCATGATATCAAGGATTTTTAACCTGCCTTCCTTTGCCCTATCCAAACCTTCTTTTACAATATCCAGAGTTAAATCCTGAATTTTTGTATCGAGTTGGATGCCCGTTATTCCTTCGCGAGTTCCGGCAACTTTAAAATCCATATCTCCCATATGGTCTTCATCACCTAAAATGTCCGTCAAAAGTCGATATTCCGAACCTTCTTTGACAAGACCAATCGAAAGACCAGCCACATGTTTTTTTACTGGAATACCCGCATCCATTAAAGCAAGCGAAGAAGCACAAACGGTTGCCATCGAAGAGGAACCATTAGATTCAAGAATATCCGAAACTAGCCTTATGGTATATGGAAATTCCTCTTCCCCTGGAATAACAGGCAATAAAGAATTCTCCGCAAGAATCCCATGTCCGATTTCTCTCCTTCCGGGACCTCTCATAAACCGAACTTCTCCGACAGAAAACGGAGGAAAATTATAATGGAGCATAAACCTCTTGAAATCTTCGCCAATCAAATGATCTATCTTTTGCTCATCTCTTTTTGAACCGAGAGTAACAGCTGATAGACTGACCGTCTCTCCTCTTCTGAAAATAGCAGAGCCATGAGGACAGGGGAGTGTTTTAACTTTACACTCAATAGCCCTGATTTCATCAAGCCTCCTCCCGTCAATCCTTTTTTCCTGATCTAAAATCATTTTCCGCATAAGTTCTTTCTGTTTATCTTCAATAACTTTCTCGACCTGCCACCACTGATCTTCCTCATATTTATCTTTAAGGTTATCAAGAATTTCCTTCTTCAAGTTTTTCCTTTCTTCCTTAGAGGGTGTGGTGTTCAAATTGCCGATAAAGCTTCCAAACCTTGAACTAACCTCATCAATTAATTCTTTAGGAATAACGGACAATTCAAAGAATCTCTTCTGCTTACCAACTTTCTCCGCAAATTTTTTCTGAAATTGAACTATCTTCTGTATCTCTCTATGAGCTACTTCTATAGCCGAATAAACAGTACTTTCTTCTACATCATCCAATCTACCCTCAATCATAGTAACAGCAGAAGAAGTCCCAGCAACTACCACATCCATCTTGCTGCCTGCAAGTTGTGTCACTGAAGGATTTATTATAAACTGTCCATCTACCAATCCTACTTTGACGGCACCAACCGGTCCATTGAAAGGAATATCGGATATTGCCAGAGCAGCAGAAGCTCCAGTTACAGCTAAAGTATGGGTGTCATTTTCCTGATCATGCGAAAGAACCATAACAACAATCTGAGTTTCGTTAGCATAACCCTCAGGTATCAGTGGGCGAATCGGTCTATCCACCAATCTTGAAATCAAAATTTCTTTTTCTGAAGGTTTTCCTTCCCTTTTAAAAAATCCTCCGGGAATTTTACCCGCCGAATATGTTCGTTCCAGATAATCCACCACAAGCGGAACAAAAGAAAGCCCTTCTTCGGCTTCATCGTTTGAACAGACCGTAGCAAGCACCACAGTACCACCAAGAGAAACCATCACTGAACCCGCAGCTTGCTTGGCTATTGTCCCCGTCTGAAAACGAATTTCATTATCTCCAACAATTAAAGAATCAACAATGCTCATGATATAATTTTATCCTCCTATACTCTAATATCCAAATCTTTTACAACTTTAACAAATCTATCATAATCCTTTCTTCTGAGATAATTAAGCAATCTTTTTCTCTTAGAAGCCAGATTTAACAGACCTCTTTGAGAATGAAAATCCTTCCTATGTTCTTTCAGATGCTCGGTAAGTTCTTTGATCTTCTCCGAAATTAAAGCTATCTGTACTTCAGGAGAACCTGTATCTTTTTCGTGCCGTCCAAACTTTTTAATTAATTGCTTCTTTTCTTTAGTGTTTATTTCCATTTAGAAACCTCCTTAAGACTCCTTAATGTTTCTTCTTCACTCTTTTTTATATCTTCTCTTAGAGATTGTTTTGATGAAAAAAACTTTTTCTTTCTTATCAAAGAGTAAACAAAACATTTTATTTTTTCACCATATATATCCTCTGAGAATCCCATGATGTGAATTTCTATTTTAACATAATCTATTCCTAACGTAGGAGATGAACCTATATAAAGCATCGCCGGAAATTCTTCACCTTTAATCTCAACAATTGAAGAATATAATCCCTCGCATGGCAACAATTTATAATTTGAATCCAATTGAATATTCGCGGTAGGATATCCCAGCGACCCCCCAACACCATCCCCTTTAACTACTTTACCTTCAATTAAATAAGGATGTCTAAGCAATTTATAAACTCCATCCATATCTCCTATCTTCAACAATTTCCTCACTGTAGAACTTTTAACCGGTTCATTATCTATTTTCACTTCCGGAAAGATGGTAACTTCGAAGCCCAATTTTTCTCCCATACTCTTCAAGAAATCCGAATTTCCCTCTCTATCTTTTCCGAAACGATGGTCGAATCCAATTATTACTCTACTGGGATTCATTTTTTTCTTTATAATTATATCTACAAAATTCTCTGCGGACATTTGAGCGACCGCTGAATCGAAATTAAGAAAAACTATTTTTTTGACTGAATATCTCTCTAAGAGAAAAATTTTCTCGCTAATAGTAGTCAACAAAAATGGCTCACTTATTTTATCAAGAGAAATCAAGGGATGGGGTTCGTAGGTTAACACAGAAACATCTCCTTTATTATTTCCTTCCTCGATTAACAGCTGGTGACCAAGATGAACACCATCGAAATTTCCCATGGCAAGGAAACCTGAAACGGAAGGGAGTTCATTCAAATTATGAATCAGAGAAAACTTTGATTGGTTGGACTGCATAAGTTTCACCTTTAGCTATTCCCAAAAGATTTCCGCGGTTATCCTTAACCTGATATAAACCTCTGGGATAGAATCCTCTTACCTTACCTCCATGAACAAAATCCCATACTGCATCTTCTCTAAGAGTTATTGTCTTTAAATGAGGTAGGGCTTCCCTAAACTCTATTATTTCAAAATTTCCTTTCTCAATATCAGAAAGTTTCCAGGAATCATCAATTTCATAAGGACCAACTCTAATTCTAATAAGTTTACTCAAATGCGCTCCGCAACCAAGAGCTTCCCCTACATCTCTTGCTAAGGAACGCATATAAGTACCCCTATGTGCTAAACACCTGAATTCCAAAAAAGGCGGAGAAAAATCCACTAAATCGAATTCCTTTACCAACACTTCTCTATAAGGTAAACTCTTAATCTTTTCTCCCTTTCTGGCCTTATTATATAACCTCTCGCCATTCTTTTTTACCGCACTGTATAATGGAACCACCTGATTGAAAGAACCCTTAAAGCGCGAAAAAACTTTTTCAACTTCCTTTTTAGTTAAACTCGGAACCTCGCCTTCACGTATAATCTTTCCATCAGGGTCATCAGTATCAGTAACCTCACCTAATTTTATAGTACCGAGATACTCTTTTTCATCACCTATATAATCCATTAATTTCGTTGCCTTACCATAAAGAATTAATATTAATCCCTCGGCGAATGGATCTAGCGTACCACCGTGACCAGCTCTTTTAAGATATAACAAACTTTTAACTTTATTTAAAAGTTCCGTCGTTCTCATACCCGGAGGTTTGTTGACTAAGATTAGCCCATCAGAAGGAAAGTTGAGCTGAGATTCTGTAGTTTGCCGTTTCAAAGTCATAGATTTCTTGATCTACGGAAAGATCAAAGTGAAATTTCTGGTATTGAAAACCTGCTCCGAAAGTAGGTCCTTCTCTCTGACCAACTCTATCAAGAAAATAACCAAGTCTTAATGAAAAAAGATTATTAAGAGTATACTCAATACCCATAGCTTTCCATGAATCCCTCCATATCTCTTGAAAGTCAGTATATTCAACACCTATAAGGATTTTTATTAAATCCATGTTTAAATTTAACTTATGTGTTTCTTCTTCCAGAAGCCCGAACGAAAGTCCTAATCTTAAAGTTCGAGGGAGTGGATCGGATTCTCCATTTTCAACATAGCTGATATCCGGACCGAAATTCTGCAAGGAAGCCCCTATCCTAACAGTCTTGAGCCACTCCATACCAAACAATTTAGCATTAATAAAATCATTCCATATATACAACAAAGAAACATCTAAAGCCCATGCCTGACCGGTTCCACCAGCGCCTGAAAGCCCAAGATAATCTCTAAGCACAATTTCAGGTGCCAGGAACGAACGAATATATTTCATTCCGATACCGACACCCAGATTTTCCGATAATTTCAAACAACCACCAGCCTTAAAAGCTATATCGTATGTAACCCACTCCTCATAAAAATCCCTAAGGCTATCGGAAACTTCAGTCTCACCAGTAGTAAGATAGGTCACAGCAAAATCTAAATTTAAGCCCTCACCTAAGGGAATTAAAAAAGTCAGATACTCATAATACATACCCGGATATAAACCCGGCAACCAATTTGCGTGTTGCCATCCTATTTGTTTATTTTCTACAAAAGCTAAGGTAGCATCATTATAATAAGTAGAAAAGATATCTCCATCCGAGGCAGTAAATGCCCCTCCCATCGAAGTCGCTCGAGAGCCCGGAAAAATCATCATAAAAATTGCTCCGGCTTCAAGGGAACTAGCAAAAACACTTAAAGGTAAAATTATTAATAAAATCATGAACGAAAAAACCGTTCTTCTAAACATTAATCCTCCTTTAAAATTTAACTCGCCCTAACTTTGTTCATTTTCAAAATAACAAAAAAACCTCATATGTCAACCCCACGCTGATATATCACTATACCTTATACTCATCTCTTACTTACTACTTACTCCTCCCCATTCTCCAACTACCACAAGTAAAGACATAAAAAAGCGTATTTAAGTTCCATTATTTATGCAATATCCAGAAACTGCGATTTTCCCCTTATTCTTTCTATTTCTTCTAAAAATTTATCCTCTGAATTTTTCTTAATTACGTTCTTTACGGCGTTTCGAACAACCCCAATCATGTTTCGCATCGCAAACGGGTCAAAAAACTTAAAATCCGGAAAACCGTGCTGTTTTGTCCCGAAAAATTCCCCGGGACCCCGCAAGACCAAATCAACTTCGGATAACTTAAAACCAGATGAAATGTTTTCGAGAGTATCAAGCCTTAATGTAGCCCTATCTGTAATACTATCCTTATCAGCAATCATAATAAAATATGATTTTTTATTCGACGACCTGCCGATTCTACCTCTAAGTTGATGTAGCTGTGCCAGTCCAAACCTATCCGCATCCTCTACCACCATAATGTTAGCCTGCGGAACATCTATACCAACCTCAATAACGGTAGTCGATATGAGGACATCTACTTCATCTCCTTTAAAGGCTTTCATTATTTTATCTTTCTCTCTACTTTTCATTCTACCATGTAAAATGGCAACTTTTGAATCCGAAAAAAAAGTTTTTTTGATGTACTCGGCCTCTTCCTCTATCGAACGCAAATCTAAACTCTCCGATTCTTCAATAAGAGGGAACACTATATAAGCCTTACAATTTTCTTTACTTATTTTTTCTTTAATCCAATTATACACACGAGCTCGATTTTGGGGATTTCTGACCCACTTTGTTTTAGAAAAAATTCTCCCCGGAGGCATTTCATCAATTGTTGAAACATCCAATTCTCCATAAACCGAAAGAGCTAAAGTCCTGGGGATAGGAGTAGCAGACATAACAAGGATATCAGGATGACCCTCACCTCTTACCTTTGCCCTCTGATTAACTCCGAAACGATGCTGTTCATCGATTACCACCAAACCCAAAACCGGAATTTTAACATCTTCTTCAAGCAGCGCATGGGTACCCAAAATAATACCCCTTTTTTTATTTATTTCTTTTAAGATTTTTTCTCTCTCAGATTGATTCATATTACCTACCAAAAGCCATAGCGGAACCGATAAAAAGGATAAAAACTTTTTCATCAAGTAATAATGCTGATAAGCAAGAACTTCCGTAGGTACCATAAAAGCAACATTAAATTTGTTGCTTACCGAGATAAGCATCGCAGCTATGGCAACCACTGTTTTACCCGACCCAACATCACCCTGAAGGAGTCTGTTCATTGGATAAGATTCGCTCATATCTTGCTCAATTTCAGAAAGCACTTTTTTCTGTGATGGAGTCAAGTTAAAAGGTAAAGCCGATAGAAATTTTTTTTCTAAATTAGATTTAATCTCAAATGAAATTCCTTTCCTTTCTCTTGCTTTTTGCCTATTAAGAGTAAGAAATAATTGAAGATAAAAAAGTTCGTCGAAAGCGAGTCTTTCCCTTGCTTTTGATAAAAGACTTTTATTTTCCGGAAAATGCAGATTATACAACGCTTTATCCAGTGAAATTAAATCATATTTTTTTAACATATCGGAAGGCATCGGTTCTTCTATTTTCTCCAAGAAATCTTGAAGGACATAATTTACGGTTCTTCTCATAAATCTCTGCCCAAGATCCTTAGTGAGAGGATAAACAGGAATAATTCTTCCCGTATGAATTAACTCCGTCTCTTCTTCGGTTAAAAATTCATAATCGGGATTTAAAATATACAAGCCTCTATAAAACTCAACCTTACCACTAAAAAAGAGACGGTCTCCAGTATTGAATCTATCCTTAACCCAGGATTGATTAAACCACCTTCCAACAATAATTCCACTCCCGTCGTAAACCGAAACATCACAAAGCAGTTTTCCCTTTCGACTTCTCCTGGAATTAACAGAGACAACCTTACCTTCAACGGTTACTTCATCATTAACTCTAATATCTTTTATTAACTTTATCTCACTTCTATCTAAATATTTTCTGGGAGGAAGATAAAGGATGTCTCGAATCGTAGAAACATTCAAAACTGAAAGCAGCTCTGCTTTTTTTGGGCCAACTCCTTTTATCCACTGGATGGAATCAGAAAGTTCTAAAGACAATATTAAAAACTCAAAGGGGCTCTAAGCAGAGCCCCTTTATAAAGATTTTTCCTTTAATTTTCCAATTTAAAAATGACCGGATAGGCGAGACGAACTGCCACAGGCTTATCGTTTTGCATAGCAGGGCTAAATTTTAACTGATAAGCTCTCTCCTTTGCGATTTTATCAATAGCGGGATATAAAGGCTTTGTAATAATAACATTTCTAACTGTACCCTTAGTGTCTATCCACAATTCAAGATAAAGTTTGCCTTCTATTCCTAACCTTCTGGCCACTTCCGGATAAGTGCCTTGTCGCATAATGCCTTCATTCAGAGGTTTTGGAGCAACTTCATAAGCGACAAACCTGGGCGGCGCAAAGTCCACATCTGCTTCTTTCTTTTCCAGTCCACTAAAATCAGTCTTCTCTATGGTCTCCGCTTCCACATCTTCGTCACTCTTGGCAGCCACAGGCATTTTAGGCTTAGGTGGAGGTGGAGGCTTAACAATATTCTGAAGCTGCGGCGGTAGCTTATCAACCTGTATGGGCTTTGAAAATTTAGGTAGGTAGGGCTGCCTTTTTGTTTCAGGAATAAACTTAAAGCCCAGAATTAATAATACGAGAGTAATCAAAAAACCAATCCTTATATTTAGGGGATACTGCTTCTTCAAGTCGACAATCTTCTCTTTCATATTGTTCAACCCCTTTTCTTTCTTGCAGCAAGATGAATCCTTAAGACTGAAGCATCGACGAATTCGTTCAGCACATCCTCTACAAGCTTGTAGCCAGTAGCTTTGTCACATTTAACCGAAACAATTATATCCGGATTTATTTGTCTTTTTCTTGCCATTATATCAGATATTCGTTCTGTAGAAACAAGCGCATCATCAATCGAAACAAGTCCGTTCTTAGATATCCAAATATGAGTCAAATTCCTGGCTGGCATTTTTTCTGCTGCTTCCACCTGCGGTATAATTACCTGAAGACCAGTCTCGGCTCTGAAAGTAGTAGTAACCATAAAAAATATCAAAAGCAGAAAAGCAATATCCGCCATTGAAGCTGTTGGTATTGTAGCCTGCACTTTTTCTCTAGTCAGTTTCATAAACTACCTCATTCCTCGGATGAAGGCGCCAAAGAGTATCTTTCAGCATTCGCCAGTCTTAATTTGTCTAAGGCATTGATCATGTATTCATACTGTGCTCTCGGATGAGTTTTTATAGAAAAAATCGCATCTTTATTCTCAGCAAGAATTTTCTTTACCTCATCTACCAACTGATCTTGACTAACAGGTTCACCGTTAAGTCTGAGTTCACCCTTCTCTTCCACATATATTCTCTGAATATTTTCGGACTTAACCTTGACTTCCTCTCCTTTTTCCGGAAGCATAATTTGAAGTCCCACTTCATTGGCAAACACAGTGGTAACCATAAAGAAAATTAAAAGCAGAAAAGCTATATCCGCCATTGAAGCTGTAGGTATTTCCGCACTTTTTATCTTTTTTTCGTGTAGTTTCAACTATGCCTCCAATAAGGCATCCATCAAAGCAGCAGCCGCTTCCTCCATCGATCTAGTATAACCATTTACTTTTTGAGAGAAAAACGCATGAGCTCCTGAAATTGGAATTGCCAAACACAAACCTGTAGCAGTCGTAATAAGAGCTTCTGAAATACCGGCCGCAACAAGAGTAGCTTCAACCGTACCTGCGAGAGCTATGGCATCGAAAGCATTTATCATTCCGGATACCGTTCCAAGGAACCCAAGCATGGGAGCAATATTAGCCAACGAAGCCAGAATTAACATTCCTCTATCAAGGAAAGCCAATTCTCTTGTAGCGTATCTTGTCATAACTTCCTCAAAAACTTGTTTATCTTTAGTTCTTTTATCCTGTTCTTTATATTTTTCTATTGCCGGTCCAAAAACACGTGCGGCAGGAGACGGAAATTGTCGGCAGTACTCAAGAGCAGTAGAAGCTCCGTCTTTCTTAAATATTTCTATAAGTTCTTCGGCAAAGTCTTCAGGATCTAATCTCAAACGAGAAAATGTTATCAACCTTTCAATTATGTAAGCAAAACCAATAATCGCACAAAAAAGCAGTGGCCACATTGCCCATTTACCTCTTAAAAAGAACTCAATAGCAGCTTGCATATAACCTCCTTTTCTTCATTTGTAGACAATATTTAACTTTTACATAATACATAACTATACTCCTATTCAGATCTACCTCGAAATCCAACGATAATATATTGTAATTCCTATGAGTGTCAAGAGGGCTGCTCCAAGAATAGAAATTGCTTCTAATGAGTTAGCGCTTAACATCCCTTTAATCAATGGAAAAAGATCTGCCGGATCTGCAATAGAAAGATTTCTGCCGAAATATAAAACGCGATAAAAATGGATGATTGCTGATAAAACTAAAAAAATAGAACCAACAACTGGTAAAATCCATATCCCCTTTCTCTCAATAAGAGGAAGAAGTCTTTTTATAATTAAACCATAAATATAAAGCGATAACGTAAAAATAAGTATACCAATAGCAAAAAGAATCTCAAAAGGGATATCAACTCTCATCTGGAACCTCCTCTCCTAGGGCTTACAACTCTTCTAAAACGCAACGCACCAAGTAAAGATAAAATTCCCGAAAGAAAGAATAGTGAATATGCAATTCTTCCGGTATTAACCGGCATTTTTAGATTACCCTGAAATACTGAAAGCAATTGTAAAATAGCATAAACAAGAACCCCGGACGGCGCAATAATAATAAATTGCCATTCTGTTTTCTTTCTCAAAACCATTTCATATCTTCTAGCAATTATTCCGAAACGAACAAAAGTAATCCATAAAAAAACTGCTGCGGTAATCATTATCCAACTATTCAAAGATCCCATTCTGGTAATCTCTTCTGGCAGAGAAACCAGAAAAAATGAAAATAAATTCATCTTTCCTCCTCTATCTTCTTCATTATTTCTTCTTTTAATTTTTTAGCTTTTGAAGGTCCAACTATTAGAGCGGCAGCATCTTTAAGTGATTGAGCAACTTCTAAAACCTGGTCTTTTGTTGGCTTTTCTCTATTTACCCCGCTATCCTCAATCACATTAGATACTATATCCAAAGAAAAATCACCAAGATAATTACCTGCTATTTCTTCAATATCATCTATAACTCTCGCATCTAAAATAACCTTAGGTACACTTACTTCTTTTATTTCTTCAACTTCTTCTTTCTTTTCCGCTTTTAAAGCCCTGGTTTCTGCTTCCTTCGCTTTTATTTCTTCTTTCTCCGCCTCTTTTTCTTCAGCGAATATTTCTTCTTTTTTAACTTTTTCCGCTTCTATCTTTTCTTTTTTCTCAACTACAACTCTTTCCGGTTTTTTCTCCTTTACTCTCGCCTTTGCTCTTACTGCACTTTCTTTTTCATAAATATATTTCAAAATGCTCTCAACATTCTCATCCTTATTTGCAACCACACCGACAAAATTGTTTCTATAATAAAATATAATTACTTTTTTATCACCACCCTTAACAACCAACTGCCGGAAAGGAAGGGAACCGATAGCATCAAAAGTCTGGGTTAGAACAAGGTCTATTCTATCTAAAACCTCCATTCCGCTATCAAGTTTACCCACGTACTCTTTTGGTGGACCTAAATTAAAAACGGCCTCTAAATTAAAATTATCTTTTAAATCCTGTAAATCTATCATTATTTATTCTTTTCGCTGATTTCTCTAATTACTTTTTGAACAATTATTTTCGTTTGCTGTTTACCAAACTCACTCAAAGCCTTTTTAACAATAAAGTCGAGCAATAATTTCATAAATTTATTTATTTCATCCCTATTTAATCCTTCCGAATTTCCAACCTTCAATTCCATACCCTCTAACTTGATTAAACCTTTAACCTTATCATCTTTAGAAAGAGCCGAAAGACCACTAGCTATATAACCTCTCCACATCTCAGAATCAGAATCACTCACGAATTCTCTGATCAACATATTCAATTGCTCCGACCTATCCCTTAAGAGGTTTCCTATCTCCGAAGAAACGTCCTTCTTCAATCCTTCAAGGCTCTCTTTCACCTTTTCTTCAATATCTTCAATATTTTGTTCTAATACAAGACCGAGATAATTTCCGTCGAAAGGTACAATAACAATAGTATCTCTACCAATTCCTTTTATCGAACTTATCCCACCAATCTTACATGAATCTGCTATAATCTCAGCAGCGGAACCCGTAAAAGCAACCAGGTCGTCGATATTACCCGGAGTTATTCCTCCACTATTTAAAATCGACCCATCTTCAGAAGATACAAGAGCAAATCCCTTAATATCTTTAACTTTCATTAATCCATCTAACGGTATATCAGAACTCATTCTTTATTTCCTTCAGTTTTTTCTTTACCAATAGCTTCCCGAGAACTTCCGTAGCTTTTCCCTGCAGACAATTAAGTACTTCAGAAAAAAATTCTTTGGTTCTTTCAAGATCTAAAGAAAATTTTTCGGTATTGATATTCAAACTCTTCCCATTAAAAGAAACAGCTTTCTTCACCTCATACTTATCAATAAGCTCATTAAGACCTTCAAGCCATGGACCATCACCAAAAGCTTTTAAAAAAACATTGGTGTCTTTAAGTCCTTTTTCAATAATTCTCTTTCTTTCTTCCGGATCATAAAGCAAAGACTCTTTAAATAACCAGGATAATGCTTTCAAAGTATCCAGTTCCGGAAGAGGACTCAAACTAATGATTTCGGATAATTTTTTCTTTCCGTCAGCTAAAATCAAAACTTTCCACTCATCTTTTTTCAAGGCAATCTTATTCCCTTCCGGGGTCTTCGAAGACTTCTGCGGAGTAATTGAATCAGGAGGAAGATCTTTCTTGAACTCTTCAACCTGAGCTTCTCTTGTCTCTATTTCATCTATCAATTCTGCAAGTGGTTGAAAAATTGTATTCACGGTAGGTTTTTCGTCAGGTTGAAAAACAAATTTTCCTTCTTTTTTCATCCCAATGGAAAAAAAAGCTTCGAGTCCCTCTAACTTATCCATTTCAGCATGTAGGACCTTACCATCTGAAACATAAACATTCCCGTGCTCCTTAATAATCAACCGTCCAGTTTTTTTGAACCTTGAAAGCAAATAAAAAATCTCTTTTATGGAGAAATATAATAAATCCCCCTCTATGGCAACATCTTTCATATCAGTATATTATTGAAAATATAACGATTGTCAAGACTTTATTAGTTTCCATTAACCCTCCGATTTTTAAACAAATTTATATTACTATTGTTTCCTTTATAAGTTCTTTATTTCTGATACGCTGAACATTGAGCTGCTTAACTTCGGGTATTGTTCTAACCTCTCCGCTTTCTATTATTTCGGCAATTGACAAACCTGCAGCCGGAGCTTCCATAGCGCCATGTCCGCTGAAACCTGTACATATAAATAAATTTTTAAAATCGGGATGTTCTCCTATAAGAGCATTGTGGTCTTCAGTGTTAATAGCGTATAAACCACCCCACATATTTTGAATCCTGCAATACTCGGATCCCGGAATTCTGACCTGCAAATAAAGATTCATTAAATTTTCATAATATGATTTACTGGGTTTTGTATCAAACCCAGGACCCTGTTTATTATCTGCTCTTCCGGCAACCAGATTATCTCCTTCCGGTCTAAAATAAACCCCATCATCTATAATAGTTAAAGGAACCTTACTGTAGTCATTATTATTCTTTGGAGGAAAAATAACATAAAGAACCCTTTTTATGGGAACAACAGGAATAGACAAATCTTCGGGAACGTTAGAGTTATCTAATAACTGTCTCGACCATGCTCCTGCAGTTAATAAAACTTTATCAGAAAGGATCTCTTCACCGCCTCGAACGACTACACCTTTAACTTCTCCATTACCAAAGATTATCTTTTCCACTTCTTTATTTAGTTTTATATCAATTTGGCTGGAATATCTTTCTTTAGAAAAAATGAAGTAAGTTTGAGCAGGAGTTGTAGCATTAAATATAGCACAATCTTTGCCGAAAAGACCTCCGACAATAGGAGAAACAGGCAGAGTCTTCAATATCTCATCCTTAAGATGTTTAATCCCTGGTTTAAAATCAGGAACAAAATGTTTAATATTTTCAGGCGGAATCAACTCAACATTAACACCTGCTTGATCCCATTTAGGTTTGAAATCTACAATATTATGCCAATTGTTTTCATAATAAGTAAATAAATATCCGTTCTGCTCAAATCCAATAGAAACACCAAAATTCTTTTTAAAGTTCTTAAAATGGTCTATTGAATAACAAGTCATCTTCATATTAACTTCTGTAGACCATATATTTCTCATCCCTCCCGCACAAAGAGAAGTCGATTCCTGTGCGAGAGCATTGTTCCTTTCTAAAACTAAAATCTTACCCTTATATCCTTTCTCGAGAAGATTGTAGACTGCAGAGCCCGCAATAATCCCTCCGCCTACAACAATAATATCATGCATTATCCCTCCAATAATATTAACTACACACTTGCAAAATCTAATAAAATCTTTAATATAAAAAAGCTTTTAATTAATAATAAAGAAATTTATATAGTCAAGTGTGAAAGCTTTTTAAGAGGGTAATATGAATAATGATATAAAAATAGCGAAATCAATAAAATTAAAAAATATTTCAGAAATAGCTCTGAGTTTAGGTCTTAAAAATGAAGATATCGAATTATACGGCAACAACAAGGCTAAAATCAAAATTAAAGCAATTAAAAGTAAGAAACAGCGTAAGGACAGTAAATTAATTTTAGTTTCAGCAATTACTCCGACTCCTGCAGGTGAAGGAAAAACCACAATTTCCATAGGTTTATCCCTCGGCTTGAATAGGCTCGGGAAATCTTCAATCGTAACCTTAAGAGAACCTTCACTTGGACCCCTATTCGGAAGAAAAGGAGGAGCAACCGGCGGAGGTTATGCACAGGTTCTTCCAATGGAAGAAATTAATATGCACTTTACCGGTGACATGCGCGCTGTAGAGACCGCCCATAACCTTATCGCTGCGGTTTTAGACAACCACATATACCATAGAAAAGAACCGAGACTTGACCCGAGAAGAACAAAATGGTGCAGGGTAATGGACATGAATGACAGGGCTCTCCGAGACATTGTAATAGGTCTTGGAGGCAGAATACACGGCATCCCCAGAGAATCTTTCTTCCAAATTACTGCCTCATCAGAAATTATGGCTATTCTTTGCCTTGCCGAAAATTATCATGAATTGAAAGAAATGCTTTCCAATATTTTATTAGGTTTCACTTATGATGAAAAGCCCGTTTATTTAAAGGATCTAAAAATCGAAGGTGCAGCCACTGCATTGCTTAAAGATGCTTTAAAACCCAATCTAGTCCAAACAACAGAAGGCACACCCGCTCTCGTTCATGGAGGACCTTTTGCAAATATCGCACAGGGTACCTGTTCAGTTCTTTCTATGAAACTGGCCCTTAAACTTTGTGAATATGTTGTTACCGAAGCGGGTTTCGGGTTTGACCTGGGCGCAGAAAAATTTTTCGACATCGTTGCAAGAAAATCCGGCCTGAGCCCCCAAGTCGTAGTTCTTGTGGCAACCGCGCGAGCACTAAAAAACCATGGTGGAAAGGAACTCAAAAATATTGAAAAGCCGGACGCTAAAGCAGTCCGAAACGGCTTACCAAACCTCGAAAAGCATCTGGAAAATATTAAAAAATTCGGTGTTCCTGCAATAGTTGCCATAAATAAATTCACTCACGATACAAAAGAAGAAATCGAAATCATAAAAGAATTTGCCGACTCGAAAAACATAGAATCTTCAGTCGTAGAAGTTCATCAGAAAGGTGGTAAAGGAGCGATAGACCTAGCCGAAAAAGTAATAAAGAAAACAAATCAAAAGAGGAAATTCAAACCTCTTTATTCCGTTAAAGAATCAATCGAAAAGAAGATTAAGATTGTCTCAAGTGAAATCTATGGAGCTGCAGCCGTAGAATTTACAAAAGAAGGAAAATCAGACCTAAAACTAATCAAAAAGTTAGGATTAGAAAACCTCCCCATTTGTATTGCAAAAACTCAAAAGTCTCTCTCCGACGATCCTAAACTTTTATGCAGACCTGAAGATTTCATAGTAAATGTAAATAGAATCGAAATTTCAAGAGGAGCCGGTTTCTTAATCCCCATAACCGGGGATATCCTTCTTATGCCCGGTCTTCCAAAGGATCCCGCAGCAGAAAACATCGATATAGACGCAGAAGGAAATATAACGGGACTATTCTAAACCCCACTCCACAACACCAAATTAATCTCACACAGAGACACAGAGTACACAAAGAAAAAACAATTTATTTAACCACGAAACACACAAAACACACGAAACACCTCCACTCTCTTTTTTATTGTGTTTAAAAAACACACTAAAAAAACACATTCTTCCACGGAGACAACATAGAATTTTATAGTTTTTTTACTTGAACCCTAGAAACCTCGAGACCTTAATTAATACAAAAAGCGCAAAGTTTTTTATTTGTTTCCCAAGCTAACAGCTAAAGGTCAAAAGCTAATAGTTTTATCTAAAATAAAAAAGCCGTAGAAAAAACAATTAAGTTCTACGGCTCTTATTTTAGACTTTAATCAGTATCTACTCTTCTTCGGCTGCCTCGGGAGTTTCCTCTTCTGTAGGTTCTTCAACTTCTTCGTCTGCTGCTTCTTCGGCTTCCTCAGCTTCTTCTACTGCCTCGGGAGTTTCTTCGGCTTCTTCTGCTGCTGCCTTTATCTCAAATTCAGCCTTCCCCAATAAATCTCCGTCTTCCGTAACGATTTCGACGCGCCCTTTACCTAAACTCATGCCGATCGTTTTTGAGCTCCAGGTACGCCATGATGCTGATTTTATCGGCAGATTTACACTCGCCAACTGAGTATCGCCCATATACCATACATGATTTACGGATGTAGTATCGGCAGCTCCGGCAATCTTCGTAAAACAGTATATTTTTTCTACATCATTAGAAAAAACAGTTCCCGCACCTACCGGCTCCCTTTCCTCTATAGCAGTACAAATCGCAATTTCTTCTAAACTCAATGCCGGCTCTTCCGCTACGACTTCACTCGTTTCCTCCATCGGTTCTTCCATCGGTTCCTCGGCTGCCTCTTCCTGGGCAAAACAAACACCTGCAACAATCAATACACTCAACAATAACAATAAGGTTTTCTTAAGCATATTTCCCTCCTGTTTCCTTTGTTTAACATAATAAAAACCTATAATTAATAACCAAAAACCCACACTTTATAAAGCAAATCGAATCAAATCAATGGGTTAACATGGGCAACTCAATTTACGGATTTAGTACACTCCTTACTATGGGCGTAGAAAGCGAGTATATATTATTAGTAAAGTTAATTATATTATATACACTTTTAAAGTAAAAATATATATCTGAATAACGTTCCGCCTTTTTCATAATTCTGATTATAATAAAAAAGCCGTCTTTTGTCAATCCGTAAAAACCACCCCACCCCGAACTAAACCACAGAGCACACAAAAAGAGTCATGTGTTATGAGTCTCGTGTCGAGAGTCAAAAAAAAAGCCCCCACAAAACCTCAAAGAAAGATGCTCAAATTAAATGAATACAAAGAATGATTTTATTGTTTTTTGTTTTGACTCAAGACCTACGACGCACGACTCGTGACCCGGTTCTGATGCGAAGCATCTATACTATTGACATTTCCTGCGGAAACTTTAGAATTCAATAATGAAAAGGGGTTTAAATTGATTGAAAAATTTGAATATACGCCTATCCTAGGATGGTCACTAAGCAGATATGAAACTTTTAAAATTTGCCAAAGACAATACTTCTACGCCTATTATCCAAAATTCGACCCTGAATATTCAGAATATAAAATAAAAGAACTCAAAAGTCTCACTTCGATCCCTCTCGCTGTCGGAATAATCACACACGACGTTATTGCCGCCCTGCTTGGAAGGCTTTTAAAATCTGAAAGTACAGTCAATCGTGAACGTTTTTCAGGATTCGCAGAAAAAGAATTGGAAAAATATTGTAAGCATAATAAATTTTCAGAAGTATATTATGAAGAAGTGAAGAAAATAAACGTGGAAGAAATTTTCTCATCGATAAAAAAGAATCTCGAAAATTTATTAAACAGCAAACGATTCAAATGGATAAAAGAAAAAGCGGTAAAAAACAAAAACAAATGGATTATCGAACCGCCGGGATACGGAGAGTTCCGTCTCGACGGCATGAAGGCATACTGCAAAGTCGACTTTCTCTTTCCTTTTGACGAAAAAACTTACATAATCGACTGGAAAACAGGCAAAGAAGACAGAAAAAAACACGATAAGCAGCTAATGGGATATGTCTGCTGGGCTTCCTATCACTTTAAAAATAAACCCGAAAATTACATCGCAATCTCGGCATATCTCGACCCAACTTACAGGGAGAAAGAGCTGCAATTCAAAAATTACCAGATAGAAAATTTTATACATACAGTTCAAAAAGAAACAGAAGAAATGCATAAGTTTTGCGAAGACGTTTCGGAAAATATACCAATACCAAAAGAAAATTTCAAAAAAACCACAAGCGAAAAGATTTGCAATTATTGTAATTTTAGGGAAATCTGTATTTAGCCACAAAGAATTTCACCACAGAGGACACAGAGTAAGAAAAACTCACTGAGCACACAGAGAAAAAATTTTGTTTTGTTAAAACCCAACCACACCCAAAAATTAATCTCACACAAAGACACAGAGAACACAAAGCCCCACCACACATCAATTTTTTTTGTTTTAACTAAATCCCAAATCCTAAATCCTAAAACTTTATTTTCACATCCACAGCATCAACCATTTCTTCGTACTGGATTATAAGTTCAATTATAGTATCTTTCTCGGTAGGTTCAAATAAAATTTTACTAATTTCAAACTCAATATCCCCACCTTCATCAGTATAATAGATTTTTTGGAAATCCGTACTTTTATTGATAATCTTTACTTGTTCATTCATTAATGGAGCACTATTTGTACATATTACACCATCCTTAACATAATATGGGGCAGCTTTGTAAGGCTTAACTAAATGCAAAACTCCATTTGCAAAAAAACATGAAGCCCCGATTAACCCAGCTAACAAATAAGTTGCCGATTCAAAATAACTATTCACGTCATCAGACGGGTCGAAATAAAAGAGGTAATTAAGAAATCCAGCAATACAACCACCCCCGGCAGCCGCACAACCACCGAGCATACTATAATTACCAACCCTGATATTTCTTGCGTAATCATCCTTCAACTGAAATTCACTTTTATATATTTCTTTTAATTTAGCAGAATCTCCAACTTTTACAAAATCCTTAATTTGAACGTTCAAAAAAATCTCTTCTTCATATCGCTTAGCAATATCGGCATCCAACTCCTTCCAGGAAGCAAGAACTCCCCTGTCAGCTAAATCTTCCTCGCTTAAACCAACATACTTCTGACTACACCCGGATAAAACAACAACAAATAAAATCAGTATTTTCAAAGCTTTCATAAACGCCTAACCTCCATAGTGTCAACCAATTCATAATAACGGATTATTAAATTAATCATCGAATCAGCCTTTGTAGGTTCTGGAATAATTTCATTGATCTTCAATTCGATATTTCCCTCTTCATCAGTATAATATATCTTCTCGAAATCCGACTCTTCAACAAAGACTTTTACTTTACCGTAGAATAATGACTTGCTATCTATACATTTTTGACTTTTACGAATATAATACGGTTCTATCTTGTTATAACTACCACTCCCAGAAAACTCTTTTATTATAAAATACAAGGATATGAGCCCTAAACCAGCACCACAAGCCCACATTGAATACACAGGTTCATCAAAAGGAATATCAATATGCGAAACACCAAGCCAACACGCGGTCAAACCAGCACAACCAGCCAAAGTCTTTTTAATATCTGCCCTCTTTTTTCTAATTCCGTTATCATGCTGAACAACAACATCTGAATTAACAGAATCCATAACCTCAACAAAATCTTTAACCTTAAGATTTAAAGTAAAACCTACATTATCCTGTTCAACGATTTCAGCATCTAAAACACTCCGTTCTCGGTCAATCAGCTCTTTTTCCGAACTCTCTATATACTTATTACTACACCCCGATAAAACAATAACTAATAAAAAAATAACAATTATTCCAAAATCATTTCCAAACTTACTCATCTAATCCCCCTTTCCTTCACCTTCACCTCAACAGTATCAACCAACTCATAATAGCGAATTATAATATCAAGTATTGAATCAGCATCCGTAGGCTCAGAGATTATTTCATCAAACCACAATTCAATATTCCCGTTTTCATCTGTATAATAAGATTTTTCGAAATCTGAATCTACAATCGAAATTTTTAATTTTTGCTTTATAAGAAACATACTATCTACACAGACAGTATCTGTTTTAATAAAACTGGGTAAAACTTTTGTAAATTCATAGCCTTGATAACTACTCTCTTTGATCAACCCTAAACCCAAAAGAGCGGAAACAACCGACATCATACACCCCGTTACCAACTTATCGCTACCATCGTGCATGCAATCCTCGGATTTTGCATAATTTTGCCCAATCATACAGCCACCGTATCCAACAACAGCTCCCAAAAGAGCTACAACAAGGTCCCCCCTTTCCTCTGAACCATGCACATAAAGCTCTTTGATACTTACGGAATCCCTGACAAAAGCAATATTCTTAATTTTTACGCTTAAAGAAAAACCCTGCCCATCCTTCGAAACGACCTTAGCATCCAGCTCACTCCGCAAGGGAGAAGCCTCTCGACCAACCAGCTCTTCTTCACTTCGAATAAGATAATCTTCAGCACGCCCGAAAAAAGAAATAAAAAGCGTAAAGATAATAATTACTTCAAAAACTTTTCTAAACATATAACCTCCACAGTATCGACTAACTCATAATAGCGAATTATGAGATTAAGCACGGAATCTACTTCTGTTGACTCTGGAATTATTTCTTCAAACTTAAGATTAACATTCCCCTCTTCATCAGTCCAATATCTTTCTTCGAAATCCGAATTCTCAATTGAAATTTTTATTTTTTGCTTTGAGAGAGACACACTCTCCACGCAAATATTATCTCCTTTCCCAAAACAATGCATCGCTTTAGAACCTTTGCTCCTATAAGATTTACGATTACGTTCAATTCCCGCAAATATCATACCAGCACCGGTAACACAAGAGGCAAAAGATATAAGGGTTGCCCTATCAAACTCCTCCTCATCAGAACCATCCCAAGAAATATTCGATAATCCATAATAACACCCCCCAAGACAACCTCCAACCCCACCCAAAAAACCCAAAGCAATCCAAGCATCCCCTTCCCCGGGAGATTTTAGCATATAAAGATTACCAGATTTTAGAGAATCCCCAACGACAATAATATCTTTAACTTCAACACCCAAAGTAAAACCCCGCTCATCTTGCTCGACGATTTTACAATCTAATTCTTCCCAGGAATCGACAACTTTCCCGTCAAGCGATTCTCCCTCAGCATCGACATACTTATGGCTGCACCCAAAAAGAAAAAACAAAAACAAAAACAAAATAACCGTTTTAAAAATTTTCCCCTTTTCACACATATTATATCCTCCCTTACAAAGTACTTTTATATACAAAGTAATATACGCATTTTCCCGAATTTGTCAAGCCCTTTTTTCAACCTTTGGTCTGCTACTGCCTATTAAAAACCCAAAACGGCCACTGGACAAAACCGCAATTTGTTATATAATCGTAACGTTATAATTTATGGTTTAAATTAATGTTCGGGCATTGGTCGATTAAATTTAAAAATGGAGGGCTTGGTGTTTTATTTATATATGTTATTTGCTTTTGCTTGCGAGTATGTTGATTCTTCTTTAGGTATGGGATTTGGTACTATCCTGACTCCTCTCTTGCTGCTCTCCGGTCTTACTCCTCTGCAGGTAGTTCCCGCGATTCTCTTCTCGGAATTTGTAACAGGGATTTTAGCAGCGACGTTTCATCAAAGGTTCGGTAATGTTTTTTTTGACTTTAGTAAAGATGAAAAAATTGTAAGCAGCAAATACCATTTTCTGGGGTATCTTCCGCGTTCTCAGGATGCTAAAGTCTCTTATGTTTTGACTGTCTTGGGAACTTTAGGCGTAGTTTTTGCGGTTTTATTCTCTTTGAACGTTCCAAAGATAGTTTTAAAACTTTATATAGGCTTTATGATTTTCTTTATAGGTGCCTATATAATATTCAAGATTAATAGACCTTCAAGATTCAACTGGAAGAGTTTTAGTCTTATCGCAGTTTTGAGCGGCTTTAACAAAGGAGTTTCAGGGGGCGGTTATGGTCCGCTTGTTACCGGCGGGCAGGTGGTAACCGGCAGGGGTGCAAAGAATGCGATTGGAAGCACTTCTCTTGCGGAAGGAATCATATGTCTTGCAGGCTTTATTTTATATTTATTGTCAAAAGGTACTATAGAATGGAAACTGGCCATACCCCTTGTCATAGGCTCAGTTCTCTCTACCCCACTCTCAGCATTAACAGTAAAGAAAATCCAGGAAAGAAAAATGAAATTAATAATAGGGTTGGCTACAATAGGTCTCGGGATACTTACAATTATTAAGACATTTATATAATTAGAAAAAATGCGAAATAACCTCAAATTTACCCGCAGAGGGATTAATATTCCTGTGTTTTATCTTCTTGACATAAATGTTTTTGGTATTAATATTAGCTGAGAGTTAACTATGTTTAAGAAATCTTTAGTTATTATTTTTTATTTAAAAGGCATAAAATCCTAGATTTGGGAATGTTAATTCTATACAAACATTGGAAATATGGGTTTTAAAGAGTTATTATATCCGAAAACTATAGCAGTAGTAGGCGCTTCAAGTAACCCGCAAAAAGTAGGGTATGCGGTGTTAAAGAATATTCTGGATGGGGGATTCGAAGGTGGTGTTTATCCTATAAACCCAAAAAGCGAATCTATACTCGACACCAAATGTTATCCTTCGGTACAGGATGTCCCTGATAGTATAGACTGCGCAGTAATTATTGTAAACCGAGATATAGTTCTTTCTGTAATGAAAGATTGTGCAAAAAAAGGCGTCAAAGCTGCAATTGTCATATCCTCAGGGTTCGGGGAAACCGACGAAGAAGGCAAGAAAGCTCAAAAAGAACTCGTACAGCAAGCTAAGCTGTCTCAAATCACCATGATGGGTCCCAATTGCCTTGGGTTGATAAATCCATGGCAAAAACTAAACGCCGCATTCGGCCAATCACTAGACGAACCCGGTGAGATAGCATTAATATCTCAATCCGGAGCTCTTATTACATCCATTCAGGACTGGGCTAAGGAAACTAAAGTAGGTTTTTCACTCATAGCTTCGATTGGCAATAAAGCGGCTATCGATGAAGTAGACTTTTTCGAATACCTTAAGAGTGATAAAAAAACAAAAGTTATAGCCGCATATCTCGAAGATATTTCTCGCGGACAGGAATTTATGCGTATAGCCGAAAGAGTCGGCAAAGTTAAGCCTATAGTTATTTTAAAATCCGGCAGAAGTCTTGCCGGAGCTAAAGCAGCTTCCTCTCACACGGGAAGCCTGGCAGGATCCGATAAAGCATACGATTGCGCTTTTCAGAGATTAGGCGTAATCAGAGCTGAGTCCATAGAACAACTATTCGACATAAGCACTGCTTTAGCATACCAGCCTTTACCCAAAGGTAACCACATAGCTATTATAACAAACGCAGGCGGACCCGGCATAATGATGTCTGATGCCGTTGAATTGTCGGGACTCGAAGTGGTTGACATCGACGATAAAACCAAGGCAAATCTTTCAAAACTGCTTCCGGTATCTGCATCAGTCAACAACCCTGTAGATGTTCTTGGTGACGCAAGCAGTAAAAGATATGGAGACAGCCTTAAGTGCGTTCTCGAAAGCAAATCCGTAGACGGAGTAATTGTCATTTTAACACCTCAGAAAATGACCGACGATTCCGCAATAGCAGAAGAATTGGTAAAAGTTACAAAAAATTATTCAAAACCTGTGATTACCTGTTTTATGGGCGCGGATACCGTCAAAAACGGAGTAAATATTCTAAGAGAAAATAACATACCACAGTATTCTGTACCCAGGAGAGCGGCAAATGCAATGCTCGAAATGTTTAAATACAACGAGTACAAATCCCGACCTCTTCGTATTATTGAACGTTTTGCCGTAAACAAAAATCCCGTAATTAAGATTATAAAGTCGTACCGCTCAAGAAATCTGCTCGAAATTGGAGAATTCGATGCCAAAACAATAGTGGAATCATACGGCATGACCTTACCAGAGGGACACTTCGCCTCTACTTCACAGGAAGCGGTTAAAATTGCAAATGAAATGAGGTATCCCCTGGCCATGAAGATATCAAGTCCCGATATTCTTCATAAATCAGATATCGGCGGTGTCAAAATCGGTCTTGGCAGCGCAACCGAAGTTGAGGATGCTTTTGACCTGATGATGCTGCGGATAAAAAAGAAAATGCCCGAAGCAGATATTAAAGGCGTACTTGTAGAAGAAATGGTAATGACCGGCAAAGAAGTAATTTTGGGGATGAAAAAGGACCCACAGTTTGGACCGATGCTCATGTTCGGTCTCGGAGGTATTTTCGTAGAGGTGCTTAAAGATGTCAACTTCAGCCTCGCCCCAATTACCGCAGAGGAATGCAAAGAAATGATGGAGGGGACAAAAACCTACAAACTTCTTACAGGAGTTCGCGGACAAAGAGCTGTTGATATACAAGCTATCGTTACCAGCTTGTTACAACTTTCACAGCTGGTAATGGATTTCCCCGAAATCGATGAAGTTGATATCAACCCTTTAAAAGTCGGCAATCCCGGAGAGGGAGCTTTTGTTGTTGACGCACGAATAATTTTGTCAAAGGAGTCAAACTAAATGCCAAACTGGAGAGAACTTTATAAAAGCAAATTAAGAAGTGCAGCACAAGCAATAAAGACAATAGACTCGGGCTCGCGTATTTTTATCGGTACGGGATGCGGCCAACCTCAACTTCTTGTAGAAGAACTTGTAAATGAAAAAAGTGATATACAGGATACCGAAATATATCATCTTCTTACACAGGGAAACGCACCCTACATCCAGAAAGAGTTTTGCGAAAAATTCAGAACCTGCAGTTTTTTCCTGGCTCCTAATGTAAGACAGGCAATAGTAAGCGGCAGAGGAGACTATACACCGATTTTTCTCTCCGAAATACCTCATTTGTTCAAACGAGGAATAATACCCCTCGATGTCGCTCTTATTCAAACAAGCCCCCCGGATAAAAACGGTTATCTCAGTCTTGGAGTTTCAGTAGATATTGTAAAATCGGCTGTAGAAAACAGTTTGATAGTTATAGCAGAAGTCAATGAAAAAATGCCCAGAACTCTCGGAGATTCATTCATTTCTATAGATATGGTCGACATAATAGTAGAAAGTGAGAAAGATATTCTCGAATACAAAATACCTGAACCCGATGAAAGCGTCGACGCCATAGCAAAAAATGTGGCTTCGCTTATATCAAACGGAGACACAATCGAAGTGGGCATAGGGAATATTCCGCAGACGGTCCTTAAGTATCTTAACGAGAAGAAAGACATCGGCATTCACACCGAAATGTTCAACGATGCTATTATTCCCTTAATCGAAGACGGAATCATAAACGGCAGCCGCAAAACTATCAACCAGGGAAAAGTAACTGCGAGTTTCTGCTACGGCACAAGAAAACTGTATGATTACATCCATGAAAATCAAATGTTTGAATTCAGACCCTCTGAATATGTAAACGATCCTTTTGTAATAAGCCAGCACAACAATATGGTTGCAATAAATGTAGCATTGGAGATCGATATGACAGGTCAGGTTTGTTCCGATTCTATCGGATATGATTTTTACAGCGGTATAGGAGGGCAGGTCGATTTTAACAGAGGAGCAGCACGCGCAAAGAACGGCAAAGCCATAATAACTTTACCTTCAACCGCAAAGAACGGAACAATATCAAGAATAGTCCCGAAATTGACGGAGGGCGCAGGTGTGGTTACGACACGCGGCGATGTTCATTATGTCGTAACAGAATTTGGAATAGCATACCTTTTTGGCAAAAGTATACGAGAGAGAGTTCTTGCGTTAGCTGAAATTGCACATCCGGATTTTAGAAATGAAATACTGCGAGAAGCTAAGTTAAGGAATTACATATACTCAGATCAAAAAGAACTCCTTCCGAAAGAAGCGAAGTATCCAAAAGAATTTGAGAGGAAAGTGCCCCTTAAAGACGGTACAGCATTGCTTTTCAGACCAATAAAGCCAACCGACGAGAAAATGTTGCGGGATATGTGTTATGCTTGCTCAGAAAAATCTATCGCATTTCGCTTCTTCAAGAATATCAAAACCTTTCCGCACGAATTTATTCAAGAGTTTTCTAATGTCGATTTTTCAAAAGATATGGCAATTATCGGTCTAACCAAAGGTACCGGCGGAGAAGAAATTGTCGGAGTGGGAAGATACTATCTGATCGAATCAAAGAATCGCGCTGAAGTCTCCTTCCTTGTGAGAGACGACTGGCAGGCAAAAGGCATAGGAACATATTTGCTTAATTTATTGACCGAGATAGCAAAAAATCGTGGAATAGAAGGATTCGAAGCGGTTATGCTTTCCGATAATCAACATATGCTCTCGGTTTTTCACAACTCAGGATTTGCGGTTACTACAAAAAGAGAAGGAAATACTTTCGAAATCAGTTACGACTTTTAAAAACTTTCCGAACAGGAACCACAGATTACACAAGATTACCATAAAGGAAATTCACCGCAAAGACGCAAAGCACGCAGAGAAAAAATATTTAACCACAAAACACACTAAATACACTAAATGTTTTTTGTTTTAACCTCCTAACCTACCAACTTCCCAACATTCTAAAAATTTTATTAACAACAAATAGCACGAATTAAACGAATTATTTTTAAGACTGAACCACAGATTACACTGATTAACACAAGATTTTTTTGTTTTTTTCTGAATTCCAATCCCTAAACCCCAAATCCTAATTACACCGCAAAGACGTAAAGCACGCAAAGAAAAAACATTTAACCACAAAACACACTAAATACACTAAATGTTTTTTGTTTTAACATCTTGTGGCTAAAATAAAAAAAAGGGGTTGACAAATTCAAAAAAATTATTATAATACTTTGTATGATAAAGTACTTTGAAATATATAAGGAAAAATGAATAAAAATTATCAAACTAAAAGTCGAAATGTACGGTATGGATTTAAGAAAACGATTTGCCTTTTTTTCTTTCTGCTTTTAGCGGTTCAGGGATCTTGCCGGGTTTCCGCAGCTGAAAAACCCTTTGAGTTTGAGTTCAACTCGTTTGGGTTTGAACTGGGGAAAGGAAATGATATCCATATATTGGCAGAAATAATTTCCCTTGGATTTAGTTATAAAATGTCGGAAAAACTACATATACAATTATCAACGAAAGCCTTCGAGATGTTCCCTTCCGGATTTTCGGGTGACTACATGTTTGCAGGCTCCTCCTATCCTTTATATTTGTCTTTGATTTTTAAAACTAAAGAATATACCTCTTTTTATTTTGCCGCAGGAACCAGTTATTGGGTCGAGGTTTATGATATGCATTATATTTCATCGGCGATTGGATATAAATTAAGCTTCGATGACTCAGGATTTTTTAATATTTCATATTTCGGCTGCGAACTTCAGTGGATAAATATATCTCAGTCCTCAATGCCAAATGACATTATTAGCTTCAATCTGATAGTTGGATTAGGTGGTGTTAAGAAAATTTTTGGTACAAAAACTTAAAATGAATTTTAATATTAGTATGCTTTTTCGTCCTCCTTTCTTCAGTGCTTGATTGGTTGTGGGCTTGTTGGGTTACAACCCTTTCCAGTCGTAAAACCCTGCAGCCCACAACCAATCAACAAAAAGCTCTTCGCTATTTGCTTTTAGCTGTTTGCAGAAAACAAAAAAATAAGCTCGTAACTTATCAATAGCTTCTTTGAATCTAAGTTGAGTTGTTAAGTCGTCGAGTAGTTAAGTTGAAAAAATGAAAAAAATATTTGTGTGCTTTGTACAAATGATTTAGTCATTGGTCATAGTCACTGGTCAAAAAAATTTATTCGTGTAATTCGTGCAATTTGTTGTTCCTCTGTGATCTCTGTGTGTTTTTTCTCTGTGTTTTTTGTGTCTCTGTGTGAGATATAAATTTTGGGGTTGTGGTGGGTCTTACAAAAAAAATGAAAATGGCTGGGTGTGCTGTGGCTCTGTGTTCTCTGTGTCTAATTAACTTTTACTGGAAGTTTTCCTTCATCCAGGCGGCTCTTCGACAGTCAGGGCAAAGAATTTTATACCAGTCTTCCCTATTGAATTCACAGCTTTCCCTTGTTTTTTCTTCTTTATCCGCGATATCCATAGGAATATGCTTCGCCAATACAATCGTAGGGTTGGCAAAGGCTTTTTCTCCTAGTCGTTCAGCTATCCATTCGAGATGGCGTCTTGTGGTTATAACCTTACCGCACTTCTCGCATTCAACCAACTCGTCTTCTACTTCCTGAATCGCTTCACTCCTATCGAAAGTATTTTTCGCGTACTTATTTGTATATTCGATACCCTCGCCCGTGGTACACAAAGCTCCGCATTGACCGCAGAGCAGACATATATCGTAACGGAAACGCATTATTCTGAAAGATTTCCCGTCCTTTTTGTATTCCTCCACCTCGATTGCTCGCGCGGGGCAAACTTCAGCGCATGCGCCGCACCTCACGCAACCATCGTCCTGATACTCGGGAAACCCGCGAAATTCAGGAATAATATTCGCAGGTTCAAAAGGAAACTTAGTGGTAAAAGGTCCTTTTACTAAAGCCCTTATTGCTTCGCCCAGTTCTCTTATTTTGGGTTTTTTAATTGCCATTTATTTTTCCCTGTCCTTTTTTAACTTATCCACTACACTTTCCTCCCACAATTTAAAGCCTCTTATATGAGAACCTCTTGCTAAAGCGTGAGCTGCCGTCGGAGAAGTAAACATAACGAATAAAATACAAATTAAAGCCTTTATCCCTCCAGAATTAATAATGCCGAACTCCAGCGCCACTCCAAATAGTATAGCGCAGGTCCCTAGTGTAACGGACTTAGTTGCAGCCTGAAGTCTATTATAGATATCCGGAAGCCTGATTAAACCCAGGCAACCCAGCAAATCGAAAGTCACTCCTATGATTATAAAAGCAACAGCAAAACTATTACTCATCAAACCCCCTGCCTTCAAGAAACTTAACAAGCGCAAGAGTGCCGACAAAAGAGAGTATAGACCAGGAAATAGCTATATATAGATAGAAGTCTCTCTTCGTTTGAGCTGCGAAAAGAGCACACATACCTACTACAATAATTCCAAGTATATCTATAGCCACCATTCTGTCAGGCGGCGTCGGGCCGACCATAACCCTGTATAGACACATAAAAGCCGCTATAATTAAAAAGAAGAATAAAAATGTGAACATTATTCGAATACCCTCCTGAGCATTCTTTCAAATCTACCCAATATCAATTCTCTCTGAATCTCGGGGTCGTCGCTTGAAACATTTATCCAGTGCACGTAAAAATAATCGCCATCAACTTCTACAGTAAGGGTTCCCGGAGTAAGAGTAATAGAATTGGCAAGAATAGTCTTTGCAAAATCATTTTTTAAACTTGTTTTAACCTTAACGATCCCGGGCCTTATTGGAAGAAAAGGATTCAGAACTCTATAAGCCACATCCAGATTAGCGAGAAGGATATAATAAAAAAGATAGGGTATATAGAAAGCCCCAAGCAAAAAACGTCTCGGGTTCAGCAATTTAAGAAAATCGTCCGGGAAGAGTCGACGTGTGAGAATTGTTACAAAAAAAGCCACTACCAATCCGGCAAAAAGATCCTGAATCTTTACAGACCAGGTAAGAAGAATCCACATTGAAAAAATCACAATAAATTCAGCTAATCTCTTCTTCATAAAATCTCCTATATCCCCAGCACAGACGAAATATAACCTAATTGATTTGTTATTATACCTTGAGCCGGAATAATAATGTTGCTTATAATCCAACCATTAAAAATCCCGATAAGAAGACAAAAAACAGCAAAAACAACCATCGGCATAACCATCATAAACGGAGCTTCTCTAACGTTTTTCAACAGTGAAGTTGGTTCTCCAAAAATAACATTTTTCTGAAATCTTAAATAGTAGGCTAACGTTAAAAAAGCAGTAAAAACAAGTATCGCTCCGAGCCAGAAATATCCGGCTGAAAAAGCCGCAAGAATAATTATCAACTTACTCCAGAAACCATTAAAAGGCGGCACTCCCGCAATCGAAAGAGCCCCTATAACGGATGTTGCCGAAGTAACCGGCATTTTTTTTCTTAAACCGCCTAATTCAGATAAATTTCTCGTTCCCGTAGAAGTCTGGATGGCTCCTGATGAAAGGAAAAGTAAAGACTTGAACCCGGCATGGTTAAGAAGATGAAATAAAGCTCCGATAATAGCAAGAGGTGTACCAATACCTATTCCAACAGCAATATAACCCATCTGACTTATAGAAGAGAAAGCAAACATTCTCTTCATATCATCCTGCCCAAAGCCCATGAAAGCTCCAACCAGCATCGAAATAACGCCCATCGTTATAAATATATAAGAAACAACCGGTGTGATTCCGATCACGCTATAGAAAATTCGTATAAGCGAATAAATACCCAGAACTTTTATCAAAACACCGGAGAGCATTACGGAAATAGGAGCGGGAGCCGAAGAATGTGCATCGGGCAGCCAGGCATGGAAGGGAACCAGTCCTGCCTTAAGTCCAAAACCTACTATAAATAAACCCGTCGCCATCAAGAGCGCATTATTACCGCCTAAATTATTCTCCACAATAAATCTCGCAACATCAGCCATATTAACGGAACCGGTTATAGAATAAATCATTCCGATACCAAATAAAATAAATACCGAAGCAAGCGCTCCCAATATCAAATATTTAAACGAAGCTTCCAATTCTTCAGCGTCTACCCCGTAACCCACCAGAGCATAAGACGCAATAGATGCAATTTCAAGGAATACAAAAAGATTAAATAAATCTCCTGTCAAAACTACTCCATTCATACCTGCAAGCATAAATAAGAAAAGTGTAAAAAATCTTAAATAATCCTCAAACTTTACTATATAAACATACGAATAAATTATAGTTAGAAATGCGACGACGTTAACTATTAAAAGCATCATCCTCGAAAGATTATCCTTGACCAGCACCACACCAAAAGGCGGTTTCCATCCTCCCATTTCGTGTATAATTGTTCCTTTATCCCAGACAACCACAAGGATAAAAAGCAAAGAAAGAGACGTAAGAAGTGACCAAATTCTGGGAAAATTTTTCTTATCAAATTTTCCAATGATCAATATCAGAACCGCGCTGCATATTGGAATAGCTGTAAATAATGGCAGTAAAGTATTCATATTCAGCCCCTAAGTCTGTTTATTTCATCCATATCAAAGGTTCCGTATCTTTCATAAAGTCTAATAGCCATTGCCACCATAAGAGCAAGAGTTCCGAGACCAATAACAATAGAAGTAAGAACCAGCGCCTGCGGAAGAGGATCGACTGCCGTATGAATGAAAGTCGCCAAATCCATATCTTCGGTAAGAATAGGAGCGATACCGGATTTCCGGAAACCAAGAAGTATCAAAAACAAATTTACGGCATATTCCATTATTGCGACTCCGAGAATTTTTTTGACGATATGCCTTTTTACCACAAGAGCATATAATCCTATAATTAGCAGCACGAAATTCAGAAAGTACAGAGTCATTTTTTATCCTCCTTAGTTTCGTCCCTAGTTGTCACAACTCTCTGGAGTATGGCAAGCGCAAGGAAAACGATATAAAGACTCATACCTACTTTTAACATTATCGCAAGATTATAAATAATAATATACCCGGCAGAAAATAGTTTGAAAGGTGTCCCCTTCGGCAAGAAATTAAACAGAAATGTTCCTCCTATATACAATCCGATAAAACCTAATATCAGAATCACAAGGGCACCTATATCATCTGCAATAGAACCCGTAACTCCCGAAATCATACTTTCCACAACCCTTCTACCGTAAGCAAGGGTCACCAATATATATGCAAGAGCAATCATAACTCCACCCGGAAAACCACCACCTGGAGTTATATGGCCGTACAAAACAATATAGGCACCGAATACCAACATAAATCCGATTATCAAATTAGTTATCGTTTTTACTATAAAAGTCATTCCGGATTGTTTTTCTTTCTTCATAATTAATGCTCCCTGTCTATCCTTAAAAAATCTTTATGCTGTTCGCGCTTCCATCTCCGCAAGATCGCGAAGGCTCCGCTTATAGAAACAAACAGCACCATAGCTTCTCCAAAAGTATCATAAGCCCTGAAATCAAGAATAACAGAAGTTACAAAATTAGTTGCGCCAACCATGATAAGCCCATTATTTAGATAGTAATCAGATACTCTCATTAACGGCTCTCCAAAAGGAGCGAGTGACTGAAACGCGAACCAGGCAAAGACAAGTATTATCCCCACAAAAATTAAAGCCGTCCTGTTATGAAAAACAGATTCCCCTTTCTCCTCGATAGCAACATTATCGACATTAACGGTCGCCCTGATCAAAAGAATCAAAGATAAAATCTCAACTATTACCTGGGTAATAGCTATGTCGGGCGCTCCAAGGAAGAGAAAAGCCATCGAGAGAGTGAATCCAACTGCTCCGATAGATATAACAGCTGAAAGCATATTCTTTATTTCTACTGTTATAAAAGCACCTATTATCATAAATACGAGAAGTAAGTGCAACAAAAATACCACATCCATTCAGCCACCTACCTGTTCATAAGAACAAACATAATTATCATTAACCCAACAATACACCAGGACAAATAAGTAGAAAGAATACCATCATGCAGATTTTTCAATTTTTCGACTATCGTCTTCCAGCCGGCTTTTTTAACAACATCATAGATATCATAAGCGCCCTTATCTCTATCTTTAAGATAAGTTCCTATAAATGGAAGTTCAAGTATCGTAAGATAAAGACCGGTTCCCGGAAATCTTCTTTCCTCAAGCTCAAACCTTTCACCGCACGTAAATACGGGCTGCTCCCTGTAATTGAACACTTTACTAACAAAATAAAACACTATACCAATTATGAGTCCGAAAATCATCGCCACAGTAGCAAGACCTGGATCCCATAAAGTGTTAGCAAAACTGAGCTTGGAGAGAACATCAGAAGGAGTTAGCCCTGCGAAAGCTCCAAACTCCATGGGAATGAATAAACGATTCACAATAAACGCGGCTAAGATTCCAAAGAATAAGCATAATATAGCCAGAACGGCAACAGGTGTCGTCATAAATAAAGATGGCTTTCTTGCCTTATTATATATCTTAGAAGCCCCGCCAAAATAGATCGAGTAAATAACTTTTAAGAAAGAAGCAAGTGTAAGGGCACTACCGAAAATTGCCAGAATCAGAAATACCGGCTGGCCCGCGCTTAAAACACCCTGGTAAACCATCCACTTTGAAGCAAAGCCATTAAAAGGCGGAACCCCGGAAATAGCAAGTGCAAGAATCAGATTAGAAACCATCAAGAAAGGCATTTTTCTATATAATCCGCCTAATTCTTCCAGTTCAGTTGTACCGGTTTCCTTCTCGACTGCACCGGCACAGAGGAATAAGCCTCCTTTATATACCGCATTATTCAACATATGAAACAATCCGCCTAAAATCCCAACAGGATTTCCGCTCGCAATTCCGAGAACCATATATCCAACCTGACTGACCGCGTGATAAGAAAGCAATTTTTTAAGATTATGCTGAACGAGAGCCATAAGAACACCGATAATAATTGTAAGAGCTCCTATCAACATAACTATAAAACTTAAAATGGGTTCCACATTAAATAATTTCAGCATTGTTATAGCCAGAAGGTAAATACCAAGTAATTTATCCAGAGAACCGGGTATCAATGACATCACCGATACAGGAGCTTCTTCGGAAATTGCAGGTATCCAGGTATGGAAAGGTATTGCTCCTGCTTTTGCGAGCGCAGCAACCACAAATCCGAAAAAGACCACTCTGGGTAGAACCCCCTGCGCCGTCGAAATTGAGATCAAATCTATATCGAGAGTTCCTAAAGTCACCCAGAGATATCCTATACCGAACAACAGAAAAGCATCCGCAAAGCCTAGTATTACATAGGTTTTACGCGCAGCATCAGAAGCAGCTTTGCCTTCACCTAAATTAATATAAAGAAAGAAAACAGCCGTAACCATTTCCCAGAAAATCAGTAAGGATAACAAATTAGAAGAAAGAAATACACCCGATGCTCCCGCAAGAGTCCAGAAGAAATAAGTCATGAATTGATTGTCCCCTGTTTTAACTTCGCTGCGGGAACCGAAAAGATATATTGAAATTAAAAAGCCAAAAAGATAAGTAAACAAAAGCATAAAACCGCTAATATGGCTCAGACGAAGCATTAAGTCCGCACGGTAATGGAGGAAATTGAAAGAAAATAAACCTTCAACCTCACCCGTCAAATTAAATAAACGATAAGAAAAAATAAGAAGATACGCAGTTACGGCAACGGCTACTAGTTGTTTCAATTTCTTCAATCGCGGAACAATAAGGGTAAAAAGTCCTGCCAGGAATGGAATTATAATCGGATATAATAATATATTCTTAAACATCATATCTCCATATTATATAGAGGAGGAGTTTTTCCCAATTTTTTCATAATGCTCTTCGTTTTATCCACGCTTAACTTCAATAAGTCTTTCTCTCTGAGTATCTTTTCATTATTGTTTTTATCGACAACAGCGACTCTTTCAGTACAGCAGTAGCAGGGATCGATAGAAGCCGTAATCAAAGCAACATCGGCAATTGTTTCTCCCTTACAAGAGGCTTTAAAAGTAGGAAGGTTGTTAAAAGTTGGCGCCCTAACCTTATGACGGTAAGGCATATTGGAACCATCGCTGCGTACATAATGAAAAACCTCACCTCTCGGAGCTTCATAACGCCCGCATCCTTCTCCGGGCGGAACTTCCCTTATATCGGCATCTATAGCTCCTCCTTCCGGTAAGCTTACAAGAGCTTGTTTTATTAAAGAAATAGATTCAAAACATTCAAGAAGACGAACCACACCCTTACTGAATACATCACCATCTTTTTGAACGATAACTTTCCATTTAAGGTCTTTAAAACCATCGAGAGGTTCATCATAGCGAACATCCCACGGCACCCCTGACCCACGAGACGTAGGACCGAGAGCGGAATAGTCGACAGCTTCTTTTTTCGTTAATACTCCTATGCCTTTGAGCCTTTTATGTATTACGGGGTCATCGAGAATGGCATCTGTAAGTAAACGAATAGGCTTTTCCATTTCAACGATTCGTTCTAAACCGTAATCTATTTGCTCCTTATTAAAATCTCTTCTTACTCCGCCGGGTTTGAACATAGCGTAGTGGTTTCTATTTCCGGTCAATTTCTCGCATATTTCCAGAATCGTTTCCCTATACTTCCAAGCCCACATCCAGACCGTATTATAACCGATAAAATGTCCTGCGAGACCGACCCACAACAAATGAGAATGTATTCTTTCCAGCTCGCAGACAACAACTCTGATAAGCTGCGCCCGTTTTGGAATATCGCAGCCCACAAGATCCTCCACAGCCAGACAGTAAGCCATCGGATGTGAAGTGGAACAAATTCCACAGATTCTCTCAACGAGATAAGGAACCTGGTCCCACGTTTTGCCTTCGGATAATTTTTCTATACCCCTGTGATTGTAGCCTATTTCAACATCGAGTTCCACAACCCTCTCTCCTTCGACGTAAAGCTTAAAATGTTCAGGCTCTTCAAGAAGAGGATGGTAAGGACCAAGAGGAATTATTGTCTGCTTCATATTCCAGACCTCTCATAATCATAATCTTCATCCGTTACATCGGAATGCTTAAAATCTTTTCTTAAAGGATACTTACCTTTGGGAAAAGAATCGGCAAGAAGAAGTCTTCTCATATCCGGATGTCCTATAAATTTAACTCCAAACATTTCATTTATCTCTCTTTCTATCCATCTAAAAGCCTTTATTTTCTTTCCTATAGACCCAATTTCTAATTTGGAATAAGGTATAAGAGTTTTAACGTTGATAACCATATTTTTATCTTCTCTAGCAAGATGATAAATTATTTCTATACCCTCTCTCATATCTATACCGGTAGCCGTACAAAATTTACATTTATATTTTAAGAATAAAAACTCCACGACTTCGGGAGTCTTATCCGGTTCTACTCTTATATATATTCTCTTCTCCCTGGGTTGCGCCATATCGGTTATTTTCTTTCCTAATTTCTTTTTTAAGTCTTTCATAATTTCCTTACTCATCAGATAGCCCCCAGTCCCATAACTATGCCTTCTATCATTGCTTCCGGTTTGGGAGGACATCCCGGGATATAGACAATTTTAACGTCCGGGTCTTCTTCTTTTAAAACTTTATCAAGCGGTCCGACAATCGAGTAGCTATCTCTGAATATGCCGGAAGAACATCCGCAGGAACCAAAAGCTACAACGAGGCAGGGCTTAGGCGTCTGACGGTAAACTTCAAGAAGTCTTGGTTTCGCGTGAGCGTTTACAGAACCGCAAACAAGCAAAGCATCCGCGTGCCTCGGACTTCCGACCAATTTAATACCAAATCGCTCGACGTCATATCGGGGTGTAAGAAGTTCTAAAACTTCAATATCACAGTTATTACAGGCAGCCGTCGATAAATGAAAAACCCATATAGACTTTTTGAAAGATTTCTTCAGAATATCCATCTAAACTCCGAAATAAGCAAGAATTCCCGCTAAAATCGCGGCTCCGCTCATCCAACCCCAAAAATATTTCATAGCATGGTCGATTCTAACCCTGGGGTTAGTGTTTTTAATCAATATAAGCAATACCATTATTAACAAATACAACAAAATACCACCAATAATTCCCTTACCCCAGAAAAGTATAATTAAAAACATGGGTAAACCAAAAAGCATTATGGCTTTACTTAATTCATATGCTGCGAGTACCCCTCCTGAAAGCTCCATCAAGATTCCTGAACCGAGCTCGGTTTCCGCTTCAGGCAAATCAAAAGGGACTCTACCGAGTTTTGCCTGAATACAGAATATAGCTACGGCAAAAGATATGATACCATACCAGTTAGATATATTTGAACCGTTAATTCTCTGCCAATCCATTATAGACTGAATAGAAAAACTACCGGCTTTGGAAGCCATCATCACAATTATTATAATCATCGGCAAATCATACGATAAAAGCAGTTTTATCTCCCTTGACACACCTACTGAACTTAAAGGATTACCGGAAGTTGAACCTATATAAATAAGAGCTATTGCAGGTATAGCAAACAGGTACCATACGACTATTATATCTCCGATAAATCCTTCACTCATACTAAAGAAAGAAACACAAAGAATTGTAACCGCAAGAACAACCGAAGCAAGTCCAAATAGAGGAGCAGCTATGAATCCCGACCCGAAAGCCTCCTCGGGTATTATAACTTCCTTATAAAGTAACTTACCTATATCCGCAAATCCCTGATACCATGGAGGACCCTGCCTCCACTGAACTCTGGCGGAAACTTTCCTGTCGAGCCAGACCGTCAAAAGCCCGATTACGGAAGCGAATATAAAACCAGGAAAAATAAGATAATAAAATAACAATTTCATAATCTTCTCCATGGTCTTGCCTTAATACGAGCATCCACGCGGTCTCTCTCGACCTCCTCCTCGTAAGTTATTTCTTCAAATGATAGCGCCCCGCTCGTACAGGTCTGCACACATCGAGGGTCTTTCCCTTCTTGTAGCATATCATAACAAAGATCGCACTTGGAAACAATATGACGTACTCTTTTAGCCGTTAGCACACCAAAAGGACAGGCAATCGTACAGGAGAGACAACCGATACATCTAAAATTATTATGATATACCAGACCGTCTTCCCTTTTCTCAAGAGCCTCAACAGGACAAACTGCAACACACGAAGCATCTGTACAATGCTTACAATGAAGCGGTAAATCTACCGTTATATCGAAATTCGAGCGTGAAAGGCAGAATTTTTCCGAATGACTTTCATAACAGGCAACGTCACATGCGTGACAGGAAATACACCTGTCTACATTGAGGACGACTCTTTTTTCTCTTTTCGCTTTTCGATTTTTCATTTCACTATTCTCGCTTTCTCTGCTCCCGGAGATATTATACCATCAGAATCAGAACTGCACAAGAAGAGCTGCGCGCTCTCGGGAAAATGTACCGGTACGGCTATTATATCCCTGGGTATATCAAAAGGCAAATCACTGCAAGTCCCTATTCTAAAAACAGAAGAGCCATTAGGCGTTTCAATAGCAACTTTATCTCCTAGCGAAAGTTCTTTAACTATATCGGGATTAATAAAAACATAAGGTTCGTTTTTTTGCTCATTCCATTTTACTCTTCTAGTTATCTCTCCCCTATCGTGATGGAAAGGAAGTCCAATTCCGACAGCAGTAAAAGGATATTTTTTGTTAATTACAGGAGAAGACTTTTTACTATCTGTTTCCTCAACAAAAGGAAGTACTTTCGGAACCGAAACCCGCGCTTTAGTTTCGGAGCCGGTTAAATAATACAGTAGATCACTAATAAAATCTCCATCGGAAACTGCGTCACCAACAGGGGGGACGGGCTCGCCTAAATTTACAATTTTTTCTTCCAACGAAATAAAAGAACCTTTCTTTTCAAAAGAAAAAGCTGAAGGGATAATACACTCGGACGAATTCGAACCCTTAAAGAAAGCGGTAGAGAGAACGAAATTCAAATACTCGAATATATCCTTAAAGTTCGGAATAAACTCAAAAGGGTTTCCACCAAGAACAATAAGACCTTCTATCTTCTTTACCTTCAAGGCATCAATAATTTTTTTGTTATTAAAATTCCCTATTACTCTACCTACACCAAGTGAATTTTGTCCCACAGGTATAGCAGCAAATCTGTTTTCAGTTATTTCTGAAATTCCGGAAAGTTTGCTGACAATAGAATACGGGTTAGCAAAGTGTCCATAAATATTGGAAAATAGTATCTGTCCGTTCTCCGATTTAATAAGTGCTTCTGCCAAATCTTTTATTTTCGCTCCGGAAATACCAGAAAAAATCTCATCTGGCTTCAATTTACTTTTACCTTCGAGATAGTTTAAAAGAAGCGACAGAAAATAAGACATATGACCTACTTCAACATTAAAATGCTCCGCGAAAAGCGAAACTCTGCCACCGGTAATATCCAGAGAAATCAAACGATTGCCCCTCTTCTTATTACGAGCATCGAGGATCGGCTTTGCAAGAGTGGGAGAAAGAGAAAATACATCCCCAACACAAACGACAAGATCTGATTCACTTAAACTATTAAAAGAAAATTTATTTTTAACAGATAATAATGCCTCATCCTCAAAAGGAAAGATACCCAGAAGTTCCGTATTCAACTCGCCGGAAAGCGTTTTTGCCAGATAAGCTTCCTCCAGCGTATGATTGCCACTCATCAAAATTGCAATATTGTTTTTTTTCTCAATAATTCTTTTTATTTCCGGAATAGCGCCTTTTATTGCTTCTTCGATAGAACATTCTTCTCCGAAGAGCTCTGACTTTTTAAGTCGATAGGGAGAATTTAAAAGGTCAAGCGTAAAGTTGCCCCTGGGGCACAAACCTCTTCCGCTTTTCTCGTCATAATAAAGTTTAAACAGAGAACCTTTTTCGAAAAATGCCGATTTCGAGGATTTTCTCTTCAGAATTATATCATCCTGAACAGAGCAGAATGTACATTTTGTTCTATATTCCTCAACCGAAGACATTTGGATAATCCTTTATATCCGCATAACACATATCAGGTCCATCTTTGCAAAGATAATAAGGTCCGATATTGCAGCGTGCGCATTTGCCGACACCACAGCTCATCCTTCTGTTCATTGAGAGATAAATCTGTTCCGGTTTGAAACCAACATCAAGCAGCTTAAATGTAACAAACTTTAACATCACTTCCGGACCGCAAGAAACAACATATGAATTCGCGATATCGGCGTTCATTTTCTTCAAATAATCTTTTTCGAGAAGGCAGGTTACAAGACCCACTCTGCCCTTCCAATCAGGATGGGGCTTATCGATTGTAAGATTTACAGAAACTTTTTTTCTGCTTTCCCATTCCTTATACTCATCTTTAAAACACTGATCGGCAGGACTCTTGGCTCCGTAACAAATGTGAATTTTTTTTATCTTTTCTATTTTATCGAATAAAGCGTAAATAAGAGCCCGCAGAGGTGCAAGACCCACGCCACCGCCTACGACAAGCACCTCTTTTCCATCAAATTTATCCATAGGATAACCTTTACCAAAAGGCCCACGAAGAGCAATCGTATCTCCGACCTTTACCTCATCGTGCAGCTTATCGGTTACTTTACCGGTTTTCATAATGGTTATTTCCATTTCACCAACATCACCGGGAGCAGAAGAAGGCGTAAAGGGTGCCTCACCTATACCCGGAACTGTAAGCTGCATAAACTGACCGGCTTTAAACTTCAATTTTTTATCCAGTTTAAATCGATAGGTTTTTATCGTCGGAGTTTCTTCCTTAATATTTTTTAAGGTTGCCTGCCTGGGATAATATATGTTTTCCATATTATTTATTCTTCCCAGAATAAGCATAAGCGCCGGAGAGGACTTCTCTCATATCGATATCCCCTAGACAATTATCGATACATCTACCGCATCCGGTGCATTTATAAATATTGTACCTTTTAAAAAATCGAAAGAATTTATGATAATATCTATTTTTAAACTGGTCCATTTTCGAAAAACGCGGATTCATCCCCCCCGCCATCTGAGAGAATCCCTTAAACTGGCATGAATCCCATACCATATATCTTTCATATTGCTCTTTTTTCTTGCCTTCCCTATCAAAAAGCGTGAAGCAATAACAAACAGGGCAAACATTCGTACAGGCACTGCAGGAAACACAAGTGCTGCCAAGATCCCATCCTGCATCCGAATCGAAAGCACCCGAAACAAGAATATCGGGTCCGGAAAACGCTTTTTCAAATTCAGAATTGGTTTTTTGCAATTTTTCCAGTACTTTCTTCCTTTTTTTATCTCTCTCCGAAATTTGGTTCTCTTTTGCATCCGGAAGTGATAATCCTTCTAAAACTTTATTTCCTAAAGAGCTTCCACTCTCTATTAAATATCCTCCATCAATTTCCGAAAGATTTATATCAAAACCTTTAAGAGCATAAGGATAATTACCCAAAAGATTACAGAAACAATTATCACTCGAATACGTACAATCCGAAGACACCAGAATCAAAGACTCCCTTCTTTTTTTATAGAATGGATCAACAAAATCGGCATCATCAAGAAAAACTTTATCAAGAATGGCAAAAGAAGCGAGATCACACGCCTTAAGCCCGACAAGGATGGTTTTATCTTTCCCTTTTTTTATATCAATCCACTTCTCATCAGGATAATCCGCGACTTTTGCTCTTGCCGGCAGAACAAATGATTTAAAATTATCGAAGGCTCTGAATCCGGGAATACGATAACTGTTCAAATACTCCTTAGTTAGCTCGCGCACAAATATACCGGATTGGGAGTTTCTGTTCGAAGCAACCTCTCTCTCCGTAGAGGCAAATACCCTGCCATATCCTAACAGAATACGCATCAGACCACTTAATTTTGAATCATCTAAAAAGTAAATATTCATTCTTTCCTTTATCTTTAGATTTTGTGATTTGAATCACTAATTATTTTATATGATATACGACAAACCCCATTTGTCAACCCCTCATTAGAATTTATTTCACTATTTTAAAAACATTGCAGTTCTCTTTGAAAGACAAACCCCAATTAAAAATGTAAAAAGTATTGACAAATCTAAAAAATTACTTATTTTCATTGGTAACTAAACAAGACGGATAAATTTTTGCTACAAAATAATGCATTAGCAGTATAGAAAAAAAACAAAACTCATAAGGAGGTCTTATGAAAAAGTTAGTAGTATTGTTGTGTGCTTTGTTTCTCGTCCAGGGAGTAGCAGCACAAGTGTGGATACCTATAGCAACCGATTATCTAAATCTCGAATCATTTAGGCATCAAGCCACTCAGACTATTGAAGACGATCTTGACAATGGTATAGACGGAACCGATATTTTCGCAGTAGAAGGTGCTCGCATATATACAAACCTGAGCAACCTTGTATCGGGCGGAGAACGCCAGGGTGACAATATGTACTCCGAAGAAACAGTTCTAATCGGTGGTACAACCCCAATCTTCTATAAAGGATTAAAAGTAACTGCATTTTACGGCAACACAAACCAGACCAACTCCATGGAATACTTACTGGATTCAACTTACCTAGAGGATTTTAATTCAGATGAAGAGTGGGATTACAGGAGCATCACTCACAATAATGAGTATGGAAAAGAACAGGCAACCGGAAACAGTATCCTGCTTAACATCGGTAAAATTATGAGCAGAGGCAGAGAGGTAGCTCTCACATACAAACGTTCCGGATATACAGAAAGCGCAGAAGAAGAAGATTCTGCTCATTACATTGCACAAGACCTTACTCCTTCACTCGTTACAAATGTACTCTGGGACGAATTCGGAAATGCAAGCGGAAAAGGACAAGCACCTGTAACCACTTACGCGCTATCATATTCTTCGCCCTTCAGAACCTGGGATTTTAGAGGAGATGTTTTCTTCGCAACAAGCGGAGAAACGATCGAAGAAAACGAGTTCAACTACAGATGGCAGAATAATGACCCTGACGATATAGCTACTACTTTTGAGACTCTTGACAGCGTTGACTTTGCCGGTAAATATTCAGCCAATGCAAACATAATTGGCATTAATGGTCGACTCAGCGACTTAAATAAGAAAACAGGACTTTTATGGGAAGTCGGCGGTAATTATGCCTTAATCACCGGAGGCGGAGACAACAACTATGAGGAAAACTCTCATTATATCCGCCAGGAAGAATGGATTTCAAACCAAGTAGAAGTTCTTGACACTAACTATACAGAAAATCTCACCGCTCCCATATCCGTTTCCGGTAATGCAATGGGTTTAAACGGCAGAATCGAATGGCAGATTAGCGAAAATGTACGCTTTGGACTGGGCTGCATGGTTAACACTTTCTCGGCTACTTTAGAAGAAGATAGAGCCTATACAGAAGAAATAAATTCCTCATTCAACGATGATGACAATCTTGTAATAGACGCAGATGATTACACAATTGTGGCAACGGGTGGCTGGGACGCAACCTATACCCGTAAGATGAGCGGTAACAGAATCGCTATACCGGCCGGAATTGAAGTAAATTTCGGTAAAAACAAAGACTGGTTCCTGAGACTCGGAGCTGTGTCAGTCGGTTCAACAATGGAAATGACCGAAGCTTACGCAGTCGATTCAGTACATCTATACGAGAGAGTAGTAACAGACGGTACCGGTGCCCGGACTAGAACTTTTGACACCAGCATGGCTGATCCGGACGGAGAATATACTTCTTCTTCAACCTACCAGGACGTAAACTATACATACGGTCTCGGTTGGAAACCTTCAAAGAACTTATCAATTGATCTTTTGGGTATGTTTGATCTTAGCGGCGTAGAACTTCTATCCACAGATTGGCTAAGATCTTTGAAGCTTTCAGCCACGATCAACTTATATTAAATTCGAGTGTAAGTTAATTCACTCGTAATAAAAAACCCTGCTCACTCCCGAGCAGGGTTTTTTATTATTACAAAAACGTAATCCGTGCTTATTCGTATAAGTCCTTGGTCGGCTTATTGTTGGGAGATTAGGAGGTTAAAAAATTATTTGTGCTATTTGTGTGATTTGTTGTTTCTTTTTTTTAGGGGATGTGTGGTTTTAAAAAACAAATTATATTTTTGTTGTTACTTTGTGTTCTCTGTGTCTTTGTGTAAATAAATTTGGTGTGTGGGTTGGGTCTTAAACAATAAAAAAATCCTGTTAAATCTGCGTTTATCTGCGTCCTATTATTTTATTCTAAATAGGGGGACCAATCGGGAGCAAAAGCTATAAGATTACGGGTGAGTTTTCTCTGTCTTGTGCCATCCCAATTCATCGTCCAGATTTCATACCTATAGGTACGGTTGGAGATAAACACTATATGTAATCCATCAGGCGACCAGGATGGCTCTTCGTTATTGCCGTAATAAGTCAGTTGGATAGGCTCAAAATCACTCGGATCGGTCACACATATTTGCTGGGAATAATCGGATTGACGTGAAACATACGCAATCATACTTCCCTTCGGCGACCAGGCCGGTGAGGTATTATAATCTCCATGAAAAGTCAGTCTGCGGAGATTACCGCCATAAATGTCCATAATATAAATCTGTGGCATACCGCTGCGGTCGGAGACAAAAGCGATTTCCCTACCATTTGGCGAAAAAACCGGTGAACAATCAACTGCCCAGTTATGAGTGAGACGGTTTAATTTCTTTTTTTCCAGGTCTAAGAGGTAAATCTCGGAATTACCATCTTTGGACATTGTAAGGGCAATTTTCGTACCATCCGGAGAGTAATCCGGAGCAAAATTTAACCCCTGGTAAGAAAATATCGCTCTGGAATCGTTTGTTGTAAGATCGAAGAGATTGAGAAGAAGACGGTCACCACCATAGTTCGAATACAATATTCTTTTGCCGTCAGAACCCCAACAGGGAAAAAGATTGAAATTGCCGTTTTTCGTAAGAGGTGTAAAGTTATAACCGTCATAGTCAATTAAAGCCAATTCCTTTTTCCCGTTCTTAAGGTAGGAAAAAACAATTTTTGTTGAAGTAATCCCTTTTTCTCCCGTTAGCATCTCAATAATATAATCCGAAATTTCATGAGCTAACTCCCTTAAATTACCGGAAAGCGGAAAAATAAATTCACCGATTTTTTCTTTGGACCTGAAATCCTGCAAAACAACCGTCAAATTCGGTTCCACAGCCGACATTTTAAGTAATACACCGCTTTTTGCGTCATCACCGGTAAAAACAGCAGTATCTGAATAAAGGGCAAAATACAACGAATAATCCAGGTCATATTTTATTATCTTATCGACGCTTTTTACGTGTCTTATAAATTTAGGAGTACCCTGGATATCGAGGGAATCAACTACAAGATTAATTTTACCTCCCGCGTAGTCAGTAAGCCTCAGGAAAACATCCTGACAGAAAATCATCGAAGGTACAGCAAGAAAAAATAGTACTTTTAAAAAAGTAAATTTATTGATTGGTAAAAAACTTTTCATCGGGCAGTTAAAAATTCCAGATGCACCTTTAAATAATCATCAGAAAATTCCTGGGGCAAAGGCGGTAATTTTTTGGTTAGAGCTACAGCCCGAAGTGTTGATTCATTATAAACCTCATCGCCGGAATCGTCTTCGATACGGATATTCGTGATTAAACCGTCTTCTCCGACCTCAAAATATACGATACTTTTTAAAATCACATCTTTGTTTCTGTACGGATTGTTCCAATTTTGAGCAATTTTGTTCAAAAGAATATTCAAATAATAAGAATAATTGAATCCCCTACCACTCCCCGTATAAATTTCGGGTCTGATATCGGGTAAACCGTCGGGCAATTTTTTCCAGGAAGAGCTCTTACTCTTATTTTCTTTCTTCGGTGCCGATTTCTCTAAATTTTTCTTCACCTTAGTTTCAGGCCTGTTGATTGCTTTTCCGGAAACTTTAGGCTGTGGAAGGGGTGCAATACTTACCTTGTAAATCTCGATTTGGGGTATTTTTGTGAAACTATTTCTTGTGCTAATTCCAAGAGTAGAGAACAATACGGTATGAAGCAAAAATGAAAACAAATAAAAACGGTTCATTTTCCGGATGAAAATTCTGCGACCAGCCCCAGTTCCTTTACACCTGCCTTTCTCATTTTACCTACAATTTCAACCACAAAACCATAATCTATGTTTTTGTCAGAGCGAAGATAAACGGTTATACCCGGTGGTTTACTCGTCAAGATATCTTTTAATCTCGATTCAAACTTTTCCGAGTCGATTTTCTCGTCCTCGATGAATAAAGTTTTATTACTTTTGATTGTTACAGTAATTCCCTCTTCGTCATGCGGTAATGAAGCATCTGTCTTAGGTAAAGATACATCTATTCCGGGTGTCATCATCGGAGCGGTAATAATAAAAACTACGAGGATCGTCAACGCGACATCCACAAGATTAGTTATGTTCAAATCTTGAATAAGCCCCCTGTCTTTATTCTTTTTCAACCAATCCCCTTTTAAGATTTGCAAATGCCTCACTGATGAAATTGTCGAGCTGTGATTCTAAGTTGATTATTCTACTGCGTAAAAGGTTATTGAAAACTAATGACGGGATTGCGACAAGGAGTCCATAAACAGTAGAAATAAGAGCGTCGGTAATACCGGGCGCAACAACCATTATATGGGCTGACCCCCTGGCTCTTATCTCCAGGAAAGCCTCCATAATTCCCCATACAGTTCCTAAAAGTCCCAAAAAAGGGCTTGCTGCGACAATCGTTCCCAAAACAGGTAAACCATTCTCTAAGTTCTCTATTTCTGCTGCTTTCGACCTGTCCATTGCAAGCTTTATATTATCAGCTATTCCCAGCGCCTTGTCACCAGCATTTGCCTTTAGAAATTTAAACTCGTCGAGTCCGCTCTTTAATATCCTTCCGTAAATATTATTGCTTAACACATATCCAAGATTATACATTTTTTCGATATCGCTATGAAACCTGAAATTTTGTAAGAATTCCTGCGCCTTTCTTTTAATAGACCTCAAATCAAATATTTTTTTGAAGAAAATTGCCCAGGACCAGATGGAAAAAAACACCAGAATAACCATTATAATTTGAACTGCAATTCCGGACTCAAAAAAGATTCTAAATATATTCATTGACTTAACCTGTTACCTGCAAGCACTGCTTCGGGTGAATTAGGATATTCTTTTATCACCCTGTCGAAATACATTCTTGCAATCTTTATTTCATTAGCCTCCTCATATATGATACCGGTTTTAAATATTGCGGTTGGCTTTTTATTGCTTTGGGGATATTTATTTATCAATTCATTGAAGGTATTAACCGCATCCTGTCTTTTACCCATTGCATAGTAGCATTCTCCAATCCAGTAAAGAGCATTGTCAGAAAGTGCGGACTCCGGAGCAATTTTGATGTAAGATTTGAAACCATCGATAGATTCATTATAATTGCCTTTAACATAATTCAGATAAGCCGATTCATATATCATACGCGCTTCAGGACTAAGAGAAGAGACTTCACCGGAATCGGCATCCGGCTTTCTTCCCTTTACTAATTTTTCATTTATTTGAGTTAATTGTGTTTCGGACTCGCTCAATCGGGTATTGAGCATTTCTATCTTCTCAGCTATCTCAGCCGATTTTGTATATAAATCTACCCTGAGCTGAGCAATCTCTTTAGATTGCTTTTTGGTATAATATTTTAGACTATCCAGCTGCCAGTAATAACTCTCAAAGTGCTTTGGTTTGAAACAACCTCCAAATATCAGAGATAAAAATACCACACCAAAAAGCAATCTAAGTTGCTTAGTCATATTTTGTTTGTTTAACTAATGGAGCTGTTTTTACTCTGCTACAAACTCGCAGCGACGGTTCTTTTCCAGGTTTTCCGGATCGAGAGGTCTTTCTTCCCCGTAGCTTACTGTTGATAATTGCGCGGCAGGAATACCAAGTCCTACAAGATAATCAACAGCCGCTTTTGCTCTTCTCTCACCAAGAGCCATATTATATTCAGAAGTACCTATTCTACAACAATGACCCTCAATAACCACATTTACTTCCGGATATAACTCAAGCATCTCGCTGTTCGCGTCTAAAATCGCCGCGGCATCAGGCCTAATATCGGATTTATCAAAGTCAAAGAATATCCTGTCCAATACTAGCTCGGGCCTTTCAGGCTCGACTACTTCAGTTGTATCTTCTTCGACAACTACCGGCTCCTCTATTGGCTCTTCCTCTACTACTGGTGCGCCGCCGCAACCGATCAACAAAACAACAATCAACAGTACAGGTAAAAATAGTTTCAAATAACGCATCCTTGCCTCCTTTTTTGTTTAATGATAATAAAAAACCCATAATTGTCAAGCACCTTTTTTTATTTTTATAATTTTTTTATTCTACACCTTTGTTTTTTTTATCTCTTAATCAACAAATTTTTCTTTATAAACCTCAAGCAAAAGGTCATATGCATCGTCGATAGATATAGGCACAACTTTGGTCTGACCAATTATAGGCATAAAGTTCGTGTCTCCGCTCCATCTGGGAACAAGATGATAGTGGAGATGATTTTCGAAACCGGCGCCCGCAATTCTACCGAGATTCATACCGATATTAAAACCCTCCGGCTTCATGGCTTTTTTTATAACCCTCTGCCATTCCTGAATGAGAGTAGACATCTCAAGCATCTCTTTATCGCTCAATTCTTCAAAATCCCCTGTATGATTGTAAGGTGCTATCATTATATGTCCGTTATTATATGGATATTTATTCATTATAACAAAAGTAAATTTCCCGCGAAACAGAACTCCTGATTTCCTGTCGTCATTAGACGAGGCGGCGTTACAGAAAATACAGCCCTCGGAATTTGGATTACTAATGTATTTATACCGCCAGGGAGCAAATATTCTTTTCATCAGAAAAGAGACTGCTGTGTTACCACTTTAGCAGGATTTTCTTCCGGAATCAAAATCTGACCGTATACACCGTCGTAACCTGGTTTTATCTCCACATTTTCATTTCTGACTTTTATAACCGATCGAGCTATTTTCTCTTCAGCGCAAGAAAGCAAAATCTTTTCCGGCAAATCAAGCAATATTCTAAATTCATTACCGAAATAAGTTGTTAGTTTTATATATGACTCTTCTACAGCCCGCGTCTTACTTCCTACCCTTAAAGAATCAGCAATTATTTCTCGTAAAGGAACAAGTCTCTTATAACCCACTCTTCCTTCGCTTTTAGCTTTGTCTCTATCCGCAAGGTCATAAACACGATGCAGCACACCAAGGGTCAGGGGCCTGCCGCACTCCGGGCATATGTTATTATGTTTCTTTGAATCATAAGGGTGAAAAGTCACGTTACATTTTCTGTGTCCGTCATAATGGTACTTGCCTTCCTGTGGGAAAAACTCCACTGTATAATCGAAAATATTTGTATCCTGATTTTTTAAAATATTCAAAAGTGACGAATAATCGATTTCTTCTTTAAAACAGTTAGCTTCTCTTCCTATGTTAGCGGGTGAATGCGCATCCGAATTTGAGATCAGTGTTATATTATCAAGAGAAGATAAAAGCCAGTTCATGGGAGGATCAGAAGAAAGTCCGGTTTCTACAGCGTAAATTTTTTCTCTGTAATTTCCAAATGCTTCTTCTATAGAATCAAATCCTGACTGAGAACCAAAAAGGCCAAACCAGGGCGTCCAGAGATGAGCTGGAATCAAAATCGCATCTTCATATACAGAAAAAAGGCTTTCCGCAAGGTCACGCAAAGAAAAAGAAAGAATTGGTCTCCCATCGGCTTCTAACTTGCCGAATTTCCTGACACTTTTATTAAAACTCCTGACCATTTCAAAATTCGGCAGCATTATAAGTGAATGTATTTTCTTTGTCTGTCCTCCCTCATTATATATATTGCATACTTCAGAAGTCAAAATGAAATCAACTTCTTCAAACCTATAAATGCCTTCCCTCTGGGTTTCTTTTAATGCTTCCTCCAGAAGATAAAGCCAGCCAGGGTTTGTAAAATCGCCGGTACCAACAAGATTAATACCCTTTGCCTTTGCTTCTTTCGCAATAAAAGGAAGTTCCATTTGCTTACTGGTCGCCATCGAATATTTGGAGTGAATGTGAAAATCAGCGTAATATTTTTGATCACTATCCATAAAGTGAAGATAAAACGCTTAAGAAAAAAGTCAAGGAGCCCCCCTCTCACCCATAAAAAAATTTACCACAGAGAACACAGAGATTTTAACCGTTAGTCTGTTGGTCAGTTAGTCCGTTGGACTGTTTTTTTACTCGAAACTCGTAACACTAAACCCGAAACACTAATTGTCTACGAACTAAGAACTAGGCACGACGAACTAAAATCTAAAACCTAAAATCTATTTTACCGTTAATCTCCGGAGCGCATCTAAAAGTCTTTCTTTTTTTACGGGCTTTGTAAGATAATCACTGCAACCAACGCCCATCGTTTTATTTCTATCTTCCTTCATGGCGTAAGCAGTCAAAGCCAAAATGGGCGTCTCGCTCCTGTGGTTTTTCTTTTCCCAGTCTCTAATAGTTTTTGTAGCTGTAAACCCGTCCATTACCGGCATCTGCATATCCATCAAAACAATATCATATTTATTATCTTTAAATTTATCCACTGCTATCTGACCATTCTCTGCCGCATCTATTTCTACCGGAAATTTCTTTAGGAACGCCTCGATAAGTAAACGGTTGTCGGTATTATCTTCAACAAGTAATATTTTAAGATGAGGTATTGAGACTGCGGTTTTCTTTCTTTCTTCTAATTTTTCCTTTTTTATTTGAGCTTTCCATAAACCAAGTGTAGTCAGGATAGCATTCTTTAATTCTTTTCTTTTAACAGGTTTCAAGAGATATGCCCCAATTCCGTACCTATCTATCTGTTTCAAATCGTTCGGTTTATAATCGGAAGATAAAATTATAATTGTAGTCGCATCAGAATTCTTTTGTTCTCTTAAAAACTTCGCGACTCCTATACCGTCAACCTCGGGCATACGATAATCGAGAAGAACCAGATCAAACGGTTTATTTTTTGAATAAGCCGACTTAATTATGGAAATAGCTTCTTTGCCACCTTCAGCTTCTGTTATTTTTGCATCCCACACCGAGAGAATTTCCCTTAAAATCAATCTGTTCGTTGCATTATCATCCACAATTAAAGTCGACATACCTTCGACATCTATTTCTCCGGGTTTAACAAAGGTCTCCCTACCCTTTTTTTCCTGGAGTCCAAACGGTGCAGTGAAACAAAATTTACTCCCTCTTCCTAATTCACTTTCGACCCACATCTTACCACCCATCAATAACGTAATTCTTTTAGAAATACTTAAACCCAAACCCGTCCCCCCATATTTTCTGGTGGTTGAAGAATCGGCTTGCTTAAAGGTTTCAAAAACTTTATCTTGCTTATCCTTCGGTATCCCGATACCTGTATCTTTTACAAAGAAAAGCAAGTACACGCTATTCTCTTCTTTCGGTTCAATGTACTCAGGATCCTCCTCATGTAAAAGATTGACATTGAGAACAATTTCGCCTTCATCGGTAAATTTTATCGCATTTCCAATAAGGTTAACGAGTACCTGTCTGAGTCTTGAGGGATCTCCGATTAGATTCACCGGAACATTAGGTTCTATTCTGCTCAAAAATTCTATATTCTTTTTGCGAGCGCGAACCGCCATAACATCACAGGTCCCTTCAATTAATTCTCCGAGATCAAAATTCGTTTTCTCAAACTCCACGTCACCCGCTTCTATTTTCGAGAGATCCAGTATATCATTTATCAAAGAAAGCAAAGTATCTCCAGCTTTCTCTAAAGTTTTCACAAAACCTTTCTGTTCTTTGGAGAGAGGCGTATCGGAAAGAAGTTCCGCCATACCAACAATTGCATTCATAGGTGTTCGTATCTCATGACTCATTGTAGCCAGAAATTCGCTCTTAGCCTCATTTGCTCTTTCGGCTTCAACTTTTGCTTTTTGCAGTTCATCTTCAGTTTTTTTATGAGCCTTAATTTCTTCTTTAAGTTTTACATATGATTTCTTGAGTTCTTCATAAAGCTCATCCCGCGTAAGTCTCGATATTTTTTCTTGTTCATAATTAATGAAATATTCGGTTGGTTTAAAATCGTAATCTGCGATGAATTTAAACGCATCCAGAGCGTTTAAACCATTTCCAAGGTTATAATAATCGATTTCGTCAAATATTCCGTCCAGAATTTTAGAGTTTTCAGAAATATCATTACCAGAAAAGAAACGAATCAACAAACCAAATCTTTCTTTTCTCTGATCTATAAAAAATTCCAAACCACATTTTTCTTCTATCCCAGCTACCTTTCGTATTACTTCGGAAGCAGCAGTCGTTAATCTCGTAGCAGTGACTTCACCAAATCCAAGATCGGTTGCCAACTCGAGCACCTTGTTTCTTTTCTCTACAAGGTAAGTTTTATCCTTTAAAGAAACTTTACCGAGTTGAACCATTAATCAATATCCTTCTCATCTTGTTCCGCAAGAAAGTCTTCTTCATCTTCAACATTCCCATCTTCACCATCTCCGGTTTCTTCCCCGGTATCAACTTCTTCTATAACCTCATTTTTTTCAACTTCTTCTTCCGCTTCTTCCGATTTTTCCTCGACTCTAACTAAAGGCTGAAGTTTTTTAACTCCCTCTTCAAAAGTTCCTGCAGTTTCATATATCTCTTTAAAATCGAAATTGGAATCCGTAAGAGCAATAGCAACTCCGGGTTTTATACCCGTTAACACAGTTTTAGCTCCCAACAAAGAAATCATTTTTGCTGTTTTATCGATAATACCGGCATGGTAAGGCTCAATTATTCGAACCCCGGAAAGATCAATTACTACTCCCTTTACTTTACTGTCTTCGACTCCTTTTAAAATTTGACATTGTATTTTACTCATTCTTTCATCATCAATCTCTCCCTGAATCGGAACCACAAGACATCCCTCTGAAATATGAATAGACAAATCAGATAAACTTTTCTCCTCCATAATTGCCGGCACCTTCTAATGACTTAACTTTTTCTTATTCAATCTTTAATATTACGCATCATAACCAGATACGCTCCGTCACCCTCCCACTCGGTTTCGGTAACTCTCATCTCTGCCCGTTTTTTCTCTTTTCCTTTACTCCGTACTTCGATTTCTTTTAGTTGTCCAACCTCTAAAGGAAATTCGAATTTCTCACCTATAAGATCCTCAGGGACGGCTTCCAGGAAATTTTGTGAAGAGCTATTTGCAAACTGTACTATACCCTTCCTGTCTACAACTACCACAGCAAAATGAATTCTCTCTATTATGTTTTTAAACCTTGATTTACTCCTTTCAAGTTCCCGAATTTTCTCTTCCAACTTCATTAAGATTTGATGCCGCTCAACCGCAAAGAATATCGCCTGCAAAAGCGCATTGACACCCATCTGCCCCTTAACAAGGAACCCCTCTGCCCCTCTTTTCATTGCTTCAAGAGCCAAACCTTCATCACTTAATGCAGTTATCACGACAACCGGGACATTATGAGCATTCTTCCTTATACTATCCAGAGTAGCTAATTCTTTACTATCCGGCAGATTAAGGTCAAGCAATATAAGATCAAATTCATGTTCAGAAATACATTTAAGAGCCTCTCCCAGAGTTTCTACATTAGTTAACGCAAATTTAGTATCTTTGACTAATTCGGCTTCCTCACAATAAGCAAGAGTTTCCCTAATAAAAGTAACTGCAAACGATGCGTCTTCAATAAGAAGAACATTCATTATCGTGATATCAGCATTCTTTTCACTGTGTTTCCCTTTTTCATTCATTTGAATACCTCTCAGATATACTTTTAAATATACGAACATTATTTATGAGACGATTGCCTTTGTTTAAGGTCGAATAAACGCTAAAGTTATTACTCACAAAAGCCTCCTTTATACCGAAACTTTATCAGATTCCGAATTCGAAAAAAATCTCATTTCTCCTGATAAATATTTCTTAAAAAATAATAATCTGTATTATACCTTAAATAAAACTTCTCTATACTCAAATATTTTTTCTTGAAATAACGTACCTCAATCCGTCTTTCAAGGTTGACATCGTCTTAAGCCCCTCCATGTCGATTCCGAGATCGGCAATTGTCTGGGCTATCTCCACTCCGACTCCGGTTAATATAGCC
>JAFGHJ010000047.1 GCA_016930175.1 Caldifarciminota bacterium
GCTTCGCCACCGCCGCACCTTCCTCACCGGTATATTGTTCGCCGATTTCATTGCCGAAGCTCCACATAATTACCGAAGGATGATTTCGGTCTCGACGGATGAGCGCGCGCAAATCCTGCTCGTGCCAGTCGGAAAAAATCAGGTGAAAATCGAGCGGAGTCTTTTCTCGTTCCCACACATCGAATGCTTCGTCCATTACAAGAAAACCCATCCGGTCCGTTAACTCGAGTAACTCGGGGGCGGGCGGGTTGTGTGCCGTGCGGATTGCGTTGCAGCCCATCTCGCGGAGTATTTCAAGCTGCCGCTTCGCTGCTCTAGTGTTGAATGCAGCGCCCAGAGCGCCGAGGTCATGGTGCTGGTTGACGCCTTTGATCTGTATGTGTTCACCATTGACTAAGAGACCTCTGTCCGGATCAAAACGCAGCGAACGGATCCCGAAGCGCGTTTCGTATTTATCGACTATTTTGTTATTCTGCCGCAGTGTGGTTACAGCCATGTAAAGGTTGGGAATCTGCGTGGGCGGCGGTCCCCACAGTCTTGGATTTTTGAGAATAACAGAGCCTTCGACCTTGACTTTTCTTCCTGATGCAACCGACGTTTCTAAGGATTCGAAAGCTGCAACTGCATCGCCGGTTTTTTCTCCGTTTGCATCAAGGGCGAAGATCTGTGTGATTGTTTTAACTGTTAAGTCATTTTGTGAGTCGTTGTCTATAGTGACTTCCATGTTGATAGTGGCGGAAATTTCGGAAACATTGCGCGTGGTCACAAAAGTACCCCAGTGCCCTACATGAACCGGATTGGTTTTAAGCAGGTAGACATTGCGGTAGATTCCGCCGCCGGGATACCAGCGCGATGATTCAGGCGGATTATCCAAACGAATTGCCAGCTGGTTTTCTCCACCCGGTACGACATATGGCGTAAGGTCCACCCTCCATGAGGCGTAGCCAAAAGGCCATCCGCCGACTAGTTGTCCGTTTAACCAGACCATTGAATAAGACATCGCACCGTCCACATCGAGAAAGATTGATTTGCCCGAATCCGACGCCGGAATGTCGAGTTTCTTCCGGTACCAGGCAACGCCGGGACTTGGCAGGCGTCCCATGCCGCCGCCTACTTCAGCGCCCTCGCCTTTTAAAAAAGGTCCTTTGATTGCCCAGTCGTGGGGAAGATTTACTATCTCCCATGAACTGTCATCGAAATCGTTCTGAACGAATGAAAAATCGCTACCGGGATTTCCTTCGGGACGAACAAAACGTCTGGCAGGGTCTTTGATGAAGTCGTTGCCGGTTGGCAGTATCCAGGGTTTGAGAACCATTGAGGTCGCTTCGACATCTGCCGGTTCTGTTGATTCGGCATCGTCAGGTCTGTCGTCCTGATTGTCTTTGATCTCAGGACGCACATCATAAATAAGGTAGTCTGCTCCTGCTGACGAAGCATACTTATAGAAGCACCAGTCTTCATTTATGGAAATCCGCTCCGGATGGACTCTTGCGGTGCCTTCTCCTGTACTTTTCGTAAGTGCCGGTATGCAGGCAGTCGGAAAGATATAACCTATTAAAACAATTGCCTTCCAAGCATTGAAGCTTCGTGGATGACAGCAATTAATTATTCGCATAACCACCTTCTCCTTAATTTTTTGTTATGGTTTTATTTCGGTTCTCTCCGACTTGATAATAATTTAAATTTTTATAATTGTCAATGCATCAATATGAGTTGCTTTTTCCTGCCGCTCATTTTTTTATTAGTACTCCGGTAAAAATCAAGGAGATATTATCTGGGAGAACGCCCGGGAGAGAACTGGCTTGTGAAAGTAGATGAAAATTTTCACCCTTGACAATTACCGTTAAAACTGTTAGAATAAAATTTATGAAGCTGTTTAAATTGAAAGATTTTAGGACACTTTGGACTCTATGTTTTAGTTTTAATCTCATCCAAATGCTTACAATAAAATACGGGAAAAAGCAATTGACGTTACGTAGAAGTTTTATATAATTATTCTGTAAAAAAATTCTGTGGAAAGGGTTTTGTTTTTTTAGTATTAATTGAAATAAGGAGGGCGCATAAAAATTAAGAATAATAGAGTTTTTTTAATTTCTAAATTATTGTTTGTTCTGTCCTGTTTACATGTCCAAAATTTAGCCGGGAGGTTTTAAATTAAGTGAATCCTTATATACAATCCAAGCAATTATTTACGTTAAGAATGTTTGTCGAGTTTTTTGCATTTAAGTCAAACAGTTTAACTTATTTTGTGAACCCTAATGAAAGGAGGTTTTCATGAAAAAGGCGGGAAGGGGAATAGAGTTGTTGCCTAGGTGGATTTTGTATGGCTCGCTTGTATTTATTGCGTTATTTATGTTCACTCAAGATGCGAATGCGGCGGTTACCGGAAAGATTGCAGGTATCGTTATGGATGCCAGAACAGGTGAGCCTTTACCGGGTGCCAATGTCATAATTGAAGGTACCGATAGAGGAGCAGCCTGTGATATGGATGGTTATTACTTCATATTAAGATTGGAGCCGGGTGATTATAACGTTCAGGCCAGAATGATGGGTTATAAAACCCTTACTTTGACCGGCGTTAAGGTCACATCGGGACATACTACTCCTCTCGATTTCGAATTGGAGACAACGGTTATAAGGGGTGAGGGAGTAACTGTCCAGGCTCAGAGAGAAATTATCAAGATTGACCTTTCTTCGAGTTCTATAACTGCCGATAAAGCTGATATAGAAGCGGTACCGCTGATTTCGGGCGTATCGCAATACCTTAACTTGCAGGCTGGAATAGATGGTTGGAGTGTGAGGGGTAGTGGTCTTGAGGATACCAAATTGATGGCGGATGGTTTGTTGCTTGTTGACCAGAGAATAAACGAACCTATCCTGATGCCCAATATTAGCGAAATAAAAGAGGTTAGTTTGATAAAGGGAGGATTGAACGCGGAATATGCGAATGTCAGGGCAGGTGTTATAAATGTAATTACCAGGGAAGGTTCTCCCGAAAAATACGAAGGTTCCTTTGAATTCAGATTTGCCCCTTATTATCAAAAACATAATGGGCCATCCATCTTTGATCCCGACAATTATTATAATGAAATATATTTCCGTAATAAGATAGATACGGGTGTAGAGTGGAATGTAGATTTCTTTACTGAAGACACTCTTGGTCTTGATACAGTTGTCAGATTAGACAGTGTCTGCTGGTATGGTCCGAAAAAAGTATGGGGAGATCCAACTAGCCCATTTTATGATACAGTCAAGTGGAAAGACTGTTATGCCCCCAATTGGGGTGGGTATATCTCAGACGCCGCGGGTAAGCCCATAACACCCGAGGGTCTCAGGGATCTATTGCTCTGGAGGCGAAGGATTGACCCCAGGGGAGACACTCTCTATCGTCATTACTTAGGCACCCCGGATTCTCTATTTTATCTGGAAAGCCGTTTACCCCGACCGGATTCTCTATTTTCTATCTACAGTAACGATTCTATGTATGTTCCAATATGGGATATAACAGTGGAAGATGGTGATACGGTTTATGATTTGACAGGTTTTACGAGAGCCCCTTATGCGATACCTGAAGACGAACCTAGGATAGGGAGCTACGGTGATAATCCGGATTGGACCCTGGATGCGGGTTTTGGAGGTCCTGTTCCCATATTGAGTCAGTATTTGGGTGATATGACCTTTTACACTTCATATCGTGACCACAATGATGCGTTTCCGCTTCCCGATAGCAGAGAATATTACAGGGAGCGTCAAGTGAGTTTGAAACTAACGTCTCGTTTTTATAATGGTAATATAAAAATTAGTGCGATGGGAAGGTATGGAATTACCAACAGTCTTGCTCCGTGGGCCAGAGGTGAACATGTTGGTTCGTCCACTGTAGCGGATATCGGACAGGTTTACCTTAGAAACGCTTTTGATATGATTTCGTCAGTAGGAACATGGAATGGAATAGCCCATGGAAGCGATAAACTCATGTCGAGAAACATCGCGGACGTTTGGAATTTGTATTCGTTAACTCCTTTTGATGTTTATTCGAGTATGTACGGTTTAACAGTTCAGCATGCATTGAGTGAGAACACTTTTTATGATGTGAAGTTGACTTATGTAAAGAGTAACAATGAGGCTAATTACTATTATGATGTTCCGAGAAGAATGAACGATACGGTTTTGATATGGTTTGGCGAAATGTTTGATGCCGAGGAAAATTATATTACGGATAGAAGCTATTTGGCTGATTATACTGGCGATAATATTCCGTATGGATTTCCTGACCCGGATTTTGAAATTGTCCGTATTGTCGGAACGGATTTAACGGTATGGGGGCCGGCTCACATGCTGGGAACCTTTAACCACTCCTCCTCTCAAACTTATAATGCCCGTGTTGATTTCACTTCCCAGATAAATAAGTACAACGAGATAAAAACGGGTCTTGAGATTAACTATGATAGAATATATGAACTTTATCTGACAAATGAAGGTATGAGTGGATGGCCGGAAGTGGGGGAAGAGGAAACATTTCAATACTCTTATCTTACTCAATATGATGCTTTTCCGATTTTGGGTGGCGCTTATATTCAGGACAAGATTGAATACGAAGGGATGTTCGCAAATATAGGTTTAAGGTTTGATTATTCTGACCCGAATACCTTATGGCCAAGCAGAGACAATCCTTTTTCCAGCTTTTATACAGCCGGAATGAAGGATCTGTTGTTTGAGCAGGATTCTTTGCTGGAAGATGTACCGGCTCACCTGAAGTTGAGTCCCCGTGTTGGGATTTCCTTCCCCATATTGGAGAAGAGTAAGCTGTTCTTTAATTACGGGCATTTTTATTCCCTTGCTCCGAACAAGAATCGCTTTTTAATCGGCTGGGGCAGGCCGTCGCAGCCTATCAAATACATGGGAAATCCTTACATAGATATGGCGAGGACGATTTCTTATGAAGTAGGTTTTGAGAGCAATATCGCCAACCAGTTCCTGGCTAGAGTTACTGGTTACTATAAGGATATGGATAATGAGTTTGGTGAGGTAGGATATGCACTTGAGCAGGGTGACCCGTCTTTTGGATATACAACTTATGAGAATTTGAAATATGGTGATACAAGAGGTTTTGAACTCGAGTTACGAAAACAGCAGGGAAGATTTTTTACCGGCTGGGTTATTTATGATTATAGAGTAACAAGTAGTGGACTTTTCGGTAAAGAGGATCATTTTAATACTCCTGCAGATGAATTGACAACAGGGTTTAATGATCCCGAACAAACAGAACCCGTACCTCAACCTGTGTGGAGGGCGCAAGCGACCTTTAAAACACCTCTGGATTGGGGAATATTCTTAGGAGGTTATAATCTTTCCTTAGTATATAGCTGGAGAGCGGGTAGATATGAAACATGGAATCCTTTCCCCGGACAAATAGGATTAGTTCAATATCAGGTTCAGAACAATCTCCAGTGGGAAAGCGAGAGAAACCTGGACTTAAGTCTTAGCAAGAATATTTCGGTCGCAGGAACAGCTCTAACTTTGTTTATGGATGTCCACAATGTCTTTGATTGGCAGGAACTCTCTTCGCAGGCTTTCGATGGCGATCAAGGTAACTATATTAGATCACTTCATCTTGAGATGTTTGGAGAAGAACCTTATGCAAGCGCGGGGATAGGTACCCCACCTGCAGATGGTGAAGAACCGGACCGTCTTGGTATAGATTTCAGAAGCGATGAAAAACCATATATAAATAATCCGAATAGAGATTTTATGATGTATTTAGATCCCAGATACGTGCAGTTTGGCGTAAGGTTCTCTTTTTAGGAAAGGAGGTTATTTAAAATGAAGAAAAGAAAGTTGATTATATTCTTACTTTTGCTGTTTACCGCAGACATAGCATATGCGGCGACGATGAAGAAGATTGATGTGGGTAAACTGCAAGCCAGAATTTTTGATGATGGTATTCAGAGCGCTACCAATCTGCCTATGACTCACTGTAAATACAAAAGAGGTTACTTTAATGTCGCCTGGGATGATGAGGAGACTAATACTTATTACCCGGGTGGATTTCTCCGCCAGGCTGGTATTCTTGTGGGAAGCAGAAACTGGGTAGATACAACAGGTCAAAATTGGCCATATCATGTTACCGGACATTGCCCTGGTTCGTCTACCTTGCTTAACAACTCTTATCAATTCAATGTCCCGGATGAGGAAGGGGTTCCCATAAAAAGGATTTTTTCTTATCCTCCGCCACAAATAATAGTTAATGGAATGCATAGCGAACCAGCATGGGGTTCACTCGGAGATGAGGTGGATCCGGACGCAGTTTGGGGTACTGCCGATGTTATGCTTGAATGCCACTGGAGGCTTTCCAATGGTATAGATTGTTACCAGAGGAATCTCGCCTGGAGCCAGCCGGACCTCGATGATGTAGTCTTCTGGGATTTAACATTTGTGAATACTGGCAATACAGATCATGACGATGATATCGAACTGCCGGATCAAACGTTAGATTCGGTTGTTATCTTCAGACATTACGACGCTATGCCAAACGGAGGGCTTTATCCTTTTGGTACCTGGGCGGGAGTGACGGAGGATGATAACACCAGGCTTTCCTATCCTCTTGGTCACGATTCTCTCCGCATCAATTATGTTGCTCTTGCAAGAAAAGCGGATCATACTCACGATTCTTACGGTGACAAATGTGAAAAAGATTGGGGGGGCGACGTAAACCTTGAAGACGGATGCGGTTGGACCGGTCATGTGATTTTATTTGCTCCGCAAAATACGCAGGTTCAGCAGGCGTATCCTCTTCTGGACTTTGCTGCGAGTAACGACCCTGCTCAGCCGAGTATGCACAGCACGATAGAAGGCGGTTATGCTTGTTCTGATGTGGAAAATTTGCTGGATACTGCGGATCACAGGGAGACTTATAGGATTATGAGGATGGGAATCCATGGTTATGAAGATACTACGATATCAGAATGTCAGAATGTTTACGATATGAGTGCAGAGTATAATGTATACGATTACACCGCAATGGGCGCGAAGACTTATTATGACCAGCCCCAGGATAGGCTGGGAGAGTATCAACTCTCTCGCGGGAAAATTTTACCAAGAGATTGGGATTATTACACTTTCTCCACCACCCCGAAATTCGCCGTAGGTCCTTACAATATGGGGTTTGGAGATACTTTAAGATTCGTTTTTGCGATTGTAGCAGGTGCTGTCGATCGAAAGACCACCTACTTGCTAAGTGAAGCAAGGGCTAACCACGAGGCTCGTAATTTCTTGTGGCTTGCCGAAATGGATTCAGCTACAATTCGAGATGAATATGAGAAAAGAGATCCTGTAGCTGAATTATTCGGAGACGAAGTGTATATGGAGGGCGGATTAAATGAAATGGCCACGGATTATGTGATTTCGACCGGCAAGGATTCTCTGTTATACAACGGAATGACAGCCCGACAGGCTTTTAATCTAAACTATGAAATTCCCACTTCACCTGCTCCTCCTTCGATTTTTAATGTTGCGTCGCGAGACGATATGATCAGGCTAACCTGGAGTTATGAGTCCGGCTATGAACCCACTAACCTTGCAGGTTTTAAAATCTACCGGGCTGCCGGCGGTATCCTTTACGAGAAAGCAGGAGAAACAGTTACAGGAGATTGGATATTGGTTGATTCCGTGGGTCCTACCGACACTCTTTATGGTGATACTTTAGATATTCTCAGGGGTTTGGATTATTACTACTGTATTACCGCAGTGGGTACTGATGGAATTGAAAGTGGAATGTGGATGACGATGACCGATTTGGCATTTCCTGCAAACTTGTTAGACCCGGTAGAAGGGACTCTTGACTTGTGCCGTGTTGTTCCAAATCCTTTGAACATTAGAGATCCAAAACAGCGTTTTCCCGGGAATCAGAATGAGATGAATAAAATATCGTTTCGAAGGTTGACAGAGAGATGCACCATCAGGATTTTCACTGAATCAGGAGAGCTGGTAAAAACTCTGGAGCATGATGGTGGTGGAACCGAATTCTGGAAGATAATAGAAGAGGGTGGAGCGTATACTACTACGGTTAACAACCAGAGACCGGCGAGTGGTCTTTATATAGCTCATATACAGGATAACGATACAGGCGAAAGCGTCTTCCGTAAATTCATAATTATTAGATAAGGGGGCGAGAGAAATGAAGAAATTTATTATTTTTATATCTTTAATAGTGTTTGTTTTTCCGGTCACTTCTTACTCTCAAGATAAAGTTGCTCAGGCAGGTATTAAAATGCTCGATGTGGGCGCCGGAGCTCGCGCTTGCGGAATGGGAGAAGCTTATACTGTGGTGGGGCAGGACGCTGACGCTCTTTTCTACAATCCATCCTGTATAGGTGAGATTGACGATAATTTTGATTTATCAGTAGGTATGACCCAATGGTTTGCCGACATTAATTACGGTTATGTGTCGGCGGTTTTTAATGCCGGGGTATGGGGAAATTTCGGAGTCAGTGCGCTTGTACCCGATTACGGAGAGATTTATGGCACGGAGATTAACGACACTGCAGAATTAGATTTTGTAAATACCGGTCTGATAGATGTAAACTCCTATTGTGTAGGTATTGCTTACGCCAGAGAATTTACCGATAAGTTTACGGTCGGAGCTCAGATTAAATATGTTATGCAGCAATTGGGGGCAAGTTCAGACCCCGAAGATCCTGCGCTAATGAGAGATAACGTGGTTAGTACTATGTCTTATGATTTCGGTCTACTTTTTTATCCCGGTTTTAAGAGTTTTGCATTCGGAATGTCCGTGCGGAATTTTTCTCCCAGGGTAAAATATGAGATGATCGGATTTGAGTTGCCTTTGACCTTTGCGCTCGGGATAGGTCTTGATTTAATTGATTTCCTCGGTGAATATCCCGATTATTCTTTTAATATAGGAGTGGATATGGTTCATCCTCGTGATTGGCAGGAACTTTATCACGTGGGTGGAGAATTGGCATATAAGGATATGATTTTCCTTCGAGCTGGATATAAGTTCAGATATGCCCAGGAAGGTTTAAATGCTGGGATCGGATTTAGCTTTGGAGGCGTTAGAATTGATTATTCCTACAGTGAATTCGAGCTGTTCGATATGATAAATAGAGTATCTGTGGGATTTGCTTTTTAGCAAAATTTAATCAATCGTTTGGAGGATATAATATAATAATTTCAGACAGGGGTGATAATCTCCTAAAATAGGGGATTTTTGTTAAATTATAAGGAGTGATACATGAATTCCGAACCGCAGAATATATCGCTAAAGGAGAAAGTTGGCTATAGCCTGGGTGATACTGCGTCGAATCTCATTTTTCAGACTATCCTCTTTTTTATAACTTACTTTTATACCGATGTTTTCGGTATCGCGCCTGCAACACTGGCGACGATGTTTTTGATTACGAGAATCTGGGACGCAGTTAACGACCCGATAATGGGTGCTATCGCAGACCGTACAAATACCCGCTGGGGTAAGTTCAGGCCTTATCTTCTATGGGTCGCAATCCCGTTCGGCTTGGTAGGAGTAGCGGTATTTACGACGCCTGATTTGAGTATGACCGGAAAGATAATATACGCGTACGTTACATACATTCTGCTGGATTTTGTTTATACTGCTATAAATGTACCGTATTCAGCTCTGATGGGCGTTATGACATCTAATGCGAGAGTAAGAACCATTCTCTCTCAGTTTCGTTTTGCAGCTGCTTTTTTAGGTGGGCTGATTATTCAGTACTCTGTTCTCAGGTTTGTTAGAGTATTGGGAAAGGGAAATGAAGCTCTGGGCTGGCAGCTCACAATGGTTGTTCTTTCGGCGCTGGCAATCGTTATGTTTTTTATTACTTTCGCGACGACAAAAGAAAGAGTTAAACCTCCCAGGGAACAGAAATCCTATTTAAAGGAAGACCTGCGTGATTTATTCAGAAATAAACCATGGCTATTGATAGGATTCGCAACCGTTTTTCAGCTTACGTACATCACTATCAGAAACGGCAGTATAATATACTATTTCAGGTATTTTGTAGGTGACCAGCAGTTAATGCTTTTTGGGAACACTTATATGTTCTCTCGTGATAATATGACATCCACTTTCCTTATTGTGGGTACGCTCATGAACATTCTGGGAATTATTCTAAGTGGATGGTTCAGCAGAGTTTTTGGCAAAAGAAATACTTATACCGGATTTCTGGCTGCGACCGGATTATTCACGGCAGTTTTTTATTTCTTTAGCCCGGGTGATGTTATTTCTATGTTTATTATGCAGATTCTAGCGTCCTTTACATTTGGTCCTGTGTCTGTGCTGCAGTGGGCAATGTACACGGATACAGCAGATTATTCCGAATGGAAGAACCACCGCCGTGCCACAGCACTCCTCATGGCTGCTTCGCTATTTATGCTTAAGATGGGGGTAGCGGTCGGTGGCGCTCTTCTGGCAGGACTTTTAGCTTTTCATGGTTATGTACGAGGTGTCGAACAGACCGTGGAGGGATTACTCGGAGTTAAGCTGGTGATGAGTTTATATCCTGCTATTCCTGCAATTATTGGCGCCGGTGTTATGTTATTTTACCCGTTAACCAACAAAATGATGGTGGATATTGAAGAAGATTTAAACAAAAGAAGAAATAAATCCGAAAAACAGGAACAGGCTTAAACCAGCTAATAGAGTAATTTTTATTTTATAGATATTAAAGATTAATGTTTAAAAGATTTTTTGATTATGGGAATATTAGATGAAAAATGGCTGCTCTAAACGGGATTTCAAATTCCGTTGTTTATTCCCCGGGATGATTTTAATTTTGTGTTAAACCGCGCAAAAAACAGAAAAGGAGTAAGGTATGGATATTAAAGCGAAGAAATTATCTGTAAAGGAAATAGCTGGTTACAGTCTAGGTGATATGGCTTATAATTTCTATTTCCAGATGGCGATGATTTTTATGTTGTACTTCTATACGGACGTGTTTGGTATTTCTGCCGCGGTCGTCGGGACCATGTTTCTGGTTTCTAAAATATGGGACGCGATAAATGACCCGATGATGGGTGGTTTGGCGGATCGGACTGAAAGTCGCTGGGGTAAATTCCGTCCGTGGATATTGTTCGCCGCTTTTCCCCTGGCTATCTCCGGAGTATTGTGTTTTACAGCTGTGGATTTAAGTACGGTCGGTAAAATAGTCTGGGCTTACGTAACCTATAATTTGCTGATGATGACTTATACGGCCGGCAACGTTCCTTATTCGTCTTTAATGGGTGTAATGACAGCCGATTCGGATGAACGTACCCTTGTTAATCAAGTACGCTTTATCTTCGCGAACGGAGCGATGTTTATAGTACAGGCATTAACCTTGCCTCTTGTTGGATTTCTCGGCAAGGGTAATGACGCCAGAGGTTTTATGCTCACCATGGTATTTTTCTCCACAATGGCTATAGTATTTTTGACAACCACTTTCCTCTCCACCAAAGAAAGAATAAAACCCGAGCCCGGTCAAAAGACTTCAATAATACAGGACCTTAAAGACCTCTTTAAGAACCGACCCTGGGTTATTTTATTTGTTATGACTCTTTTCGTGTTTATTTATTGGTCTTTGAAAGGCAGTATAGGACTCTATTACACTAAATACTTTGTAAACCACGCGAGTCTGCGGGCTTTCCTGCAGAACTTTGGTCTGGCCAGGAGTCCGGATTCGGATGTTGTAAAAATTGGATTCACCTTTTACAGCACTACCGGAGTTTTTTCCATGTTAATAGGTATTCTTTTCGCAAGGATTCTTGCGGTGAGGTTTGGAAAAAGAGATGTATTTCGAGTATGTCTCTTTCTTGCTGCTTGTTCTACATTTGTGTACGTGTTTTTAAAGCCTGAGCAGGTCTTCCTGCAATATCTCTTTAACATTCTTATTCAACTCTCATACGGTGTTACAGTTCCTCTGCTCTGGGCTATGGTTGCTGATGTGGCTGACTTTACCGAATGGAAGACTCGCCGCAGAGCCACAGCTATTACCTTTGCCGGTATTTTGTTCGCTCTTAAATTGGGTCTTAGTTTCGGGAGCGCGATTGCCGGAAAGCTTCTCGGTTTTTATAATTATACACCGAATGTCCAGCAAACCGCAACAACATTAAAAGGTATTCGTTATATGATGAGCGTTTATCCTGCGATTTTATTCTTTCTTGGTGTAGTTGCGCTTTTATTTTATCAAATAGATAGGAGTACGGAACTCGAGATGGAGAAAGAATTAATAAAGAGAAGAGAAAAGTATCAGCAGGCTTAAGGAAGTTGAACTGCAGATAGTACATTTATAAAAGAAACGGATTGTTAAAGTGATGTAAAACAGAACCAACTTTTGATGTGTTGATCAAAGTTGGTAAAAATAAATAAAGTTTATTGAGGTAGCGTTTCACTTTCATGAAGGCAGTGGATTGCTGTTTTTTTTAATTATTATGGAGGTAAGATAAATGGATAAATTTATTGTGTTTTTTTTGATGGTATCTTTTTTGTCTCTGTTTCTTTTAACGGGTTGTTCGGTTGAATACAATGAAACATATACAAATCCGGTTATTCCGGGTGGTTTTCCTGACCCCAGTATCTGCAGGGTAGGTGATGATTACTACACCGTACACAGTTCTTTTGAATATTTTCCGGGTGTACCGGTTTTTCACAGTAAAGACCTGGTGCACTGGAAACAAATAGGATATTGTCTGACCAGCGAAAGCCAATTGCCTCTCAAGAATATGAGGTATTCCGGAGGTATCTATGCTCCGACCATACGCTATCACGATAATTTGTTCTATATGATTACTACTAATGTGGATGGAGGCGGGAATTTTTATGTGACGGCAAAAGATCCTTCCGGTCCGTGGTCAGAGCCTGTATGGATCGACGTACACGGTATGGATCCTTCTCTGTTTTTCGATGATGATGGTAAGGTTTATTATACAAGACACGAGGGCGGTGGTGACGGCTACATTGCTCAGAGGACTTTAAATCTCGAAGAGGGTAAACTTGAAGGAGATTTGAGGAATGTGTGGGGAGGTACCGGTGGAATATGGGCGGAAGGACCTCATCTTTACAAAATAAACGGAAAATATTATTTGATGATTTCGGAAGGCGGTACCAGTTATGGTCATATGATTACTATAGCCAGAAGCGACTCTCCGTGGGGACCTTTTGAATCAAATCCCGATAACCCGATTCTAACACATAAACACTTAGAAGGTAACCAGTTTCGAGCTCTCGGACACGGAGATCTGGTAGAAACTCCGGACGGTTGGTGGATCGTTTTTCTTGGGATTCGTCCTCAGGGTGGTTATTATAACCATCTCGGCAGAGAAATGTTCTTGGCTCCTGTTGCCTGGAATGAAAAAGGATGGCCTGTTGTGAACGGAGGTAATCCGATTGAAAAAACGATGCCGGCGCCGGGATTGCCCAAATATAAATTTAAGGAGGAACCCGAGAGGGATAATTTCGATGATTGTGTTCCGGCTCTTTGCTGGAATTATTTACGAAATCCATATATGGAAAATTATTCTCTTAAAGAGCGTCCGGGTTACCTGCGGCTCTGGGGTACGGCTATTGCAATGGGAGATCAGGATTCTCCAACTTTCCTGGGACGCCGCCAAACAGCAATGGAATGTAGAGCAGCAACAAAACTCGATTTTAATCCTAAAAAAGAAGGTGAAGAGGCGGGTCTTGTTATTCGAGGCAACGAGGTAAACCGCGCTGAGATAGGTATAACTCTTAAGGATGGCAAGCGTAATATTTTCTTTATGAATATGGTAAAAGGTAAATTGGTTGAGCCTATCCGTTATGAAGAAATAACTGCGGGAGAAGTAGTTCTGTCTATCGAAGCAAAGCCCCTATTTTATGAATTATTTTATCAAATAAACGGAGAAACCCCTGTGAGTATGGGAAAGGTGGAAACCAAGTACCTGACTTTTGAAGAGGTGGTAGGCTATCTCTTTACAGGGGTGTATATTGGCATGTACGCTACAGGTAACGGAGAAAAGAGTACTACGCCGGCTGATTTTGATTGGTTTGATTTTATAGTATATGAGAAATAACTCGAAGAGAATAAAATGAATGATTATAAAGATATTGCGTTGAAGGACATATTTAAGGATGATTTTTATATCGGTGCCGCACTAAGTCTGGATCAGATTGAGGGCAGAGATCCGGAGGGGATAGCGCTTGTAGAGAAACACTTTAACAGCATTGTTGCGGAAAATATTCTTAAGTGGGAAGAAATACATCCCCAGTTAGACAGATACAACTTTGAACCGGCGGATAAATATGCCGCATTTGGTGAGAAGAATGATATGTTCGTAGTCGGGCACACTCTCGTATGGTTTTATCAAACGCCAGATTGGGTTTTTGAAGATGAATCGGGCAATCCGTTGGATAGAGAGGCTCTTCTAAAACGAATGAAAGAACATATTTTTACCGTGATGGGTCGTTATAAAGGTAAAGTTCATGGCTGGGATGTTGTAAATGAAGCAATCGTTGAAGACGGTTCTTTCAGAAAATGCAAGTGGTATGAAATTATTGGTGAGGATTACGTGCAGAAAGCATTCGAATACGCCCGGCAGGCTGATCCTGCTGCAGAGCTTTATTACAACGATTACGATTATTATAAAAAGCCGAAGTGTGAAGGTATTGTAAAGCTAATAGGAGATTTAAAATCACGAGGTATCAGAGTGGATGGAGTAGGCATACAGGGACACTGGTTTCTCGGAAATCCTGATATAAAGGAAATTGAAGATTACGTTTTAGCTCTCGGAAAGTTAGGTGTAAAGATTATGGTTACGGAATTAGATGTGGGTGTTACTCCTTTTTATCCCTGTGATACACCGGTAAGGGACCTGTCATCTTTTGACCCTGAAACGCAGAAAAAATTAAATCCTTATGCTGAGGATGTGCCGGATTCAGTATTAGAAAAACAGGCGGACCGGTATGCTGAATTGTTTTCTTTGTTCCTGAGACACAGGGATAAGTTCGATCGGATAACATTCTGGGCTGTTCACGATAAGCAATCCTGGCGAAGCTATTTACCCATAAGGGGTAGAACCGAATATCCGATGTTATTTGATCGTAAATGTAAAACCAAACCGGCTTTTGATGCCGTAGTAAAAGTAGGTAGTGAAAGTAGAGAGGAAAGATAAGACGCTGGGCAGCATGTCGGACTTGACATCATGCTCTTATAATATATTATTTTGCAAAAATTCTAACACAAGGAGTTTGAAATGACAAATGAAAAAGATCTTGAAATCGTAGCTGCAGGTCATACCTGCCTTGATTTAATACCGGCTTTTACAATCGAGGGGACAGTTGATAAGATGACTGATGTCCTTGTGCCCGGTAAAATGATAAATATGGGTAAGTGCGTTGTCGTGGGAGGGGGCCCTGTTACTAACGCCGGAGTATCGATACGGCGTTTGGGTGTAAAGACCGAGCTTATAGGTAAGATAGGCGATGATGATTTTGGCAAACAGATTCTTCGCTGGTATGAAGAACATGAGGGTCATTTTAAGGGTATTAAAATGGTCGAGGGTGAATCCACATCTTATACAATCGCGATTTGTATCCCGGGAATAGACCGTTTCTATCTGCATCATTGCGGAGCTAACGATACATTCGGTTATGATGATATGGATTTTGATATCGTATCTCGCTCGAAGCTTATGCTCTTCGGTTATCCGCCGTGGATGAAGAAACTTTATGCAAATAAGGGTGCGGAATTGACGAAAATACTTAAGAAAACCAGGGAATTAAATACAACGATAGCTCTCGATCTTTCTCTTCCCGATGTGGACGGCTACGCAGATAGTATCGACTGGTTTGCTATTGTCGAGAACTGGATTCCGCTATCCGATATTATGGTGCCGAGTGCGGAGGAAATTTTCTATTTTCTTTATAAGGACAAATTTCTTCAGAAAAGAGCGAATTTAAAGGAAAGGGAAACCGTACTCGATAATATGAGTGTCGAAGAGATTTCTCAGATAGGTAAAGATTTAATTGATATGGGTACGGGAGTTGCGATGGTTAAATGCGGAAACAGAGGATTGTATGTGCGAACTGCCGGTGCTGATCGACTCGAGAAATTTGGTGCCGCAGGATGTAAAAACCTCGATAACTGGGCAAATCGTGAACTCTGGTTTCCGGTATATGAAGAAGAAAAATTCGTGGGCGCTCTTGGTTCAGGCGATTCCGCAATTGCTGGATTTCTTTCTGCTTTTGTTTGGAATCACTCTGTTGAATCCTGTCTGCGTTACGCGAATGCGGCCGGAAGTATGAATGTTACAGTTCCGGATGGACTTACATGGAATAAGGGATTTGATGATTTAACAAGGCGTGTTGAAGCTGGCTGGAAAACGAAAGAAATGCAAATTAATGAAAGTGGTTGGAAGTATGAAAATAGTTTCTGGGTGGGGCCTGATAATAGTGGTAAGTGGGAATCGTAAATAATATAAAAAGAGGAGATAAAAATGTCGAAAGAAAGAGATAAATTTGTAAGTAAGCAGCTTTCAAAAATGACTTTAGAGGAAAAAGTAGGACAGGTTCTAACATTCACCTGGAGAGGTACGATTTTTACTCCGAGCGGAATCGAACAGGTTACGAGGCTTCACTGCGGCGGACTTTGTCTCGAGCCATATGCGGTAGAAACATGTAAGAACCTTTATTGGGGTAATTCCCAGATAGATACGACTTTTAAAAAACCCAAGGATTATTATAAAATAGCTGAGACTTATTTCGCGGGTTCGGATTTTGGGATTAGCATAACACCGGAAGAATACGCGAAAAGACTAAAAAGATGGCAGAAAATCGCGATGAATCGACCTTCGGGTGTACCCTTGCATATCACAGTCGATTTTGAAGGCGACTTTAAGAATGATTATATGTCGGGAGGTATAAGGCAATTCCCCGGTCCCATGGGTATGGCTGCTATAGGCGATAAGAAAATAACATACCAGATTGGAGCAACAATCGGTAAGATGTTATCAACTATGGGCGTTACACAAATGTATTCGCCGGTCTGCGATGTTAATACAAATCCTAAGAATCCTGAAATAGGAGTAAGGTCCTTCAGCGATGATCCGCAAACTTGCGCAGAGCATGCGGTCGCCTTAATTAAAGGTTTACAGGATAACGGCATAGCAACGACTGCCAAGCATTTCCCGGGAAGAGGCAGTTCGGGTACCGATGCTCATGATGTTCTGGAAGTATTGAATTTAAGCAAACAGAGAATGCACGAAGTCGATCTGGTTCCTTTTAAAGCCGCTATCGAAGCAGGAACTAAAGCTATTATGACCGGGCATTCAGTCTATCCCTCTTACGATAAGAAATATCCGACGACTTTATCTGAAAACATACTTACCGGGTTGTTAAGAGAAGAGTTGGGATTTAAAGGCGTTATTGTCTCGGATGCTATCGGTATGGCTGCTATTCTTAAGAAATGGCCTCTTCCTATTGCCTGTGTAATGGCATTAAAGGCGGGATGCGATACGATTCTCCTTAAAGCCGACGATGAATCCAGATCTCAGACCTTCTTTGGAATTAAACAAGCCGTTCTGAAAGGCGAATTATCCGAAGAGCGACTCGACGAAGCAGTTAGTCGTCTTTTGAGGATGAAATATGACCAGGATTTGTATAAAAAGGCTCCTGCAATTAGCCATGAGAAAACTTACAAAATAACGACAGACAAAAAAGTCATAGATTTCTCCTGGGATGTAGCGAAAAAAGCGCAAATTGTAATGAGAGACGATAAAAAGTTACTGCCCTTAAACAAAAAACAAAAGATACTTGTTGTAGAGCAGAAAATCCCTTACGAATTCTGCGGTAAAGATCCTTATATGCATATGCATATGTTCTGCGAAAGAATGGTGGATCATTCCGAAAATTTGATTCTTATGGATACTGAATTTTCAGCATTCGAAGATGAGATTAAAGAATGTATGGAGCTTGCTAAGCAAGCAGATATAGTTGTTATGACTAATTACTTCGCACGAATAGTTAAGTCCGGTAACAATCAGCTTCTTGCTCAGAAACTGAAGAAAGCAGGGCATAAGGTTGTTGTTATGACGAACAATCCATATGTCGAAGGAACAACCGACGTAGCTGATGCCGTAATTTGCAATTTCAGTGCTACACCCGATTCGATAAGAGCTTCTGCCGATTTACTTTTCGGTAAATTCAAACCTCGAGCTGCGACCAAAGTTCCTGTTAAGCTCGGAAAGCAAAAAACTGCTCCCGAAAAAAAGCTGAAAGCCAAAAAGGGTAAACCTTTAAATTTATCATACTGCTAGGGAGGATGTTATATGCCAAAATCTTCTGGTGTAGAGATAAAAGACATTTTTACTATTAAAGGAGCGCAGATATCGGAGATTTATGACAAGAATAAAATGGCGGTTCATTTTCAGGGAATGTCAAAAACTCTCCAGTTTCCTCACACTATCGCTCTTCAGGGTGCTCCTACATGTTCTGTGGGGGTATCTCCCGATGGTTTATACAACAGGCTTAACAACGCGGGCAGACTGATTTTGTTGAATCAAAACGCGATTCAATTCGCTTCTGCACCCTTTATCCGTATTAGAGGAGAAGAAGAGGAGGAGGAGGAAGAAGAAATTTTAGTGGTAGAAGGAACTTTTATGCTCACTGGAAGAGATCCTGAAAAGGTAGAAGGGATCGGTGATGTGCCGGCGTTGAAGAATTATTATCATAAACCGGTTTCCGAGAAGGATATTACTATTTCGATTGCTACACCTTCATTGGAGTTGGTGTATAAACTTGGAAAGGTAAGTGTTGCACGAAGATTGATTTCTCCTTTATTTGCCGAAAGGGACCAGGCTCTAATGCCTCTTGGTGTTGAAGAGTTTGAGATAAAAAACTCAGATGATGAGGAAAAGGAAATTACACTTGTCGTGCCAAGACCTTCTCTTGTGAATCTTCAGGAGAAAGAGTTGAAACCTACAGATCAGGATACCGTGTATATATGCTCGACTCCTGTTAAAGGCCATTTGCATGAGGAGTATGAATCTGCAGGTATCAAGGGTGTTGTAATGGCAAGCAAGGAATGTAAGGATAGGATGGTTATAGCCGCGCCAAAAATGAAAGGTGTAGATGTAGATACAAATCCTTATTTCTGTCTTAATTTCCTGAAACAGGATTTACTTCTTAATGATGACGGAAGTTTTTATATAAAGAGAGGCCCTCTTGTTAATCAGGATTATGGTGCAGCCATTAGCTTTACTTTTACACTTAAGCCAAAAGAGACAATGACAGTTCCTGTCGCTATCGCTTTAGATTTCCCAAAACAAAGGTATATAGATGGGAAAGAATTTGACCGTAAATACCTAAAGAGTTTCAAGAATGAAAGAACGAGAGCCAAGGACATGGCAGCCATTGCTCTGGGCAATTATAAAAAATGGTTTGACAGGACGATGACTATTCAGAACAAGATATATAATATGATACAGAATAGTCCGTCTTATAAAGGTGATAAGAAAGGGGCTCTCCGGCTTACAAGATTGATTTGCAATGAATTCAGTTTCCCGCTGTCTAATGGCGCAGTCTGGGTCGAGGACAAAGACGGTAACGAGAGAGCAAGGTTCCTGGAGTGCTTTGATTATGCCTATATAGATCCTTCGGATGTTGATTGGTATTCAATGGTTCTTTTGATATTCTTCCCGGATATAGAGAAAGAACTCTGTCAGAGTTTTATAAACTCTATCAATAGAGAAGATAAAGGTAAGAAGTATTATCATTTACACGCGTCTTTTGTTGAAGCAAGAAGTCATTTTGAGAATTATCCGGAAGAATACGAGGGGAAATCCTTAACTCAAATATATGACCAGATTAAAATCAAAGGCGCTGTATCGCACGATGTCGGTGCAATGCCGAAAGGTCATCCTCTTCGTAATGTCAGTGAGTATGCATGGTACAATGACAATTATTGGATTGACCTTTTTCCAAAGCTTGCAACCCGCGTGCTGAGAAATGTCAAATTCACCGGTGATACGGATTTCTTGAAGAAAAACTGGAAAACAATGAAATTCGGATTTAAGCATTTGCAGACTCACGACCATGACGGGGACGGAATACCTGAGGGGAATCCGGGTGAAGTGAAGAATACTTTTGATAATCTGACGCTCTTTGGCGTTGACGCCTATGACGCGACTATATTTATGGCGGGTTGTAGAGCTATGATTATAATGGCTGACATGATGAAGGATCCCTCGGCAAAGAAAGAATATGAAAAGTTATTTGAAAAAGCCTCGACGGAATTCGAGAAATTGTGGCGGGAAAAGAAAAACAAAAGAGGTAAGAAGTTGGAATATTATATTACCTGTTATGACCAGGATACGGGTGAAGAAAACACGGACACCTGGCTTAATCAGCTGGATGCAATATGGGCATTAATCGCAATTGGAGAGGAACCTTTTATTTCGCCCGATAGAGCTAAAAAGATACTTAAGACGATTTACAACAATAACAGAACCTTCATGGGTTGGGCTATGTGCCGAACTGAAGATGGGGGAAAGGTGCAGTCCGAGCAGGGTCAGGATGTCTATACGACTTCCAATTATGTTTTTGCCGAACTTCTCGACTATTACGGTCTTGTTGAAGAAAGTAAAGAAGTCTATAAGGCAATGGACAAGGTTATCTTCGATTATGCGAATTCATTGATATCTCCGGACAATTTAAGAGCCGAGTTGGAAATAGAGGCAGGTGAAACAAAACCGAAGCCTCATTATATCGTAGCAGCTTATCCGAGGCCGGGTGCGGTCGTGACTCAGCTTGTAATACAGTACATCAAAGAACTTCAGAAGAAACAGAAGAAAGTAAAGATAAGCTCCAAGGATTTACAGGCTTTCATAAAAGACTTGATGAAATAAGCTTTATTCGGATAATATATGATAGGTTTAAGGCCGAAAGGCGTTAAACCTATTTTTTTATAATATTTGCCACGAAGATACCAAGACACAAAGAAAAAAGCTTTATTAAACCACGAAACACACGAAATACTCGAAACCCAACCACCAAATTGGCTTTGTGTTTTAAGAAATACACGAAAATTTTGTCATTGTGAGTTTGTCGTTTTGTACGGCGGATTTATCCGCAAGGAGTATTGTCCTGGAAAGACGTGGTCAATTTCCCCTGCGAGTGTCGTTCAGGCATACCTTTCTAAAAAACCGCAGTCAGTTTCCCCGGCGGGTGATTCACAAGGAGTACTGTCCGAGAAAGACGTGGTAAATTTCCCCTGCGAGGAAATTGCCACTCGGCTCTCGGGTTCGCTCCTCTTAAAATGCAAGCATTTTAAGAGTCCATGCCCGCTCACC
>JAFGHJ010000048.1 GCA_016930175.1 Caldifarciminota bacterium
CCTCTGGCATCCAGGCATTTCAAGCGTGATAGTCCTTCCTGTATCAGGGCTTTACCAATACCCTTCCGCTGGTACTCCGGCAACACCGAAATAGGTCCGAGTCCGTACCAGTCTTTTACGCCATCAGAAATCGTAACAGGTGAAAAAGCAATATGTCCGACAACCCTCCCATCGATTTCCGCCACAAGTGATAAAGTAAGTGCGCCCGCGGCGCGTAACGCCTTGATTATGAACTGCTCGGTGTGATTGCTCACTCCAAGCGTCTTAAAGGCTTCTATCGTAACCTGGCTAATTGCATCAATATCTGATGTGGTTTCTTCTCTTATGATCACCTGAATCTCCGGTTTATTTTTACTTTTTAGTTAATAGTTTTCGCCTCATTTAAAAAGAGACAAATCGACAGCTTCCGCTATCATACGGTGTCCTGCCTCATTCGGGTGGAGGTGATCTCCCGTGTCGGATTCCGGTAATAGTTTCTTCGGATTCTCAGGATCACGCAGGGCTTCATCGAGGTCAATAACAGCATCAAAGCGGCCGCTGTCGCGTATCCATTCATTGACTTTTGTCCGGGCGGCTTCATGCTCAGGTGAATCATAAAACGAACCTCCGAAAGGCATAAGAGTCGCACCAAAAACACGGATACCACGAGCATGGGCACTATCTATCATCTGTTCGTACGCTACAATTAGATCATCCGCGATTTTTTCTGACCCTTCGGGTCCCTGTGCCTGACCAATATCATTTATCCCCTCAAAGATGATTAACCAGCGCACCCCGGTCGCCTCGATCACATCGCGATCAAAACGGCTCAGTGCAGAGGGTCCCAGACATTCACGAAGCACGCAATTCCCGCCAATCCCCTGGTTTAAAACTGCCACAAGCCGGGTACCGGGATTTTCATGTAAGCGCCGTGCCAGCTCATCCGGCCAGCGATTTTGTTTGTTTGTTCCCGAACCTCTTCCATCAGTAATAGAGTTACCCAGTATAGCAACAGCTGCTGCAGATTCCATCGCCACTACATCGATACTATTGATTATGTACCAGTGATCAGTCGTGACAGCTCCGGAGAAATCTTCCGCAGAAACTTTGTTACCGGTCAGAATATACGAAGTAGTCCGTGAACCCGGATGACCGGTCACGTCCGGCGATGTATCGCCGAAGTAAATCGTGATTGCCAAATCGGACCGCGGCTCGACCACGAAATGAAAAGGATCCGACTTAACCACAGTGCCGGGCTCGATAGTAACTTCCGTCTTTCCATTAAATCTCAATCCCTTATCAGTAGTTGTGTCAATCGCACCATCCCCGGCGGAGAGTGCCACCCTAACTGCGTTCATCGTTACCGGACTTTCACTGAATTCGTTTGAAAATCTTAAACGCAGGCTGTCTCCGCCAATTGAAACGCGAACTATCTGACGTAACGAGTTATTGCTCAATCCCGGCGAAGGCGGGTTATTGTGTGGCTCGACAAGCTGTGGTGCCGTGCTCCAGGTCCCGACCCACACTTTATCAGGGTTAGAAATGTCTTTCAAATAGGAGTCGCCACACGCGGCAAAAAAGAAAGTGAAGAGCAATATAGCCAAAGCAGTTAATACAATGTAAAAATACGGGAAATGCCTGGAAACGGTAATGTTATGCATAAAAGTTTTATTATACATTATCGGATATCCTCCCTTTTGTTTAAAAAATTAGAATTATTTTGCTGCGACAGATCTGCGTCATACATCCGTACTATAAATAAAAATCACATTGTTGTCAACATTTACTGTTACAAAAATAAGCTTTCGGCCTTTGGCTTTTAGCTCTTAGCAAAAAACCAACGGAGAATATCTGTGCCTTCGTGGCTCTGTATAAGATTAATTTGGGTTGCGGGTTGAGTTTTAAACCATAAATAAAAATCCTTTCTAATCTGCGTTTATCTGCGTCCTATTATCCTAGTGCCTTCGTAGCTCTGTCTTTAATCAAAATAATAAATGGGGTGTGAGGGGGCTTTGTGTCCTTTGTGGACTTTGTGGTTCAATATTACTTAAAAAGAAAAACTTTTATCAAAAACAAAATAAAAATAAAACTAACCGTAAGATAGGTACTGCTTTCCATACGCAGGGCATTTCTGCTTAAGAATTTACCAGACTTCCACTTGCGAAAATTCAGCCATATTGCGGGTGTGCTTTTGCGATACCTAATAAACCTTTCTCCGAATTTCTCCTCGAGATAATTCTCTTCTTCGCGGACTATTAAAAAATAATATACAAAGAAGATAAGTGAATAAAACGGCAAAAGTAAGATAAGATAAAAGTTAGAAGCCAAAGTAAAACCAAAACCGATAAAAAAATTTCCCATATATAAAGGATGGCGCATAATACTGTAGGCACCCTCGTCAAGCATATAGGAAGCTTCCACTTCACTTCCTCTCATCCAATCTCCAGCGAATCCCTGCGAGAAGAAACGTATTAGAAGCCCTAAAAGTACTATAAAGCTGCCTGTAAGAAAACTAAAGGGATTAAATTCTATAACAATTAACAAAAACAAAAAATACGGTATGGGTAAGAATGACCTGTATTTAAAAAGAAATTTCCCCATAAATTTAAAATAAAATATCAAAAATTAAAAAGCAAAATAACAAACTGGGATTTAGGATTTTGGATTTGGCATCTAGTAAAAAAACAAAAAGAAAATCTTTGTGCTCTTTGTGAGCTTTGTGTGAGAATGATTCGTGGTTGGGGGTCGGGGGGAGAAAACACAATTTTCCTTTTTTCTCTGTGCCTCCGTGTGAGGTCATTTCTCTTTGTGCACTTTGTGGTTCAGATCGGTTTCTAAAATTCGATTCGCTCAACCTTGCTGTTGTTGCTTCTGTCAACAACTCTTATAGCACTGTATTTCTTTTTTTTATCAACCTTAAAGTAAAATTTTTCCTCTTTTTCATCAAACAGCTCATCGGCAGCCTGTGCTCTCTTCCAATGCAACTTCTGCATATCCGCAGTACTATACAAAACACTAATAATGGATGAAAGCTCATCCTTTACAGTACCCGATACAAGCACACTGTCCCCTATATGTTTTTTTTCTATTCCCTGTAAAACCGGTGGAGTATGATCGACCAGGAAAGAAACCGTTTTCTCAGACTTTAAAGGATCAGACCGATCCATTTCATCACTTGCAACTATCCTTACATAATAAGTTCCATCAGGGTAAGCTGAAGTATTAAGGAAATAATTGTTATCTGATAAACCTTCTTCCATCTTCTCCCAACTTTTCGAATCCCGGGAAACAAAAACATTGAACACCAATCGATCATTATCGGGATCATTCGCCTCCCAATATATACAGCGAACTCCTTCTCCGACAATATAGGCATCCTCCGGAATATAAAACCCCATTCTGCTAAGCCGTCCTTTTTCATCCGGTGGGATAACCCCCATCATGGAAGCACCTTCGTTCATCTTTCCACTACCTATCTTGGGGGGTAAAACTTCTATTTTTTCTATCTCGGGAGGAGAATTTTTCTCACCATAGGAAACACTAACTCTCTTCAAATAAGTTTTATCTCCTCTTAAAACTGACTTCCACTGCATAAATGGCTCTTCTAATTCAATACGTCTCCCGATGCTTCTCCATTTGCTCCATGAAGAATCTACCTCTTGTTTCTTTCCTCCCCTAATGAAAAATTTTATATCCCCTTTACCTTCATACTCAAGGTTACCCCATATAACAGAAACACCGCCCTTAAATACTGAAGAAGTATATTCTCCCTTTTCTAATTTTTTCTTTTCAAGTCTGTAAATCTTAGCCGGGTAACCAGTACCAATCCAAATATCACCGTCAATATTATCCAAAGCAGTTATCCTTGATTCGTCTAAATCTGCGACAACCCTGAAATCACTTCGGTGAAATTCGCCTATTTGACCATCTTCGGACTCTCCTGCATAAAATTTACCGTTCGCTTCTTCTCCGCACAATGTAGGAGTACCCTTATAAGCGTCATATTCTCGGTTTTTAAGATAAAACTTAATACCCCCCATACCCCCCAAGGATTCATCCTGTCGGGGAAGTAATCCCGAAACACATAAAGTATCTCCGAGGAAGCCGAGCCCGTTTATCTCCTCGAAACCGGGATCATAATAAATTTTTCCCTCATTTTTGGCATCTATTTTATATACAAGACCCGGATTACTCGTTCCTAAAAATAGATTCCTGTCTTTCACGACCCATTTTGTAACGGAAGCCGATTGTGTCTTGAAGTATTCTTTAAATTCTTTGTCATTAACAAGTTTATAGACTTTGCCTTCCGGACCCGTACCGATTAAAAAATTATCGCCAAATTCAAACATACAAAAAATGTTATCTGCGGGAACAGACAAGGAATCTGCAATTTTTGACCCTTTTATAAAGAGAAGTTTTCCTTCGGGAGACAAACCCGCCGCGAGAAGAGTTCCTTTTTTACCCAAGGAAATCAGATTCCCTTCTCTACTCAAAACAGTATCAATTGTCCCGTCATTTCGTATTCTTGCAATTATACCGACATCGGATACGCTAAAATAAACATCTTTATCTATTCTGACGATATCGGAAACAAAACCGCTACTCTCCCATGAAAAATCTTCTATCTCATTTCCCAGGAAAACGGAATCCCTCGTGATTACAGTTCCTTCTGAAATACCTTTAAAAAGGGAATCCCCTTCATAAATCCATAAATAAGCAAACGACATCACGAATAACAGCATTCTACCTCCTTACTTCCAAAAACGAAGAGCTTTCACCGCTAAGAGGTCCATCAAATTTTATTTTCTCCTCAAGAAGAGGATAGGAATCACTATATATTTTTCTTTCTCCTTTTCCGACAACCATTCTTAGACTGGGAGGAGGATTCTTTATTTCTCCGGCATCCGTAATTAAAGAAGACTCCTTTTTATAAATCGAAAAGATAAGCTCATCCGGGGTTGGCATGGAGTTTAAAAAAGTTCTCCATTCATCGAAATAATCGAACTGAAAATTAAGCGGTGCCCGACCAAGCTCATAACCTATATACTCATTTGTCCCTGAAACTCTAAATAATAAATCACATGGATTCTGCGGCGCCTTGAAATTAAACGTAACAGTTGTATCACTCTTTCGGTATCTACTCAATATTACATTAATACTAATTTTCTCATTCGTCTTAAATCTTTCCTTCTCAACAATCAAATTCTTAATAGAATATTCTCTTCTTCCCGGTTTACTCGACAAATCAACAGAGATGGAATCGACCCTTACTCCCTGAAATTCGTTTTCCTGTATTATCGTTAGAGGATCCTTTATCCACTGATATAAGTCTCTCTGAACCTCCACGCCGCTTAAAGCAAGCGGAATCAAAATATTTCCTTCATTGGTCCATATATTGATTTTACCTTTCACGGTAACACTTTTATACTGTCCCATCTCTTCAACCCAGTTCGAAAACACAAGAAAAGGCGGAATAGCGTTAAAAATACTCTCTTCAGTAGCTACCTTGTATCTTTTTACAACATCCCCAATCCTAATCCTGCAACCAACCATCGGTGGTTTATCACCAATTACGGCTCTTATCCCCGCGCTTCCATCGAAGATAACTTTTCCAACTATTCCTCCCGGAGAGGCAAGATTAAATGAGCGAAAAAGAGAAGGAAAATATGTTAAAACGCTTCCTCCGCAAAGAGGCAAAACCGATGCACCTGTAGCATAAGCGGAGTGTCCGAAAGCAAATATTGTGTCCCCAATCACTTCGGTTATTGTCCCCATCGCGGAAATATTACCATCTCCCGAAACAAGAGTCACACCACAAACTCCACCGGGTACCAACTTCGTAACATCCTCAGTTTCCCCTCCCAGAACCGTCTCTAAAACGTTAAATTCGAACGGCAAAGAATCCAAATGAGAAACAGAAGAGGCGGGAAAACCTGCAACGGCAAGAATCGGCTTTATGGGAGTAAGGCTTGAAGAACCGACCGATTCCTTCTCATTCATCTTTTTCATTTCAGCAAAAGGAGTAATCCCGCAAATAGGTTCTTTTGAAAAAGTCCATCCAAAGGCGATTGCGCCTAAGAGTTTACCATCTATATAAACAGGGCTTCCGCTCATACCCGCAACAACTCCAGCCTCGTCCACAACCTTACCTTTTAATCTCGCGATTATAAAATCTTTATCTAATTGATAATCAGGCATTATTCCTAAAATTTCTACCTCGATGGTATCGATTTTATTTCCTTCAAAAGTACTCAACGCTATACCCCGCATACCTTTCTCAACGGATTGGGGATTTATAAGGTCGAATGCGCAAAAAATTTGAAAAAATAAGATAGAACCAATTAACATATCAGTCCTTTAAAAATAAAAAACAATAGAAAACTGATAATAGCCACTGATTTTCACGGATAATCACGGATTCCATTCTACCCCTTTTCTTTTCTATTTAAAACAAAAAAATTTTTTTTTAAATCTATGTATATCTGTGTTCATCCGTGGCTATTCTTTTTACCCGGAGATTACGTTTATTATTTTTTTCCCGTGTCTTGTACCAAACTCTACTTTTCCGGATTTCAAAGCAAAAAGCGTATCATCTCCGCCCCTGCCGACATTCCAACCCGGGTGGTACTTGGTCCCTCTCTGGCGAATCAGTATGGTTCCTGCCAGGACCTCTTCACCTCCAAATCTCTTGACTCCAAGAAACTTCGGACCTGAATCTCGACCATTTCGTGACGAACCAACTCCTTTCTTATGTGCCATCTCTAATCCTCCTTTATATTGCTTTCTTTATTTCTTTTCTTTCTTTGTTTTACTTGTTGTCTTTTTTGCTTTAGCAGAAGATTTTTTGGGCTTGGCAGCCGTTTTCTTTTTCTTAGTGGTTTCCTTTTTGGGTTTTGCTATTTTCTTAGTTGTTTTTTTAGCTGCAGTAGTTTTCTTCTTTGCCTTGCTTGTAGCCTTCTTCTCCTCCGCAGTTGCTTTCTTAATCTCAGCCTTAACTACCGGTTTCTTCTCTGCTTTCACTTCATCTTTTTTGCTTACTTTTTTAGTCTCCGCCTTTCCTCCGAGAATAATATCCTTAATTTCTATCTCGGTATAGGTTTGACGATGTCCCCGTGTCCTTTTATATCGGTTTCTTTTTTTAAACTTAAAAACAATTATCTTCTTATATCGACCGTGGTCAACAATTTTCGCTGCAATAGAAGCCCCCTCTATATAAGGTTGGCCGATTTTCGTATCACCATTCTTAACAAGTAAGACTTTGTCAAAAGTAACTTTTTCCCCAATTTCACTATCCAACCGGGGAATTTTCAACTTTTCTCCCGGACTTCCAAGATACTGGAATCCTTTAGCCTCAAAAACTGCAAACATTAAAATCCTCCTTAAAGTTGTATCAGTTGCTTCCCTCTGGAATCGTACTTTCCTCTGGAAGCACACTACCTTCTTCCGGAATTAAACCCTCTGAAGTACCCTCTTCCGGAATTCCCTGTTCAAAGGGTACTCCTACTCTCTCAGGTAATTTTTCTCTTAATCTTTCCTCTATACTTCCTTTATCGCTTCCAACCGACCTGGGTACTCTGATAGCTATTGTTGTCGAAGTAAGGAAAAACAGAATAGCAAGCACTATGGTTACTTTCCGCAGAAGAATCGAAGCCCCTCTGCCTCCAAAGAAAGACCCGCCACCAGCTCCGCCAAAGACAGAACTCATACCTGCACCCTGAGACTGCTGCATAAGAATAACTAAAATTAAAAGAACTGCAAAAAATACATGTAGCGTAACTAGAAAGCCTAACATTTAATCTCCTTTGCTATATTTATCATATCCGAAAAACCATCAACATCAAGAGACGCACCTCCAATAAGAGCCCCGTCTATATTTTCCTGGCAAATAAAATCCTTAATGTTATGCGTTTTAACAGACCCGCCATACATTATTCTAATACTCTCACCTTTAGCGCCTAACTTTTCTCTGATTATCGAATGCATTTCTTCAGCATCTTCCGGATGGGGGGTCTTGCCTGTCCCAATAGCCCAAACTGGTTCATAAGCAACGGCAAGATTTTCAGCATCGTATTCAATGCCCAAGAGTCCCTCTTCTATCTGCTTATCCACTACTTCCTTTGCCTTGCCTTCTTCTCTCTCTTCTTCAGTTTCACCAACACATATAACAACTTTTAATTGTTTCTGCAAGGCCTTTTCTACCTTCTTCTTGACTCCGGCATTTGTCTCACCAAAATAGGTTCTCCTCTCGGAATGACCTATTATTACCCAATCTACACCAATTTCTTTAAGAAAAACCGATGATACTTCACCGGTATATGCGCCTTCATCTTCCCAAAAAAGATTCTGCGCCCCTACACTAATTCCGCTTCCCTTAAAGATCCTGACAGCATCCACAAGAGAAGTAAAAGGAGGCGCAAGGAATACATCAACACCCTCCGTTGACACTTTCTTTTCTTTAAAAAGATTAGCAAATTTAATCGTCTCTTCAACACCTTTATACATTTTCCAATTACCGCCGATAAGCAACTTTCGCATCAAAACCTCCCTTACATTACCTTAAAAGCCGCCAATTCTTTACCTGAAACAAATTCAAGAGATGCTCCTCCTCCGGTAGAAAGATAGCTTACGGAAATATCGGAATCTTCAAAAACTTTGTCAGTATCTCCGCCACCCACAACAGTAAAAACTCCCTTCTTCGTCAAAGCACCAATCTCTCTCGCAATCTCCCAGGTTCCCCTATCAAATGGAGGAACTTCAAAAACACCAACAGGACCATTCCAAAACAAAGTCTTAGAATTTGAGATTATTTCTTTATACTTTGCAACAGTTTTGGGTCCTATATCAACACCCATCTTTCCGTCGGGAATCTCGAAGGCAGGAGAAACCGTCCAGGGGCTCGAAGATTCTACTTTCTCCATACGATCTATAACTACAATGTCATCCGGCAAGTGAAGTTTTTTATCCTTTTCCCCGGTAATAGAAATCGCTTCTTCGACTTTATCGAATAAACTCATCTCAAGAACGGAATCCCCTACGTTTCCACCTTTAACTTTAATAAAACTAAAAGACATAGCTCCGCCTATTAAAATATTATCCGCAATAGGAGCTAGACCTTTAATCACAGGTATCTTTGTCTTTAGTTTTAAACCGCCAAGAACAACCGTAAAAGGTGATTCCGGTTTCTCCAAAAGTTTCGAAAGCTGTTCTATTTCTTTCATCATTAAAAAACCCACAGCTTTATCATGGATAAATTCGGCAACACCATAAGTCGAAGCATGCGCTCTATGGGCAGTAGCAAAAGCATCATTCACATAAACATTGCCAAGATTCGCGAGAAGGTGCGAAAATTCCTTATCGTTTTCCTCCTCTTCCGGATAAAACCTGGTATTCTCAAGCAGTAATAAATCTCCACTCTCAAGGGACTTGACTTTCTCTTCGACTTCCGGACCAACAGTCTTCCCATTAAATTGGACTTCCGTCCCTAAAAGTTCGGAAAGACGTTTTGCTACAGGACGAAGTGAAAATTTCTCGACTGCTTGCCCCCCGGGTCTTCCGAGGTGTGACATCATAATAACAGACCCGCCATTGTCAATTATATATTGAATCGTAGGCAAACTTGCCACAATTCTATTATCATCCTCTATCTTTCCTTCCGAAAGAGGTACATTAAAATCAAAACGACAAAGAACTTTCTTATCCTTTACGTTAAGATCTTTGATAAAAGGAACTTTCTTCATAGAGATTTTCCCATCATAATGGCTACATCTATCATTCTCATAGAAAATCCCCATTCATTATCGTACCAGGAAAGAACTTTAACTAATGTTCCCCCAATAACCTTGGTATACTCGGGATCAAAAATCGAAGAATGAGGATTACCTATAATATCCATAGATACAATCGGGTCTTTTGAATATTCAAGAACTCCCTTAAGCTCCCCATCGGCATATTTTTTGAAAGCCGCATTCACGGAATCAACAGAAGCTTCCTTCTTAACCTTACAAACAAAATCTACCACAGCACCGTCTGGCACAGGTGCGCGAAGAGCAATAGCATCTAATTTCCCTTTCAATTCGGGAAAAACTTTAGTCGTAGCTATTGCAGCACCGGTTGTTGTCGGAATAATGGAAAGCGAAGCTGCTCTGCCTCTCCTCCAATCTTTTGCAGGAAGATCGAGAACTTTTTGAGAAGAAGTATACGCGTGAGCAGTAGTCATAAGACCCTGTTCTATAACAAATGTCTCGTGCAAAACTTTAACTACTGGAGAAAAGCAGTTTGTAGTACATGAAGCATTAGAGATAATATCATGTTTTGCCGGATCATACTGATCATGGTTAACACCATAAACAATCGTAAAATCTCCATCGTCTCCCTTAAATGGCGCGGAAACTATAACTTTTTTAGCCCCTGCTTTCATATGTTTAGCTGCCATATCTCTCGTTCTGAAAATACCGGTGGCTTCTAAAACAATATCTGCTCCCAGGTCTTTCCATGGAAGATTTTCAGGCTCTTTTTCCTGTGTAAATGGGACCTTCTTCCCGTTTATGACTAGAGAATTCCCGGCCACCTTTACATCACCATCAAATCTTCTGTGAACAGAATCATACTTAAAGAGATACGCAAGATTATTAAGATCCGCAATATCGTTTATACCGACAATTTCTATATCCTTTCTATTTATAACTTCTCTTAAAACGCATCTCCCTATTCTGCCAAAACCGTTTACACCAACTCTAACTGCCATTTAAAAAACCTCCTTTTAAACATTCTACATTTTTACCCTAAACCCTAAACCAAAAGACAAATTATCCCATATATTTGAGCTGCCTCGCATGTTTATAACCACCTCTTCGTCTTCATTGTCCTCTAAAACATTGTTAAGAACTATCGAAGCTATATGAGATGCATCATACTTAACAGGCAAATAAAATCCAAGATAATCTCTTTCATAACTAAATGATAAACCAAAAGTCGCGGAAGGAATAAATATAAAATCATCAACTTCCGTACCACCGAGAAAAATGCAATCCGCAGCAAGGCCTAAATCAACACCTATACCGGGAACAGGTAAACGGGAATATAAACACAACCCTAACTTATTCAAGCTATAGTCCGAAACAGGGAATCCTAAACGCCCGTTAAAACCAACCTTCAGCGGCATATCGAGTAAAAAACTAAAATTAAAACTGGACCCGCTGAATGTCAAACCGGAACCGGAATCCAATGTCGAGTCCCGAAGCATCTCGTCAATTACAATAACAGCAACGCCCGTAATCAATGAATCATCAATAATAGTCAGGTTGGATGAGTCAACACTTACAAAATCCTCAGTCAAGCTATCAACCCATGAAAAATTCCAGGAATAACCGCCAGAAAGATCGTAGTTTCCGCCGAAATCAAAACCCAGAGAAATTTTCATTCCGGGAAAATCAAAAAGCGTTCCAAGCGTTAAAACTGGATGCATGGTCGAAAGACCAGTGGAAGAAATCGTGCCGTTAAAAAGATCCTCATCCAGGTCTAACTCGCCGGAAAAGTCTTCGATTATCCAGTCATCGCCATCTTCATCAATAACAACCGTATCCTCAACCCTAACAGCCAGACTATCTATCCTGGCAGAAAAATTTCCTTCTCCCATGAGCCTGAAATTCTGGAACTTAAGTCCCATACCAACCGATAAAGGACCATAATTATAACCGCTTCCGAGAAAAATCGGAAAATCGGAATATTCCACTTTTAAAGGCACGGTATTAATTAAAGATACACCACCCGAAAATTCCGGGTTTACTCTTACAATTTCGCCTTCTTCTATCTCGGAAAAATCCTCATGAGTAAACTCAAAAGCTTCTTCCGACTGGAAGGTGCCGTAAATACTTCCGCTCAAACTAGCTTGAACACCCAATCTATAACCACCCCCGTAAGAAATACCTACACCGAAATTTCCAAATCTTCTTGAAAAACCTATAAAATTAACTCCTCCTAAAGCACGATACTGCGCATATACCCGGCTCCCCGGATTAACAAAAATTGTATCTGTTATCGTACCATTATCCTGGTCAACTTCAAAAGAAAAAGTATCAACGTCGTTTGAGCTTATTCCCGGAAGAGATAAAGCGGTAAAAAATTCAACGTAATCGCTTTTACCGAGAACGGCGGGATTTAAATCAGCTCCAACAATACCAAAACCGGCAGCCGGACTGAAAAACCCCTGCTCAAAAAAGAAAAGATCTATCTCGTTAGAGCTCCTATATAATTTAACATAATTCTCGCCATCGATGTAAAGAGCCGAAAATAGTAAAAATGATAAAAAAAGCATAAAACCTCCTTACACTAAGGATATGCTCTTCCCAGAGTTCTGGGAAAAGGTATTGTTTGACGGATATGAGTTATCCCGCAAAGCCAGGCAACCGTCCTCTCAATTCCAAGACCGAAACCCGCATGCGGAACAGAACCGTATTTCCTTAAATCAATATACCATTTAAAAGCATCTTCACCTAATCCTCTTTCCTTTATCTCTCTCTTTAACTTTTCTGCCTCAAATTCCCTTTCTCCTCCGCCCACTATCTCTCCATAGCCTTCGGGAGCGAGTATATCGAAAGAAAGAGTTAATTCCTCATTTCCAGGCTCTTTCCTCATATAAAAAGCCTTTATTTCTCGGGGGAAATGAGTTACCACAACCGGAGAATCGTAATTTTTTCCGATAACAGTTTCTTGGGGAGCTCCGAAATCTTCACCGAAATTCATTGACTCCCCTAATTCGTTAACTTTCTTTACCGCGTCTTTGTACCTTATTCTCGGAAAAGGAGATTTAATCCCTTCGAGAAGAGATATATTCCTTTCAAGAACCTCCAATTCCCTTTTTCTATTAATCAAAACTCTTTCAATTAAGTACTCAATCATTCCGCTCGCGAGCTCGATGGAATCATCGAGATGAGCGTAAGCAATTTCCGGCTCCACCTGCCAGAACTCCGTCAAATGACGCCGGGTTTTTGATTTTTCAGCTCTAAACGCGGGACCGAAACAGTAAACTCTTCCAAAGGCAGAAGCAGTCGCTTCACAATATAGCTGTCCGCTTTGAGAAAGATAAGCCGGCTCCCCAAAATAATCAACCTCGAAAAGAGTCGTAGTTCCTTCGCAGGCAGAGGGTGTAAAAATAGGGGCGTCGAACCGCATAAATCCTCTTTCCCACAAATAATCCTCAACGGCTTTTACCACTTCTGCTCTTATTCGCAAGATTGCCCATTGTTTACTAGAACGAATCCATATATGTCTGTTCTGAAGTAAAAAATCAACACCATGAGATTTAGGAGTAATAGGATAATCCTTGCTTTCTCCCACGACTTCCAGAGAACCTATCGAAAGTTCATAGCCAATGGGAGCTCTTTTATCTTCTCTAACCCTCCCCCTGACAATCACAGAACTTTCCTGATCCAAATTATCCATAAGAGAAAAACTCTCGGGCTCAGTGTCTTTTTCTGTGGCAACACCCTGAATTATTCCCGTACCATCTCTTACCATCAGAAATTGTATCTTTCCGCTGGATCTCTTGTTATAGACCCAACCCCGGATTTCTACCTCTTTGTCTACAAAATCCGCAATATTTTCTATATACGTATATTTCATACTTTAATTATTACTCCTTAAAAAACATAATCTACTCTCTTTCCACTCTTCAAATATTAATTTAAAGTGGTTCTCAAGAGCGCTGATTTTATTATTATTTCTAATTCACGCAACTATTTTTACAATTATATTACGTTACAATCAAAAAAAGTCAACACCTTTTTATTGTAATTTTAGCCACAAAGACACCAAGACACAAAGAAAAATACCTCTGTTCTTAAAACCTAACTTTACCCCTAATTATCTCAAACAGAGACACGGAGACACAGAGTTCTCAGAGCCCACACAACACCATTCCGAGATTTTTAAAACAGAGAATATTAAGAACACAAAGTAAGAAACAAGCAAATTTTCGGTAGTTTTTACACAATTCAAAAAGAGATAATGGGGTTTAGTGTGTTTTGAGTGTTTCGTGGTTTAAAAAACAAATAAAAAAATCAGTGTTAATCTTGTGTAATCTCGTGGTTCCTTTTTTACCATTTCCCGTTTTTAAGATATTCGTCGATGGCTCGGGCAGCTTTCCTACCAGCACCCATAGCAGCAATGACTGTCGCTTCTCCGGTCACGATATCTCCGCCGGCGAATACACCCTTCATCGAAGTTTTACCGGTTTCACCGTCCGCATCTATATAACCCCATTTATTCTTTTTGATTCCAGGGGTAGCGTCTAAAAGTATAGGGTTTGCTTTTTGACCAATTGCTACCACAACAGTATCCACATCATAAACAAATTCGCTTCCCTTAATTGGCACAGGTCTTCTTCTGCCGGAATCGTCCGGTTCACCGAGCTCCATTTTTATTAGCCTGATTGCTTTAACCCAACCTTTTTCATCTCCTGTAAATTCAACCGGATTGACCAGTAAATCAAAAATAACACCTTCTTCCTCCGCATTCTCGATTTCTTCATCTCTTGCCGGCATTTCCTGACGCGAACGACGGTACACTATGTGCACTTCTTTTGCTCCGAGTCTGATTGCGCTTCGCGCAGAATCCATGGCGACATTGCCTCCGCCGACAACCGCCACTTTTTTACCTACATTTATCGGGGTATCGTACTCGGGAAACTTATACGCTTTCATCAAATTTATTCTTGTCAAAAATTCGTTAGCTGAATATATACCTAAAAGATTTTCTCCTTCTACACCGAGAAATCTCGGGAGACCTGCGCCCAGTCCGAGAAATATTGCATCATACCCTTCTTCAAAAAGCTGTTTTACTGTAATTGTTTTACCTATTATTACATTACACTCGAGCTCGACGCCCATCTTTTTAAGAGTCTCGACCTCCCGTCCTACAATCTCTTTAGGAAGTCTGAATTCCGGGATACCGTAAGCAAGAACGCCTCCGGGTTTGTGCAGGGCTTCGAAAATCTTAACTTCATATCCCATTCTCGCGCAATCAGCGGCAACAGTCAAACCAGCCGGACCGGAACCCACAACCGCAACTTTTTTATTTTTCTTTGCAAGGATTGCAGGTACCTGTATTTCAGAATTAGAAGCTTCATAATCTGAAACAAACCTCTCAAGACGACCTATTGCTATCGGATTACCCTTCAAACCCAAAACGCACTGTGCTTCACACTGGTCTTCCTGCGGGCACACCCTGCCTGTCATTCGCGGCAGAATATCATCTTCCTTTATCTTATTTGCTGCTTCTATGTATTTACCTTCAACTATTAATTTGATAAACTCGGGAATATTGATATCGACCGGACAACCTTTAACGCAAAGAGGCTTAGGACACTGCAAACATCTCTCTGCTTCTTTTCTCGCCTGCTCTTCGGTATAGCCAAGGGCAACCTCATTGAAATTTTTAATCCTTTCCTTGACTTTTTGTTTCGGCATAGGCTCACGAAGAGCCTTTTGCTTCTTATCGCCCATTTATTTTTCTATCTTACAATTCTTATAGCTATTGAGTGCTTCTTTTTCCTGTTTTTCGTAAGTGGAAAGACGTTTTATTAGTAAATCGAAATTTACCTTATGCCCGTCGAATTCCGGGCCGTCAACACACGCGAATTTTGTTTCTCCATCGACCTCGACTCTACAGCCCCCGCACATACCGGTCGCGTCCATCATCGTCGAGTTAAGGGAAACAATCGTTTTAACATTATACTGTTTTGTCATTTCCGAAACTTTCTTCATCATTATTGCGGGACCGATAGCAATAACAAGATCCATCTTTCTGCCAGCGTTTTCCAATTCCTGTAATTCATCTGTGGTAAAACCTTTTTTACCGTAAGAACCGTCATCGGTCAAAATATAAAGTTCATCAGAACATTTCCTCATTTCTTCTTCTAAGATAACATGGTCTTTATTTTTGAACCCTATTATGGAAATAACATAATTCCCGGCTTCTTTAAACGCTTTAGTTTCAGGATACACAATAGCGGTACCGACACCACCGCCTATTGTTACCACAGTTCCGATTTTCTCTACTTTAGCGGGATGACCGAGCGGCCCGACCACATCGAAAATCGAATCTCCTGCTTTAAGCTCTCCGAGCTTATAAGTGGTCTTACCCACTTCCTGAACAAATATTGTAATTGTTCCTTTATCCTTATCCGCTTCCGCGATTGTAATAGGAATACGTTCGCCTACCTCATCTACCTTTAAGATTACAAACTGACCCGGCTGGTAATTTCTCGGTACTAGCGGCGCTTCTATTACGAATTTATTCAAATTCGGTCCGATTCTTTCTTTCTTCAATATCTTATGCATGCATAACTCCTATAATTGCTTATCTTTATATACCTTTTTTATTTTATATTACGGGATATAAAAGATTTTTAAGATTTTAAATATACGATATCCGATAAAAATGTCAATGGTGCTTTTTGAACCACAAAAATAGTCCTCAGCCGCCAGTCTTCAGTCGTGAGTCAAAAAAAGATAAATCAACGACGAACTACGAACTCTTTTTGATTACTTCCACCCCATTTCCCTTCCCCACAATAACAATATCGACAACATCCAGAAAAAGGCCGTTTTCGACGACGCCGGGAATCATGTTAAGTTCAACTTCCAATTTATAAGCATCTTCGATCGCACCCAAACTTGCGTCAATTATATTATTACCGCTATCGGTAAGATATTTTTCTCCATCTCTCATCCTGATTCTGGGATTATATCCCCGGGCTTCAAGTTTTTTAAAAACGTTTCCAAGCGCATAAGGAACGACTTCGATAGGTAATGGGAAAGCACCTAATTTATCAACCATCTTAGCGGAATTTACGACCCATAGATTTTTCTTTGAGGATTTTGCCACAACTTTTTCGAATAACAAAGCCCCTCCGCCTCCCTTTATTCCGTTAAAATTTGGATCTACCTCATCCGCGCCGTCGATGGTTAAATCGATTGTCTCGACATCATCGATAGATAACAGAGGAATATTTAAAGACTGTGCTAATGTATCCGTGGAAGATGAAGTTGAGACCGCTTCTATCTTTAAACCATTCTTTACCATTTCACCTATTTTTTTTATAGCGTAATAAAATGTCGAACCTGTACCTAGACCTAAAATCATTCCGTCTTCAATAAAATCCGAAACCTTCGACCCGGCTAATTCTTTTTCTTTATCACTCATTCTTTAAATACCCCTCCTTAAATTTCATATTAATATAAATTAACAACTCCAAAACAAATATAACTAATGCTCATTGCATGTCAAGAATTAAAAAAATCTAACCACAGATTACACCCTGAACGGTCGTTACTCCCTACAGGGCAGGCAGATTATCACAAGATAATTGCACCGCAAAGACGCAAAGAACGCAGAGAACACAGAGATTTTTACTGTTGGTCTGTTTATCGGTTAGTCGGTTAGGCTGTTTTTTACCCACCAACACACCAACCCACTAACTTTAGTAACTTTTTTGACTGGTGACTGTCGACTGAAGACTTGCGACTAAGTTCCCTTTTCACAATTCAATGCTTGACCCTGTTAACACACTTATTTGTTTCTGTAAACGGTTCTTCTATGTTCTACCCGGAGAATTATTATTGTTTCCTGCTCGAAAGCGATTGAATAAATCACTCTCCAATCTCCCACTCTATATCTGTACAAACCTGCAAATTCACCTCGCAAAGGAACTCCGAGGTCTGCCGGAGCTTTTATAAGATGCCGTCTTATCTTCTTCGTTATTCTCCCGGCAACTTCAGGCGCAAGCTTCTGCAGTTCTTTCCTTGCGTCTTCATGAATGATTACCTTATAAGCCAAGGTCTTTCTCTACTTCTTCCAAAGTATAATATTTTGCCTTTTTGTCATACAGCCTCTCTAATGCGATATAACAACCTCTGGTTTCCGCCAGATACGCACTGAGAGCTTCTTTGAAAATATGAGTCTTCGTAACCCCGGTTTTCCGGGCGAATTCTTCTATTTCCGACTCTAATTTTTTTGGCAATCTTACACTGGTCATTCATTTCCTCCTTTTTCTTTTTAAATGTAATTCAATGTAATATATTGTATTACGTTATAAATATAATACTATTTATGATTCTGTCAAGTGGGCAGAAACACTAATTCACATGTAGAACCTGTAGTTGTTGTAGTTTTTTTATCGATTGACGCATGACGCTCGACGTTCAACTCATGACGCAGCTAATCTTTTCACAATTAAAGGTCAGACCCTGTTAATACATGCCTTGATATTACGTTGATATAAATTGACAACAATAGATTTTACTATATATTATAGAAGTAATAGTTAAACAACAGGTGACGACAAAAAAATATTATAAAAATTTAAGGAGGCAATAAGATGAAAAGGAGTTTATATCGAACAATCTTATTAAGTATATTTTTGTTATTCATTGTTTCTTTTGCACAATATGATACTCTGGATTATGACGGTATCGATAGAACATATCTCCTGCATGTCCCTTCATCATATGATGGACTTTCCGCTGTACCACTTGTTGTGGTTATACATCCTTACAATGGTTATGCCCCCGGCTTCGAAATTGAGACCGGTTTTAGTAACAAAGCGGATGCGAATGGCTTTATTGCTGTTTATCCTGAGGGATTGGGAGATCCAAGAAGCTGGAATGCAGGTTCCTGTTGCGGTTATGCAGTGATGAACAATATCGATGATGTTGGATTCATTTCCGCACTCATAGATACACTTACAGCAAACTACAACATCGACTCGACAAGAATATTTGCCACAGGTTTTTCCAACGGATCGATGATGGCATACCGTCTGGCAGCGGAATTATCCAATAAAATTGCCGCTATCGCAGGAGCAGCAGGGCAAATGATGCTGGATGAATGTAATCCGGTTCGAGCGGTACCAATCATGCATTTACATTCATTGAACGACGATATTTGCCTTTATGAAGGAAGCTCTGAAGGATTTATCTACCCGTCTGTTGAAGCCGTAATCGATATCTGGGTCGGAATAAATGGTTGCGACACAGTGCCGGATACTGTTATCGATAATAGTGGTATACTCATGGTTAGAAAATGGACGGCTCAGACCAGTAATGCCGATATATTTTTATACACCAGACCCACAGGTGGCCATACCTGGCCTACGGGTACCGTTTCGGCCACCGACTCGGTCTGGGATTTTTTCGTCGAACATCCAATGGACCCGGCGACCGGTGTCGATGATAATGACAACCCGGATGCCATCAAAAATTTTATCTTGAAGCAAAATTATCCCAACCCATTCGACGCTACAACAACAATATCTTTTTTGGCTCCGAACCGGGAGAAGGTGACTCTAAAAATCTTCGACCTGCTCGGTAACGAAGTTGCAATATTATTAAACAAAGAAGTAAGCGCAGGCGAACACAGAGTTATTTTTGAATCTAAAAACTTACCTGCCGGGGTCTATTTCTACCGGCTTCAGGCAGGGGCATCCGTAGACGCAAAGAAACTCGTCATACTGAGATAGTTTCGGAATAAATAACCGTATAATTCGTCACGGATTAACACGGATATGCACTGTTTTTTTGACCAACGACTATGTTTGCTATAAACTAATACCTAAAACCAAGGACTTAGTCACCAGTCTTCAGTCGACAGTCACCAGTCAAAAAAGTTACTAAAGTTAGTGGGTTGGTGTGTTGGTGGGAAGTGTGCTAGGGGATGGTGCTTGACCCCTTATGGAATAGTTCCACATTCCGTGGGGTAAACACTGTGACATTAGTATCAACAGGTCAGAATCCTCCCAAACTACACATTTTCTTCCGGGACGAAAGTGTGTAGTTTGGCATTGAAAGGCAAAAAGAGTAACTGAGTTATGCGGCGTGTTTAAAAAAACTTTTCTCTCTGCGGACTTTGCGTCTTTGCGGTGTAATTAGGATTTTGGATTTAGGGATTGGGACTTAGGAAAAAACAATAAAAATCACCGTGTGCTCTGTGTGAGATGTTGTTTTTCTCTGCGTTCTTTGCGTCTTTGCGGTGTAATTCCCCTTGAGATTGCTCGCCCTATGGAATAGAAGAGTTTCCTTGATGATAATTTATTCCATTGGGCAAGCTTGAGCATAGCATGCTGCCGAACTCGCAATGACAAATTTCTTCGTGTATTTTTTTAAACACGTATTTAATGAGGGTGGTAGGGTTTAGTGTATTTTGTGTGTTTCGTGGTTAAATAAATCATTTCTATTTGTATCTTGCGGCTAAAAAAACCATTGACTTAAGAGAGTGAATTCATTATACTTAGATATAAATCCGGATTAAGGGGGTAGTAATGAAAAAAAGAAGTGTTATAATTTTGATTTTATTGGCTTTCGTCGCGGGGGTTGTGGTTGGGCATCTGTTGTCTCCGTATATTTCTATATTCGGTGAATCTTATGAACAGGTAAGCGAAGCGATAACAATCGTATCCGTCAATGAAAATATGAAAACCATAGAAAAAGCAGTGAAGAAATTTTCCTGGGAAAACGGTCGCTACCCAAAAAATAGTGACGTTTCATGGATAAAAAAAGAAGTGGGAATAGCTCTCGAAAATCCGATCACTTATAAAACAGGAGAAGGCAAAGCTTACATGTCCGGAGAAGCAGATAAACCGGGAATCGTGGGATTCGAAAGTGATTCTCTGGGTAAGATTTGCAGGATTACAGGATACGGTGTCGATGATGCAATTGAACTTTCGATGTATGAAAAAGTTTCTGAAAAACCTATGAGCGAAATAAAAGGAGAAAAATCCACGTCGGGCAGGATTGAAAGCGTAGAAAAAGACAAAGAAGAATCTACATGGAATATTTTCGGAGCCAATATTAAAGTTACGGAAAGAGGCAATGAAAAATGGAATTTTTTCTGGGAATTCACGGTTTACAATCAGGAAAAAGAACCAATTACTCTTACGGCTAATGTAGAATTTTCGGATCAAGAAGGTACCATCATAGCAGATGAAGCCCTTCAAAATCTGAACATCCCGGGAGAGGCATCCAAAGCTTTTAACGGTTATACCTTAATAAACGCGGATATAGCCGACAGAGTTCAGGAAATAAATATAAAAGCAAAAAGGGAAAAATTTGTAGAGGAGTAATTTATTTTCATAAATAGCTCCTGGCTTTTAGCCTTTGGCTGTTGGCTTTAAAAATAAAAAACTCTGTGTTCTCTGTGTCTCTGTGTGAGATTAATTCTGTGGTGTGGTGAAGTGGTTTTTAAACACAAAAAAAATTTCCTCCGTGCGCTCAGTGAGTTTTTCTTTTCTCTGTGTACTCTGTGATTCAATTGTTTTAGGGGTGTGTGGTTGGGCTTTGTGTTCTCCGTGCCTTTGTGGCTATTATTATTTAAACCCCATCACATAAAAATAATCATTCACAAAATATTCGATATTATTAAAACCCGATTTAGTGAACATTTTGATAAAAGACTCTTTTTCGGGCAGTTGATGCTCGGCAACTTCCGGACCTACATCTTTATGCAATTGATTGATTTCTTTTGGAGTCATCGAGTGTCCGACAATCAATCTTCCACCCTTTCTCAGGACCCGATAGCATTCCGAAATTGTTTTTTCTTTATCCATAAAGTGAGGAAAAGAATTAAAAATTATAACCACATCGAATTTATCTTCACCAAAAGGAATATTTTCACCTTCACCCCTTAATGCCATTTCATCAGGATAGATTTCTTTTAAACCTTTAATCATAGCGAAAGCTTTATCTACATAAACAACTTCAGCTTCCGGTAAATTAGAACACAAATAATCACGCAGAATCCCCTTACCACAAGCTAAATCCAGAATATATTTTGAATTCTTACCGATTAGCTCTTTAACAAAGATTCCGGCAACCACCTTCGATTCCGCTGATACCTCCCAGTTCTCCGCCCATTTTTCAAAACAATCAACGTCCATTTCTACCTCTCAAAATTAAAGAAATTATAAAGATAAGGGAAGAAATAATAATTATTGCTGCTCCTGCTGGTACTGCAAACAGATAAGAAAAAATAAGACCCGTAAGGCATGAAATAATACCGAAAAGAATGGAAAGTAAATACATTTTAGAAAGATTGTGCGTCAGAATCCTGGCAGCTGAGGGAGGGTTTATCAAAAGGCTGAAAATCAATATTCCGCCAATAGTGTTCAAATTAAGACAAATAACAAAGCCGGATAAGAAAAGAAGACTAAAAAAAATAAATTTCTCTGGTATCCCGGATGCCATTGCAACTTCTCTGTTATAAAATACAGCTTTTATTTCTTTCCCGAAAATAACTAAAAAAACAATCACTAGAAAGGTTACTCCGGCATTGATATAAATATTACTCCTCGAGAGAGTGAGGATACTTCCCCAGATAAGATTAAATGCTTCTGTTTTCGGACCCTGTATTAAGCCAAGCCCAAGAAAAGCAACTCCCAGTACAAGAGAAAAAATAATACCGATAATCACGTTTGCCTCGAGACCGGATTTCTCCGCGATAGGACCGATTAAAATCGAAGCTAAAAGAGAAAAAACTATTGCCATAATAATAGGATTAATACCTAAGAGAAGCCCGATTACAGAACCTGCAAAGGCGGCATGCGATATAGCGACTCCCACAAAAGGAATCCTAAGAAGTACCACCCATACACCGACGATACCAAGCCCTACACCCGCAAGAATGGAACCCATTAATGCATTCTGGAAATAATTATAACTTAAAATTTCCCACATATTTCATCAAACTTTCTTCGTTAACATCGTAAAGCCGAGATAGAACTTTTGAATTAAAATCGCGGGGCGAAAAATCACTGAATACTCTTCCGTCCTTAAGTGCTACCACCCTGGTAATTTCCTCGGGTAAATATCTGAGAAGATGAGTCACAAAAACTATCGTCAATTTATGCTTTTTATAAATACCGGAAATCAGGCTGTTGATTTCCATCTGTGAAGCAGGGTCCAGATTCATAAGAATCTCATCCAACAAAAGAATCTCGATATCTCTTGCCAGTTCTCTTGCAATCGATACTTTTCTCTGTTCTCCTCCGGAGAGGAACCCTGCGGGTCTATCCTCAAGGTTCATGATACCAACCTCTCCCATAGCTTTCTCCACAGACGCAAAATCTTCAGCTGTAAGATTTTTAAAAAGTCCCTTAACCCCTACTCTTCCCACACAAACCACATCTTTAACCGAGAGAGGAACATTCTTCGCTATGAACTCATTCTGAAAAATAAAACCGATCTTTTTTCTTACCGCGAGTCCGTTTTTATAAGGGTCAAGATCTAAAACTTCAACTTTTCCCGTATCCGGCAAAATAAGTCCGTTGATAGTCTTAAGCAACGTCGTCTTTCCCGCTCCGTTGGGACCTATTATCGCAACAAAATCCCGCTTTTTTATATCGAGAGAAATATCAGATAAAATTTCTTTGCCGCTAAAGTACTTACTAACTTTTTGTATCTTTATCACTTAAGATTTCCATTAAAAGATTTATATTGCTCAGAAGAGTTGTCTTATAACCTCTTTCGTCCGGGAAATTTGAGAAAATTATATATTTACTCTCCAATTCATCCGCTATCGTTCTGCCAACCTTCTGCCCGCTCTGCAAATTATCTACAACCAACTGCACGTTTTCCTCCCTACCCACTTTAATCACCTCCGAGATTTCTTTAAGAGAGATATCATCTCCGGGCGAAAAAACGGCAAAAACTTCCGCGCCAAGAAAAAGAAGTAAATCCTTTTGATGTTCATTACAGATAACCTTAAGCCCTTTTATAGACTTTTTCTTCTCTGAAACTATAACGGAAAGAGAATCTATACTCGTCTTTAATTTTTTGTATTTTTTATTTATTTCGTCTATACGTATACTATCAGAACCGTACTTTTCTTTCAAAATGTTAGAAATTTCCAGAGCTCCTTTTAGATATACCTCGGGAACCATCCAGCTCCCATCGGTTTTTAAATCCACCATATCTATATCGAGCTCTAATTCTTCTATCTTTTTAAACCAGGATTCATAACCGTGGTATATAATTAAGTCTGATAAAAAAATCAAATTTGCTTCGACAGGAGAAAGATCAAAATGTCCGGGACACATTCCGCCGGGCACGATGTTAACCACTTTAGCATCATCGGGAGCAAGCACTTCGACAACGGAAGATATATCGGTTGTCGACGTAACTATTCCCATGCTTAATATCAGAAAAAGCATATTCATCTTTCCAGAGCAATTCCTATCTTAAAAGTCCTGCCGGGCATACTATACAAACCTGTTGCACCAGGCACTTCAACATACCGCTCATAGTATTCATCAAATACATTATCGATACCTAAAGATAAAGATAAATAATCTTTCGGTTTAACATTTAAACGAATATCAAAAACGTAGTAGGAAGGAATTAAATCGGTATGATTGTCAGCCGCGTAATAGTCGGTCAAATATCTTCCGCTCAAGCGCCCCTCAAAAATATCTCTGTCGAATGTAATACTTCCACTCCACTTCTGACCGGGAACGCCCTGAGTTTTTTCTCCCCTATCGATGTAGGAATAAAATACTTTTAATTTTAACCAATCAACGGGATATAAACCGATAGAAGTTTCCAGCCCTTTCTCAATCAATGTATCTATATTTTCGAATTGACCTGCACCGTTCGAAAATCTGATGAAATTGTTTGTATTCATCCTGTAGAGAGCAATATCGAGGTCCACTATATCGGACAATTTTTGCCTAAAACCTACCTCGTAACTCATCAGCAACTCAGGACTTAAAGATGGATTCGAAACGGGTAAAAGATAAAGGTCGCTGAAAGAAGGAAGCCTGAAACCTTTACCTATCCTACCCCGTATTCTCGTATCATTATACTTAAGGACAATTCCTCCGTCATAGGAAAAAACTCCTTCTGAATCTCTTACGTAAGTATATCTCCCACCTCCCGAAAGATTAACAAACGAGGTTTTCTGCTCACTGTGAATAAACCCTTCATATACTGTCCTATCCCACTCTCCACCGGTAGATATCCGGTTACCGTATTGTTTATAAAATTCAAATCCGCCCTGAGTCTCATTTCCTTTTAAAAAAGATAATCTAACAGAAGGATTTAAACCATCGATTCTATCCTTCGACTCCCATCCGTCAGAAAATTCATGATAACCATAAGTCCTGTAGATTTTTGTCTGAAAATCGATTTTATCCATTTCTCCATAAACAGAAACATCAAAAGCGCTCCTTTCATAATTCTGATAACCGTCGGGCGTGGAAGTATCACCTACGGTTGCCGGATCCTGCTTATATGCCTCAACGTACTTGGCATAATTTTCTATTCTCCAATCTCCATTAATATTGTATACTAAATTACCCTGATAAGCATCAGTATTCGAAGCCGAATTCTCCTGGTAACCATCAGACGAATTCTTCTGTACCGTCCCCAGAAAATCTAATTTCGAGAAAGATTCTTCAAAAGAACCGGTTAAATTGTAAGTCTTAAAACTTCCGTAGTCGCATTCGAAATTCAGATTATCACCACCGCCGGGCTTTCTGGTCAATATATTTACAACACCCCCCATTGCACCAGAACCATACAAAGACGAAAGAGGACCCTTAACAACTTCGATTTTTTTTACATTATGAAGGGGAAAAGTATGCGTTACAGCGCAACCGTATATAGCCATCTTCTCAGGTCGCCCGTCTACAAGAAATCCCAATTTCCTTCCGTTATTACCAACGCCCCTTATAATCACATCAGCCCTTCCGAAATTCCCCGTCTTCATAACCTCCACACCCGGAACATCGGAAAGCAAATCCGGCGCAACATAGGAATTCATAAGCCCTATGTCTTTTTCACTTACAACCGAAACCGAAGCAGAAATATCCGAAACATCATCCTCATAACGGCTTACGGTAACTACAACACCCTCGGAAATATACATTTTAGTATATGCAGTATCCACAACAGATTCAAAAGAATCAACGATCGAAAAGACAAACACCAAAATCAGAAACATCAATACCCTCCCTTTCTAAGTGTTACTTTTTTTTAAAAGATAGCACGAAATACTTTTTTGTCAAGAGCCTCCAAAAGAAATTCTCACACAAAGCCACAAAGAAAAAGCTATGTTTTGTTGTTTTAACTACTTACTACTCGCCAGGAGTGCAGAATAGAAACACGTAACTCGAAATTTTGTTAACTACGAACTAGGAACCAGGAACTAACAAAGAACTACTTCTTCGTATATATATTGCTATAATAAATCTCCGCGCCGTCGATTTCGGTTTCTTTTCCTTCGACTATAAAAGAATCATCTAGCCGTATGTCTTCTGAAGAACTGCCGATCATGATTTTAATTTCTCCCGGTTCGACGACTTTTTTCATATCCTTATTATAAAAAGCCATAAGATTGACAGGCATTTCAACTTTAATTTCTTTTTCTTCTCCTTTCGCAAGATATATTCTCTTAAAACCCGCTAATTTTTTAACCGGTGGAGCGATACTCGCGACAACATCTCTAACATATAACTGAACAACTTCGCTACCGGAAACCTTGCCTTTATTTTTTAGAGAAAAACTCAGTTCTAAAGAACCGTTTGCTTTTACTTTTTTGTTTTTTATTTTCAACTTTGAGTATTTGAATTCAGTATAACTTAAGCCATGTCCAAACGGATATAAAGGAGAAACAGGTAAATCAAAATACCGCGCACTGTGACGTGTTGCATCTTCGGTAGCCGGCCTGCCCGTTTTCTTATGATAATAAAAGCACGGAATTTGACCAACGCTCCTGGGTATGGTCACAGCAAGTTTACCTCCGGGATTATATACACCAAACAACACATCGGCGATTGCATTTCCCGATTGAATCCCCAAAAACCAGGTTTCCAGAATTGCCGGAACATTTTCAGCTAAATATGGAATAGCAAGGGGTCTACCATTCATAAGAATAACTACCACTTTCGTTCCGGTATTCAAAATTTCCTTCGCGAGTTCTTCTTGAACACCGGGAAGATCTATCTCAGAGCGGCTTCTCGCTTCTCCGCTCATATCAGCCGATTCCCCCAAAACCAATACAACAACATCCGCCTGAGATGCAACTCTAACGGCTTCTTCGAATCCGCCTTTATCATCTCCGCTGGTTTCGCATCCTTCTGCGTACAAAACCTCTGTCTCTTCAGATACCGCGTTCCTTATCCCTTCCAGAACCGTTACAACATCTTTCTCCTCACCGCAAGCCTTCCAGGAACCAAGAGGCGTGTATGAATCATTCGCGAGAGGTCCAATAACCGCAATTTTCTTTGGATCTCTGGCTAAAGGAAGAATCCCATCCTCATTTTTCAGTAAAACAATGGACTTACAAGCCATCTCTTTTGCGAACCCGATATGTTCTTCCTTTAAAATCACGGATTTTTCAACCTCAGCTTTGCAATATTGAAACGGATCGTCAAAGAGTCCGAGTTTATATTTAGCCTCGAGAATTCTCCTAACTGCTTTATCTACTAATGCTTCCGATATTTCATCTTTTTTTACAGACTTTAAAATCTCTTCACCGAAAATTCCGCTGGTCATATCCATATCTATCCCTGCGGATAAAGCTTTTTTACCGGCATCCACCCTATCTTCTGCCACACCGTGATTCATAAGTTCAGCTATCGAGTTCCAATCACTCACAACAAAACCCTCAAAGCCCCATTTCCCTCTCAACACATCGGTCAGCAGTTCTTTATTACCTGCCATAGGCTCGCCATTAATATCGTTAAATCCATTCATAAGAGAACCCGCGCCCGCTTTAACCGCGGCAAGAAAAGGCGGTAAATAAACCTCGTAAAGAGTTCTTCTGGAAACTTCCGCGCTATTATAATCCCTTCCACCTTCCGCCGCACCGTACGCAACATAATGCTTGGGACAGGCAAGAATAGTATTCTCAAAGCTTAAATCATCACCCTGATAACCCTCGACTTGCGCTTTTGCCATAGCCGCACCCAGATAAGGATCTTCCCCCGCTCCTTCTACTATTCGACCCCATCTTGGGTCGAGCGCAATATCCACCATTGGAGCAAAAGTCCAATGTATTCCACAAGCCGCAGCTTCAATTGCCGCGATTCTGGCTGCTCGCTCGACTGCCTCAGGTTCAAAACTGCAGGCAGACGCGAGAGGTACAGGAAAAATAGTTTTTAAACCGTGAACAACATCAAGACCAAAAATTAAAGGTATGCCGAGACGGGACTCTTCGACCGCAATTTTCTGCAAGCCATAAAGAAAATCAGCACCCAGAACATGCAAAAAAGAACCAACCTTGCCTCTCCTTACTAATTCTTTCTTCTCATCATCTATCCTGGTATTAAAACCCAAACTACCCCCACCCGCATACTGAGCCAGCTGACCCAATTTTTCTTCCAGCGTCATCTTGTTCATCAAAGAATCTATAAATTCGTCCATTGGCGGCTCAAGCAAACTTAATTCTTTTTCCGACTCCGCCAGCAAAATCACAGGTAAACCTAAAATTATCAGAAGAAAAAATTTGTCGAAAAATCCTAATTTTTTCATTTTTTAATCCTCCTACTGTAAAAAAATTAAATTTTTTGGACTTAAGTTCTCGAAAAAAAGAGACATATTTCACTTTCATACTTTTTAATTATACTGAAATTTAAGGATAATTCAAGTACAAAAACCCAACCCCCAAGTAATTGGACGCAGATGAACGCAGATTAAGAAGGATTTATTTTTTGTTTTTACTAAATCTCAACCCCTAAATCCTAATTTTACTACAAATAACACAAATGTTTTTTTAGCCGTGAGCAGAGACTGTGCCAAAAGTCATATTTTTTTGCGTAGGGCAAACCTTTAGGTTTGCAAAACGGTTGAATACCAGTGTCTTAGCACGGCTAAAGCCGTGCCCTACGAGTTAAATTGGGAGTTTTGTCACAGCCTCAGCAGTGAGCTGAAAGCTGTTAGCTGTTCTTCTCACCCAAATAAACAAAGAGCACAAAGACTCTATTTACTTTTTACTAATTAACCAATAAACTAATCAACCGATAAACTGAAGCTTACAGCTTCAACTCCTCCTCGTTAACCCATAAACCATGGATATTGCAGTAGGAAAAAGCGTAAATTGTCCCGGATTTTTCGGTCTTAAAAGTTAAAGTAGCATCCGGTTCGGTATAAACCGTGCTTGTATCGGCGCCTTCCGTTGAAGCTCCATGCGCAGCAAAATCCGCCTTTCCTATCATATAAGGAAACTTACTTCCTTCGCCCTTAAAATAAACTTCGATCCATACAATATGGTGTTCGGTTTTATTAGGATGAGCAATTTCTTTCCCAACAGAAACCCTAACTTTAACCTTTTTTCCCTTTTCTAAAACTTCGATAACAGGAACATGCTTCTCCGACTTCCAGTCTGCTCTCTGCAATAACTCATTAAACTTTCCCATACTTACCTCCTTCAATTATTTAATTCAACTTTGTAATGATTACAAACCTAAAACCATTCCAATTAATATATATGTATTATCGGTTTTGTCAAGGTATAGTTTTTCCCTAATTTATAATTTGTCGTAAAGACCCAAAGATAACGGGGCGCAGGTAAACGCAGATTCATATAATAAACAGGTTTCTTTTGTAAATTAACTTAATATGCTAACTACTAAAAAGCTATTATTGTTACGAGTTCAATATCCAGGCGTCGTTGATGCTTCACTATATATAAATAATGACATAATACTCACGCCATGAGTTATTATATAACTAAGAGCGAAAGCTCCCGTTTGGCTTTCCTTGGATGCCTTTCTATATTCATTAGTGTAGCTTTCAATATATTCAGGAGATTTACCTACGAATACTGACGGGTCGGGAGGCGGAGGATTTTTCAAATAAGACTGTATAACCCCTAGCAAACCCATCCCAAGGCAAGAGTAAAAATAATAGTCAGTCATCTCCGAAATTTCTTCTCCCGAAGAATAATAATTTGTCAAATCTACAATCATTCCTGCGCCGAGACTTACACAAGCAGTGCCTGCGCCGTTGAAAATCCATAGTGCCGGATTAAAATCTTTTTCCGCATCTCTTCTTCCATTCCTTTTCCCTAATTTTCTATTAAGTTCTTCCATATATGTTTTATTATCATCTGATTTTGACGTATCGGTAGTTATGGTGTCTATCAGTTCGGCATGTGCTTCACTTTCCCTGATTGTCTTTCCTGTTTTTTCATCTGATTCTTCTTCGGGGGTTTGCTCGTCCCTTAATTTTACCGTATCAACAGAAATTGTGGTATCTATCAGTTCTGTCCGCGCTTCGCTTATGTATAGAGAGATTAGATTAAAAGATTTTCCATAACTTTTTTCAAAGAGTTCTTCCATTTTTCGGGTTTTTTTCTCCTCTCCGGCTAATCCGGCAAAATCATAAAGGGGAGACGAATCACTTGTTAATGCCTCAGCTTTCAATTCTTTTAACTTTTCCCTTTTAGAATCACGGATTTGTACGATGGTCTTTACTTTTGTATTTAATTGTGTGAGAGAGACTCCCGGTATACTACCCATTGTACAACCAAAAATGCATGCATCAAGTAAAGTACTGTTTGTTTTAAAAGACAAATCGGGTATGATCTCTACGTCCATTGTTAGGTATGAGTTTTTTGGTTTTTCTTTTTCTAGGAATGAGGGATGGATTTCCTTAAATGTATTCCGACTTTTTATATATTCTATAAACATTTCTTCCATCTCTATATAGTCTTCTGCATTATAATTATATACATCCGGTAAGTCTAGCATTTTAAATTTAGAGATGAATAATTCAATATCCGAAAAATCACTTCGTTTTTCACATGGATCGGGGAAATCCGGAACCACTAATAATTTTGGTTCACAACCGAGAAGACAAATAATTATTAGTATAATTCCAACAAAATTTTTATTTGAACGGTTAACGGCTTTAACCTTCATGCCTTCTAATTTATTGATTTAAGATCAAATGTCAATAAACCTCTTAAAGAGAAAACCTTCTGGCTTTGTGTTTAAAAAATGGTGGGTAGAGGCTAATAGCCCTTCGGATTGACAGAGATAGGAATTCTATTATAATGCAATAAATGGGAAAAGGAGCAATGAGCCAGAAGAACTACGTGTATAAATGGTCTAAAAAAGACCGAATGCTGAGTTTATTGCCTGCCGTCCCTTTAATAGCTTTTTACATAGGCTCAACATATTTACTAGCTAGGAATTCCATAAATATAGCAGGTGTATTCCTATTGTTTTGGGTAGCAGTCAACGTCCCCATGGCGGGTATCTGTGCCGGATGTCCCTATCGTGGCGAGTACTGTCCTGGCTTATGCCAACTATACTTCGCACCTTTTCTATCGACGGTGCTGTATAAAAGAAAAAAAAGAGAACCCGGTATTCATTCGTTCAAAATCCACCTGATTCTACTGGGAGTTTTCGGTATTGGAGGTTACATATTCGGCTTCTATTGGCTATTTCGCTTGTACTGGCAAGAGCATCCACTGGTCGTGATTGGGCTTTTACTATTCTTGCTCCTGCATATGCCTTTATCTTTCTTCATACTGTGTCCTAAATGCAGCTATAATGATACCTGCCCTATGGCAAACGTGCATAAGGTATTTAAGAAAGTTAGCAATTCCGAAGAAGATGGGCCGGCACCTTCAGATTGAATCTGCCTGCAAATCGCTACAGCAGACTTGGTTATCGTAAGTTTTCATTGGTGTGATTTTTTCTTCATTACTTTCAGGATTTTAGTGAAATAGCTGTGTAATATAAGTGGGGATTTCCCCTGGGAAAGTGTTTTGTGAGTTCTGTACACACTGTGTTTTTTTTAAGCTGAATGATATGAGTCTCAAGCAACAATACCTTTTTCTTTTGTAATCTTTGTGTGAAAAAACTTTGGTACGGAGAGGTGAGTTTTACGGCAAAAAATCTCCGTGTACTCAGTGTCTCTGTGTGAGAATCCCTTTTGGGCGGAGGTTGCCATCTTGACATATATTATACTGTTAATATGATAAACCTGGAAAATTGAAAATTAATAAAAAAAATATTCCCAAAATAAAAAAGGTATATTTAAAATTCAAAGAAGAAATTGAATCAAGGTTAAATTCTTTCAAAAAGATTGGGAAAAATGCAAGTCCGGAAGAGCTATTTGAGGAATTAGCATTTTGCATACTGACCCCCCAATCGAAAGCAAAACTCTGCTGTGAAGCAATCATAGAAATGAGCAAAAAGAATATCCTCCTTAAAGGCACCAGAAAAGAGATAAATAAAGAACTGCAGAAGGTTAGATTTAAAAACAATAAAACGGAATATCTTTTTTCAGCCAGAAATAAATTTTTTTGCGGCAATAACTCAATTTACAGTAACATAAAAAAAACAAAAAACCCAAAAGAATTACGCGAGTATCTTGTGAAAAATGTAAAAGGTATAGGATGGAAAGAAGCCAGCCATTTCTTAAGGAATATCGGATTCGGCGCAGACATTGCCATACTGGATAGACATATAATACGAAATCTAATAGAACTCAAGGTAATTGAAGAATATCCCAAAAACCTCTCAGAAAAAAAATATAAAGAAATAGAAAATAAAATGAAAAAATTATCAAAGGATTTGGATATTCCTATGGACACTCTCGACCTTCTTTTCTGGGCTAAGGAAACTGGAGAAGTGTTAAAGTAAACCCCACCCCAATAAAAAACTGCTTGACAAAACAGGAGAATTTTCATAATTTGAAATATAAATATGAAAACACAATCCCCGGATACAAATATAAAAGCTGAAAAAATACTTATTTCTTTGCTTCAAAAACAAAGCGCTTCAGAAAAATTCTCACATGTTCGTTCTCTATCAGAAATAGCAATCCGATTATCAAAACGCGCAATTAAGAGAGCCAACAAAAACTTAAACGAAGAACAAGTAAATTTGCTTTTTATAGAATATAATTACGGTAAAGATTTAGCCACTAAATTTCGCAAATTTCTAAATAAAATACAAAAATGAATTCGCCTGACATATTGTTAGCATTAAAACCATTAATAGCTTCTTTCAACGAACTAAAAATATCATACTATATAGGCGGTTCTCTCGCAAGTTCCGTTTACGGCATGCCACGTGCTACGCTCGACGCGGATATAGTAGCAGATATAACTTCAAATCAAATTAAAACATTAAAAAGTAAGCTCGAAAAAGAATACTATATAGACGAAAATACGATAAAGGACGCAATTAGAAATAATTCTTCATTTAATTTAATACACTTTAAAACCTCTGTAAAAATCGACATATTTGTATACAAAAATGATGCATATCAACAAAACGCAATTGAACGCAGAGTCGAAGATACATTGGTTGAAGACGACCGGAGCAGCAAATTCTGCTTTGCTTCACCTGAAGATATTATTATTAATAAATTAAATTGGTATAAGATAGGGAATGGGGTTTCCGAAAGGCAATGGCGGGATATTATCGGTGTTATAAAAATCCAGGGAAATTCCCTTGATAAAAAATATCTGAAAGAATGGGCTATAAAATTGAACCTTATTGAACTACTTAAAAAAGCATTTATTGATGCAGAAGTTAGATTTCAATAATGCTTTGCAATAATAAGGAAGTTTATGGGTAAATCGTTAAAAGCTCTTGAACATATTATGAAGCAGATTTACACTGCTCAAAAAAATGAAATTACCGAATATCATATCTATTCCAATATAGCAAGATTAGTAAAAGAACAAAAAAATAAAAAAGTAATTCTCGATATTGCAAACGAAGAATTGCGTCACGCGAAATTCTGGCAAACCATCACAAAAAAAGATATAAAACCAGACCGATGGCAAATTTTCAAATTCACCTTAATCGCCAGATTCTTGGGCTTTACCTTTGCAATAAAACTAATGGAAAAGGGAGAGGAACAGGCTCAGGTTAATTATATGGAAATCGCGGAATATATACCGGAAGCAGAACAGATCGCGGAAGAAGAAGAAAAGCATGAAAACGAATTGATTAATTTGCTCGACGAAGAAAGGCTCAACTATATGGGCTCGATTGTTCTTGGTCTCAACGACGCTCTTGTGGAATTAACAGGAAGTCTTGCGGGTTTGTCCTTTGCTCTTCAAAAAACGCGTCTCATAGCGGCAGTCGGAATAATAACGGGAATTGCCGCCTCTCTTTCCATGGGCGCCTCCGAATATCTTTCAACAAAAGCCGAAGGAAACACGGAAAAAGCTCTTAAATCTTCACTTTACACAGGAGCAGCTTATATTATTACTGTTTTACTTTTAGTTTTACCGTATTTTATTTTTGACAACTATTTTTTTGCCCTGATGACAACTCTAATTGTAGGGGTATTAATAATATTTTTATTTAACTACTATGTTTCAATCGCTAAAGACTTACCTTTCAGAAAACGTTTTCTTGAAATGACATTTTTGAGCCTCGGCATCGCCGCCCTTTCTTTTGTGATAGGGATAGTAATAAGAGTTACTTTGGGAGCGGATATCTAATAATAGGACGCAGATAAACGCATATTTAAAGGATTTTTTTTAAACACTAAACACTCTAAATACTCGAAACACCGCCATCCTTTTTTAATTTGTGTATAAAACACAAACGAAAAAAATAATTCTCACACAATGTTTTTTCTTTTTTTATCTTCGGTCATCCGTTAACGGTCGTCTTCTTTCGTTTTTCCCATTTAACCATTTTACTATTTTGCTATTTAGCTGTACGAGAGTACTGTACTCCATTGACTATATCTCAACATAGATTATTATTCAAAATAAAAACTCGGGGGGGGTAAAATGATAAAAAATTTTTTATTAGTAACTATCTTCATAATCTCTTTAAATTTAGCCGCACACCACGGGATGGGCGTAGGAATAGTCGCGGGAGACCCTACCGGGATTACAGGAAAGTACTGGACAAGCAAAAACACCACAATATGCGGTGCGATGGGCTGGTCGTTCAGAGGTGAAGGATATCTTCATATAAACGGTGATTTCATTTATCATTATCCGAATTTGATAGAAGTAGAAAAAGGAGAATTGCCGCTGTATTTCGGAATAGGCGGCAGACTCGCCTTTAAAGACTCAACTGAAATCGGAATTCGATTTCCTGTCGGACTCGTATATCTCTTCCCTGACGCTCCTTTCGATGCGTTCTTCGAATTATCTCCCTATCTTAATATTTATCCTGAAACGGATATGTTCCTGTCAGCAAGCCTGGGCGGAAGATTCTTCTTCGAATTATAAAAAATAATTTAAAAGCAACTTCCGGTTCTTTCTTTCCTGCAGTGTTCTTTAGAACCATACTCTGAACAGCGGTAACATATTTCATTCGGCAGTTTATTATCCTCAAAATAAAGTTTTATGTTATTAAGAGTTGTTTCGGCTATATTCCTCAGAGCTTCTTTCGTGAAAAACCCCTGGTGAGAAGTTATTAGAACATTCGGAAAAGTAAGCAGCCTGGCTAAAACATCATCACTGATGATTGTGCTCGAATAATCTTCGAAGAAATATTCCGATTCTTCTTCATATACATCTAAACCCGCACTGCCAACTTTTCCCTTTTTTAAAGCCGCAATTAAATCGACAGTATCTATAAGTTTTCCTCTACCTGTGTTTATTATCATTACCCCGTCTTTCATTTTCTTAACACTGGATTTATCTATTATATGCATCGTCTCGGGTGTTAAGGGGCAATGCAGAGTTATAATGTCGGACTCCTTATATAGAGTATCCAAAGTCACATAAGTAAAACCATATTTTTTATCATTATCCCTATCAGGAAATTTATCATAGGCTATAACATTCATATCAAAACCTTTTAGAATCTTAGCAACGAGAATCCCTATTTTCCCTGTGCCTATTATGCCGGCAGTTTTTCCAGCCATATCAAAACCCAAAAGACCGTTTATATTGAAATTGCTGTCCCTCGTTCTGTAATACGCTTTGTGGATTTTTCTGTTCAGAGAAAGCATCAGACCAACCGTATGTTCGGCAACAGCGTTGGGAGAATAAGCGGGAACTCTGACCACATGGATTCTTCCGAAGACAGCCTTCAAGTCCACATTATTGTACCCTGCAGACCGTAGAGCTATAAGAGTTATTCCATTATTATACAATTCATCCGCCACTTCCTTATTTATTGTATCATTTACAAAAGAACAAACAGAGTCCGCGTCTTTGGTAACGATAACGTTATTTTCCGAAAGACGGCTTTGAAAATATCTTATATCATATCCGTACTTCTTATTCGCTTCGTTAAAAAAATCTTTATCGTACGGTTTCGCGTCGAAAAAAGCTACTCTCAATTTTTTCACGGCTTCCCTCAGCTTTTTTTTGATTCTATTAAAACTTTCATTTTCTCAAAATCGACTTCTCTTTCATACAGGGGCTTTTTATTTTTTTTATAAGCAGGCAGTTGCTCCTCAAAAGGCTTCTTTTCTTTATTTATATAAAATACACCCAAGGGAAGTTTTTCATCTTCCATTGCTTTCTTAAAAGCTTCATTTCTATCCGTCGGGTCGTAATTGTCATCTAAATAATAAGTGTTTTCTTTGAACCATTTCCTGTCATTAAGTTTATTATAAGTAACACAGGGGTGCAGCAAATCGACGAGCGCGTATCCTTTATGTTTTATTGCTTTTTTAATTATTTCTTTGGTTTCTTCAAAGTCATCTGAATAAGCGCGCGAAACAAAAGAAGCGCCGAGACTTATCGCTACAGCGAGAGGATTGAAAGGTTCGAGTATAACACCACCCGGCTGAACAGGAGTTTTAAAGCCTTCTAAACTTGTGGGAGACGCCTGTCCTTTAGTAAGCCCATATATCATATTGTTATGAACGATATGCGTTATATCCGGATTTCTTCTGATTGCATGCAGGAAATGATTGCCTCCCTCCCCATACATATCACCATCTCCGCCTTCCGCTATCACGACCAAGCTTTGATTTACAGCCTTTATGGCGGTAGCCGGAGGCAGAGATCTCCCGTGTAAACCGTTAAATACATTCGCCTTAAAATAATGAGGCGCCTTGGCACCCTGACCGATTCCGCAAACCATAACAAGTTCTGAAGGAGCTATATCGAGTTCCGATAATGCGTCTTTTAATATCTTAAGGATGCTGAAATTTCCGCAGCCCGGGCACCAGGCGATATCTATTTTACCCATATCATATGTTTTAGCATCCATTATTTATCCTCCTTTTTTAAGATTGCTTTAAGCTTCCCTACTATCTCCTCCACCCCAAAAGGCAAGCCATTGTACTTTAATATCGAGCCATCTACCTGTATCCCCGTTTCCATTTTAATTAACTTCGCAAACTGACCGGTGGCGTTGTTTTCCACAACAATGGTCTTATCTGCCTTTTCGATATGTTTCCGGGTATCGGGATGAAGCGGATAAACCTGTTTATAATGCAAAAAAGCCATATTTTTATTATCCATTCTATCCAAGGCTTCTTTTATCCCGTAATAAGTAGAACCCCACCCTATTACCAGTGTTTTATAATTTTTATTACCGACAAGCTCCGTAGGTTCTATTTCCTTCTTAATTAAATCCATTTTCCTGAGTCTCTTATCGACTATCTCGGTCCTGAAATCGAGGTCTTCGGTTATATGACCCTCTTCGTCGTGCTCGTCACTGTCTACAACCACAAGACCCTCACCGTAACCCGGAATACCTCTCGGGCTTACACCGTCTTTGGTTACTTTATAACGTTTATAATCTTTACCGGTTTTTACGAAATATTTTTTGTTTTTTAGCTTAGAAATGTCTATCGAAGAAACAAGAAACGAAGAATCAAGAAGATACTGATCAGTCATAATAATAGCCGGAACCTGAACCTTATCCGCAAGATCAAAAGCCTTCCGCGAAAGATTAAAAATATCTTCAGCTTTACCGGGTGCGAATATTACTCTCGGAAATTCTCCGTGTCCGGCAAACAGAGCAAAAAGTAAATCACCCTGTTCACTTCTAGTGGGAAGACCTGTCGCCGGACCCGGTCTCTGGGCGAGATGAATCACTATCGGAGTCTCGAGCATTCCGGCAAGGCTTAATCCCTCAACCATCAAAGCAAAACCGCCTCCGGAGGTTGTCACCATTGCTCTCGCTCCCGCGTAGAAAGCCCCCAGAGACATATTGATAGCACATATTTCACTCTCCGCCTGCTCGGCTACTATTCCGAATTCCTCCTGCTGCTGTGATAGAAAAGTTAGAACTCCGGTCGAAGGAGACATAGGATAAGAGGAAATAAAATTACATCCCCCTGCTATAGCTCCCAGAGACACTAATTCGGTCCCGTTCAACAGTAAATGTTCTTTAGCCTTTTCGTCTTTTTTCAGATCAAAGTCGATGCCTTTTGCTTCCACCATATCTTTTCCTATCTCATAACCTTTTTTAGCTGCTTCAATGTTATCCTCAATGATTTTTCTATCCTTTTTCTTAAAATATCCCCTTATAAAATATTTAACTCTGTCAAAATCTACATCGAGCATACCCGAAAGTACTCCAACTGTAACGGTATTCGCGTAAAGTTTATTTCCCGCCTCTTTTGCCAGTTCTATAAAAGGAACTTCAAATGTCTTTTTAGATTTACCTCCTATAAATTCCTTTTCCCCGATTATTATCGTATCTTTACCTATTCTCCATCTAACATGGTCGAACGCCTTAGAATCCAGCGGGATTAAAACATCTATTTTTTCGACAAAGGAATTGACAGGGCTATCGGACACTCTAATTTCAGTGGAGTTACTCCCGCCTCTTATTCTGGACATGAACTCTCTTGCGGAAAACACGAAGTAACCGGAAAGCTTAAGGATGGAAACGAGTATATTCTCCACGGTTTGAATACCCTGACCGGCCTCACCGCATAAAACAATCGAAATATCTTTCATCTTACCTCCCCTAAGTCTGACTTAATATCCAACTCCTAATCTTTCGACAATTAAAATATTCGCCTTTTAAAAAATTTTTCAATGTCATTTTTTTTAAGATTCTTATAGAATTCATCGAGATATGATTTACCGGGTTTTTCAAGATGCAGCAAGTTGCATTTTATATCGCTAAGCTTAGATGCCTCCACACTAAAATTATTTATTCCAAGACTCAAGAACAGCGGATAAAATTCTTCGAAGCTTGCAATCTCACCGCATAAACAAATTTCCTTTTTATATTTTCGGGTCTCCCCTATAACGATTTCCATAAGGCGAATCAGTGAAGGATGAAGTATATGATATCTCTTTTCTATTATCTGGCTGTTTCTGGAAGCGGCAAGTGTATATTCCAGAAGATCATTTGAACCGATGTTGGCAAAATCCACGTGCTTCAAAAGTATTCCTGCCATGACTGCCGCGGCAGGTGTTTCTATCATTATTCCTTCTTTTACATCTTTTTTATATTCTTTGCCTTCCTCGTCGAGTATAGATTTCGCTTCCTTAACAACTTCTCTGAAAGACTCGATATCCGAGATATCCGATATCATAGGATACAACAATCTAAGGTTTCCGTGAGTAGAAGCTCTAAGTATCGCTTTAGTCTGGTCCAAATACATGTCATAAAAAATATTTATTGCCCTAGCACCTCGTATTCCGAGATCATTGTTTTCTCCCGAAGGCAATTGTAAATAAGCCGGCATTTTATCCCCGCTAATATCGAGTAATCTTATGTCCACATTTTTTTCTTTGGCAGCTTTTGCAATATTTTTATAAACCTTGAACCATTCTTCTTCGGTGGGTGGTTTATCACGGTTCATGAATAAGAATTCCGAGCGAAGAAGACCTACCCCATCATAATTCAATCCTTCGAGCAACTTTATTTCAGCCTGCAAACTTATATTAGCTTTAAGTGTAAGCCGTACCCCCTTTTTTGTTTGAGTGGGTTCTTCTTTTTTAATTACACAGAATTTCTTACGTTTTTCCGCTTCCTTTAACTTTTCATCATAATATTTTTCCGTTTTTTTATCGGGATTAATAATAACTTTACCCAAAGATGCATCAACAATAACTGAATCTCCACAGTCTATATTTTCTGTAGCGTTTACACCAAATATTATGGGCACACCGTAATTCTGAGCAAGAATAGTGGCATGAGAAGTAAGTCCACCTTCTTCGGTTACAAAAGCAAGTACATCACTCTGAGCTATGTTTAAAACCATGGAAGGAGTTAAACGTTTGGAAACGACAATCACAGGCTGTCTTTCATTTAAAGGACATTCAAACTGACCGGAAACGCCGTCAAAAGAAGAAAGCAGGCGATTTCTAACATCGACAATATCATGGGTCATCTCCGAAAAATGATAGTCTTTTCGTTTGAACTTTTCCTGATAACTATCAAAAACATCATTTACCGCGTGTTCAGCGTTAATCAGTCTCTTCTTTATAAGAGCAACTATCTCTTCAAATAATGCTTCATCCTCTAAGATCGTGCCGTGCGCAGCGAATATCTCCTCGCCGGTTTTTCCGAATATTTCCTCGGATGCCTTCAACATATTTTCTATTACTTCTCTTGTTTTACCGTAAGCTTCTTTTAAACGAGCAATTTCTTTCTCTATCTTTTCTTCCTCGATCATATAATGAGGAATATTTTCTTCTACTTCTTCGGTATATACATTAGCAATTCCTTTTGCTAAACCTGAATTTGCGCTTATACCCTTTAGGATTTTCATTGATATTTCTCCTGATTCATTAACTTAATATAAAAACTTCTCAAAGCGATCTTTTTTAGCCTTACAGATAGGACAAACTCCCGGCGGCTCGTCCCTCCCACAGAGATATCCGCAAACCTTACAACGCCATATGGGTTTAGACAACTTCGATTGCCCTATCTTATTTTCCCTCGACACCTCTTCGATTTTTTCTCTTATCTCTTTAGGTGGTCTTCTCTCCGGTATCTTTCTAACTTCTCTTTCTCCGTCTACGACCGCCTGCGAAACATAAAGCCCGCAATAGCAGGTATCATAATCGTTTATATCCGCGTCTCTGTAATCACATGGGCATATAATATCCAGGTCTTCATCCTTTTTCGCGGACGCGAGACGGCACGGACACGCCCAGTATCCGTATCTTTTTTCATTAACGAGCAAACCTTCCACCAAATCTCTCGTGAATTCTTTCTCGGGATTTAAATGATAACCGGAAGCTTCCGCATCTTCATCTAATTTTTTATACAGTTTATCGATTTGCTCTTTTGAAATATCGATTTTATCCATTGTTTATCTTACCCCTTATTTCTTCTTCATCATAGCCTACCACACAATCTTTATCATTAATAACGAGTGTCGGAAAAGAGCACAAAGGATTCCATTTAGTTACTTCTCCTTCGGCTTTTTCCTGGTCTTCCTCATTCAGAAGATCGACATCTACATAGTGATAATCGACATTTAGGCTATTTAACAGTTTTTTTACTTTTTTACACCACACACATGTGGATATAGCATAGAGCATTATTTTCCCCTTTTTTTCTCCTTTGACATGCTTTACATCCATTATTCCCCCTTTAAAAGTTTCTAGACATTACCGTTTATCAAGTCTTCTAAAGTAAAAGATTGTAATGTTTCTCGCAAGGTCACGCCGACTTTTTTCCACACATTTTTTGCCTTACATTGACTATACTTTTTACAAACCGATGGAGAATCTATACAAACTACCGGATTCAAAGAACCCTCGAGGACATCTACTATCTCTCCGCAATTTATATTTTCAGGAGCTCTGCCAAGAATATAACCCTCTTTTACTCTTACTATTAATCCCCTGGCCTTCAAAGATGATATAATATGGTCAAGATATTTCATAGAAACATCCAACCGTTCGGCTATCTCTTTCAAAAGGATCGGTCTATCTTTATAGCAAAGCGCGAGCTCTATCATTGCTCTTAAACCATATCTTGTTTTCGATGAAAATTTCATTCTATAAAAACCTCCGTTTTCTTATTCACTCTTTCAATCATAATCTATCACTAACTAACAGCAACCACTTCTTTGACTTCTGCAATCTGCTGTTTCAGGTAACGTTCTATGCCGGATTTCAAAGTTATTTTAGATAACATACACCCCGAACAAGCTCCAGTCAACCGGACTTTCACAACTCCTTTCTGTGTAACTTCGAGGAGTTCAACGTCTCCTCCGTCAGCCCGGAGCGAGGGTCTGATATCTTTTATTGCTTCCTCGACCTTTTCTTTTATTTTACTTTCTTTTTTTTCTTTTATCATTTTTACTCCTTTTTTTAAACTGAAAAATTAACAATAACTTCATCTATATCCCACAAACTTTCCAACTTTTCCACTATTTCTTCCCTGATGTTGTTGGCGAACTGATGCTCTTCGGGAAGATTTACCGTAACCTCTGCGGTTCCATTTTCCACCTTAACACCAGTTATCAAATTGGTTCTTACAAGGTCTAAACCCGCAAGAGGATTCATGACATGTTTCAGCCTCTTCAGTACTATTTCTTTCGTTGTAGGAATTTTTTCCTTGATAAGACCGTGTTTTTCCTCATAATTGGCAATTGCAGCCCGCAGTCCGTCAACAGCCAGCACCGAACAATGAGTTTTTATTTTGGGCAGTCCTCCAAGCGCATCCGAAGCCTGCTTCCAGCTTATGTTTTTAGCTTCTTCGAGGGTTTTTCCCTTTGCCAATTCCGTTATTATGGAACCGGTTGCAATGTTCGAAGCACAACCATAGGATTCGAATTTTATATCCTTAATCTTCTTTGTATCTTCATCAACTTTAATATAAACCGAAACCATATCTCCGCATGCGGGACTGCCTTCTGTAGATTTCCCATCGGGATTTTCAATACTTCCTACATTTCTGGGATTCCTAAAATGCTCAAGAACTTTTTCACTGTATGGGAATTTCATCTTTACCTCACTTTCTCTCCTTTAAGAGGGCTAATTACTCTCAACTGTCTTACTATTTCCTTAAGAGCTTCTACCATCTTGTCTACATCTTCCTTTTTATTAAATCTTCCGAAAGTAAAGCGAACAGAACCGTGAGCTCTCTCATGATCGCCTCCGATACCCAGTATTACATGGCTAGCTTCGAGAGATTTACTAAAACACGCAGAACCTGTACTCACGGCAAAACCCTTCATATCCAGATGTAGCGTTATAGATTCCCCCTCAACGTAGTGAAAAGTTATATTAGCATTATGCGGAATTCTTTTCTCCGGATGACCATTCGGAGTGGTATAGGGTATCTCATTCTGAATTTTTTCTACAAGATAGTCCCGCAAATTTCTAAGTGTTTCGTTTTCTTCTTTTGTTACCAACTCGACTGCTTTAGCGAAACCAACTGCCCCGGGAATATTCTCAACGCCGGCTCTCAAATCAAACTCCTGAAATCCGCCGTCGATCCATTTAGCCACGGGAACCCCTTCTCGCACAAACAGAGCTCCAATTCCCTTTGGTCCGTGAAACGTATGCGCGGACACCGTCAGCAAATCCACACTTAACTTGCTCAAATCAAAAGGAATTCTCATAAAAGAATGTGTAGCGTCAGAATGAAAAATTACATTATTTCTGTCGCATATTTCGCCAATCGTTTTTATATCCTGAATCGTTCCTATCTCCTGATTGGCGTGCTGAATCGAAACCAATATTGTTTCTTTGCTTATTGAATCTTTAAGCTGATTCAGGTCAACAAGGCCATATTTATCTACGTCAAGGTAAGTAACTTTAATTCCATTCCTTTCAAGAGACTTTGCACTGTTCAGCACTGGGAAGTCCTCGATTTTGGATACAATTATGTGTTTCCCTTTTTTACCTGAAAGATTCCTGACAACTCCTTTAATAGCAATATTACTCGATTCCGTACTCCCTGAAGTAAAAATCAACTTTCCTTCGGGATTCCCCAACGCTGAAAGTATTTTTGCTCTCGCTAAATCTAAAGCTTCCCTTGCTTCAATTCCAAGGGAATATCCGAATTCGGAAGTTGCTACAGCATAAACATCAAAAAAGTACGGTTTCATTGCCTCCAGAACCCTTTCGTCCATTCTGCTGGAAGCTGCGTTATCAAAATAAATCGTCTTTTTATCCATATCTAATCACCTCTAAATAAACAGAGTTACGTCTGACTCCATTGCCTCTTTAATGTAAGTACCCACACCGCAATAGTTACTTATCACATCAGTTCTTAAAGATTCCTTCTTTACGCCCATTATGTCCATTGTCATGTCGCAGGCGAGAATTTTTCCTCCTAGCTCGACGAAATCGGAAAGCATTTTATCGAGAGAAGCGACACCAGCCCTCTTCATCTTACGTCTTATCATCCACCTGCCGAGTCCGAACATGTTCATTCTCGAAAGAGGAGCCCTGTTCAATTGCCCTTTCCTAAGACGCATGAGCCCCCAGAAAGTAAAAAACATTGAAACTTCCATACCCATGGAAAGAGCTCCCAGACCGATAATAAAAGCGCTGTACACTTTATCTAAATCTCCGCTGTGAACGATTAAAGTTGCCTTCTTATTCATATTATCCCCCTATTTACGAATCCTTATCGACCATACACCACCTTCTTCCTCGACCCCCAGAAGCTCAAGCCCCATAGACTTTACCGCCATAGGTATTTCTTTCTTCGAAGATTGATGAGTTCCCGTAATTTCTACCACATCACCTTTAGAAGCTTTACGCAAAGCCTTTCTTGCTTCAACGAGAGGAACGGGACACGTTTCATTTATGCAATCAATTTTTATTTCAGCCATTTTATCCTCCAATTTTAAATTGCCTTATTCTACTAATTCTATAGAATTAGTAGAACTACCAATAATATACTACTATTCTTTATTTTGTCAAGGGGGGAATTTTTTGCGAAGGAGAAAAATAGTAAATTAGTTAATTGTTTAAATAACTGATTGTAAAAATTTTACTCGTGTTATTATTGGTATTTGCTGTTCAGAAAAGTAACAGCCGAAGAGGCAATACGCCGTGTAATCCAGAGTTAAAAAACCTGAATTCTTAACTCAATCGAGCAGGCGTTTTTGTCCTTTTATTTTCTGAATATCCGTTATATTCTGAGTAACCTCGAGGCATCCTAAATATTTACCTGATTTACCTCTAAGAGCATAGTATTCGATAAGAATCTTTTGCTTGCCTTTACCCTCTAAAGGAAGGTCTATCCAGAATCTCGCCTTTTCCCTCTCCCCTTTTTTCATTTCTTGAAGTATTTTTTCCACTTTTTCCAGGCTTTTCTTGGGATGGCAATCTCGAACATCCCTGCCGACTACTCCAAGAGGTCTTTTAAACAACCTCGTTGCATGCTTGTTCCAGGCAAGAACTTTATCGTTTTCGTCCAACACCGAGAATTCAAACGGCACCGTGTCTAAAAGCGCCTGTAAAACATCACCGGTTAAATTACCTATCACTTATGCCTCCTTATTGAAACGAATCAAGATATCAATAATTTAACAAATAACAAAGACAAGTCAAGCACCCCCAAAACAACAGAGCGACAACGAATTGCACGAAGAAATAAAAAGGGAATGATCAAATCAAAAAATCATTTGTTAAATCCGTGCTGTTTACTGTAAAAAAACGATGTACCAGGGACGGAACTTTTCCCCAATCTTTTCGTCTGTATGTATGGAACTTAAGTAAACAATCTTAAAAAAGGAGGAGTTTATGATTAAGAAAGATTTAGTGAGTTACGATCCGTTAGATAGGTTTTTTAATATTAGAGAAGACTTTGACAGTGTAATGAAGGATTTCTTAAGGGGTTTCAGTGTCCCTGTATCAAACAGAGGAGTCTTTCCGCTGGCAGATGTCAAGGAAGACGAAGATAAGTATACGGTTACTGTAGAAGTGCCGGGAATCGAAAAAAAGGATCTAAAAATTAAAGTAAAAGAAAACAGCCTTCTTGTAGAAGGCGAAAAAAGGGAAGAGACTAAAGAAGAAGGCGAATCTTATCTGCGGGTAGAAAGATCCTATGGCAACTTCCGAAGGGCATTTAGCTTTGCATCTGATCTGGACGAAAAAAAGGTTAACGCCGAGTTCAAAGACGGAATCTTAACCATTACACTGCCGAAAACAGAAAAAGAAAAACCTCAAGAGATTGAAATAAAAGTTAAGTAAGAAAAACTAAGATAAAGACTAAAAGAGGGCTGTTTTCACAGCCCTCTTTTTTTATAAAAATTTCTTCGATTCTTCAATTTATCTACTCCAAATAAATTCTAAGACCTTATCTGCTCTTTCCTTACCCCAATATAAGGTTTTGTATTAGAACTGCTACACTAAGACTATGGAATCAAGTTATTTACTTGCTCTTGACAATTAGGCAAAGCTTATTATTATTGACTGCTTAGCTCATGTGAGCGGTGCCTTAGTGATTTTTTTATATTTGACGCGTAAATAGAGAGAGGGGGTTTTAATTGAAATTCGGATATTTCGATGACGAAGAAAGAGAATATGTAATTACTTCACCCAGAGTTCCCTACCCATGGATTAATTATCTTGGTTACGACGGTTTCTTTTCTCTGATTTCCAACACTGCCGGCGGTTATAGTTTTTATAAAGATGCGAGACTTAGAAGAATAACTCGATATCGCTACAATAATGTTCCCGTCGATGACGGCGGGAAATACTTCTATATCAACGATAACGGCAACGTGTGGTCTCCGGGATGGAAACCCGTAAAAGCAGAATTAGATAAATATGAATGCCGTCATGGTCTCGGTTATACAAAAATCACCGGAGTAAGGAACAATCTTGAAGCAGAAGTCATTTACCTTGTACCTCTTGGATTCAATGGTGAAGTTCAGAGGGTACGTTTAACAAACAAATCAAATTCTACTAAAAAATTCAAACTTTTTTCATTTGTTGAATTCTGTCTTTGGAATGCTAATGATGATATGACAAATTTTCAGAGAAATTTTTCCACAGGCGAAGTAGAAATTAAAGATTCCGTCATATATCATAAAACAGAGTACAGGGAAAGAAGAAATCATTTCTCTTTTTATTCTGTGAATTCAGAAATAGAAGGCTACGACACACAGATGGAGAATTTTCTGGGTCTTTACAATGGATTTTCTTCTCCCGAGGCTGTAATTGAAGGTAAACCTCGAAATTCAGAAGCCCACGGATGGCAGCCAATAGGTTCCCACTGTATAACAGTTGATCTTAAAGCCGGAGAGACAAAAGATTATATATTTATTCTTGGCTATGTCGAGAATGATATAAAAGACAAATGGGAAAGTCCCGGAATTATAAATAAGACGAAAGCGGAAGAAATGATATCCAAAATAAAAACTTCCGAAGAAGTAGAAAGGGAATTGGCTGCTATTAATAAGTACTGGGACGACCATCTTTCCGTCTACGAAATAGAGCATTCTGATGATAAGTTATCAAGAATGGTAAATATATGGAATCCTTACCAGTGTATTACAACTTATAATATGTCGAGAAGCGCCTCATATTTCGAATCCGGTATCGGCAGAGGATTTGGTTTCAGGGATTCGAATCAGGATCTGCTGGGATGCATTCATCAAATACCCAAAAAATCAAAGCAGAGAATTCTCGATATTGCTGCTACACAGATGGAAGACGGAAGTGCTTATCATCAGTATCAGCCTCTTACTAAAAGAGGAAATGACGAGATAGGAGGAAATTTTAATGATGACCCTCTATGGTTGATAGCTTCGGTTTCCGAATACATGAAGGAAACAGGAGACTTTTCTATACTCGACGAATCGGTACCTTTCGACAATGATGGAAGTAAGTCAGGCAGCCTATTCGAACATTTAAAGCGCTCTTTTTATCACGTCGTTAACAACCTTGGTCCTCATAAACTGCCTCTTATCGGCAGGGCTGACTGGAATGACTGTCTTAACCTCAACTGCTTTTCCACGAATCCCGATGAGTCATTTCAGACGACTGAAAATAAAGATGGAAGAGTAGCGGAATCTATTTTAATTGCGGGTATTTTTGTTTATTACGGAAGGGAATTTGAAGAAATATGCAAAAGCATAGGGAAAGAAAAGGAAGCAAAAGAAGCACATAAACATGTCAATAATATGATAGACGTTATAAACGAACATGGCTGGGATGGAAAGTGGTTCATAAGGGCTTATGATGATAACGGAGATAAGGTAGGAAGTAACGAGAATGAAGAAGGCAAGATATTTATAGAATCTCAGGGCTTCTGTGTTATGGCGGGCATCGGAGCAAATAACGGCAGAGCAAAACAGGCTCTCGACTCCGTAAAAGAAAGACTGCTCTGTAAGTATGGTATCGTTCTCCAAAACCCCGCCTATTCGAAATATTATCTTAATCTGGGAGAGATATCAAGTTATCCCCCGGGATACAAAGAAAATGCGGGCGTTTTCTGTCATAACAATCCATGGATTATGATTGCCGAAACTGTTATAGGTAGAGGCAATGAAGCTTTCGATTATTACAGAAGGATAACTCCTGCATATCTGGAAGAAAGAAGCGAAATCCATAAGACCGAACCCTATGTATATTCCCAGATGATATCGGGTAAGGACGCATACAAAAGCGGTGAGGCGAAAAATTCCTGGCTTACGGGAACGGCAGCCTGGAACTACGTTGCGATAACTCAATTCATACTCGGAGTAAGACCGGATTATAACGGCCTCATTATCGACCCTTGTATACCTACAAATTGGGATTATTTTAGTGTAAAAAGAAAATTCAGGGGTGCGATTTACAACATAAAAGTCAGCAATCCTGATAAGAAAAGTAAAGGAATGAAAATTTTGAAAGTTGATGGTAAAGAGATAAAAGGAAATAAAGTTCCTATATTTAGCGACGGGAAGAAACACGAAGTGGAAGTTACTCTCGGGTAAATTTTTATTGAAACGAGATTTTATTAACAATTTTTATAAGGGGGTATTATGAATATAGTTGATATAGGCATTATAATAGCCTATTTTATAATCGTAGTTGCCATCGGTATTGCTGTAAGGAAAATGGCTTCCCAGGATATCAGAGCTTACTTCTTAGGCGGTAATAAAGTCCCTTTTTATATTTTAGGTCTGGCTAATGCTTCCGGTATGTTCGATGTAACAGGCACCATGATGCTGGTAACATGGCTGTTCGTTTACGGAATAAAAGGAGCTTTTCTACCATGGGTGTGGCCCGTATTCAATCAGATTTTTCTTATGGTATTTCTTGCTAAATGGCTTAGACGTTCCAATGTTATAACCGGTGCCGAGTGGATAAAAACCAGATTTGGTCATGATATGGGAGCAAAACTTTCCGACATCAGTGTAGTCGCTTTTGCTATTATAAGTACAATAGGTTTTCTCGCATACGCTTTCCAGGGAATAGGTAAATTTTCTCAAATATTCCTGCCATGGGAACTTTCTGCGAATACATATGGAATAATTATAATGAGTGTCGCGAGTGTTTATACTATCATGGGCGGCTTGTTCGCAGTTCTGGTTACCGATGTCTTTCAGTTTTTTATCATGACGGTTGTATCTGTATTTATTGCTTACATTGCAATTACTAATGTTACACGTGAAGCCATACTTTCGGCAATACCCGCCGGATGGGACAGCCTTACATTCGGGTGGACAAACCTTAGTATAGACTGGTCGAATTTAATGCCTACCATAAACAGCAGGATAGCCACCGACGGTTTTTCTTTAGCGGGTATTGTTCTTATGATGATGCTTTTTAAAGGCGTCCTTGTAAGCGGCGCGGGACCGGCTCCCAATTACGATATGCAGAAAATACTCGCCACCAAAACCCCCCGGGAAGCTTCTCTCATGAGCGGAGTTGTTACCGTCGTACTGTTCCTGCCTCGTTATCTGCTTGTAACTGGCATCTGTGTTCTGGGTCTGGTCTTTTTCAGCCCCCAGCTCAACTCCATGGGAGCAGCTGTCGACTTCGAGCAGATTTTCCCTTATGTTGTTCATAACTTTGTTCCTGTGGGTCTTACCGGCTTGATACTAGCTGGACTTATTTCCGCTTTCATGAGTACTTATGACGGAACACTTAACTGCGGTGCTTCTTATATAGTCAACGATATTTACAAGCGGTATATAAATAAGGGAGCTTCAGAAAAAAAATACGTGATGGTAAGTTACCTGAGTACTTTTTTGCTTATTATTCTGGGATTCATTTTCGGGATGCTTGGAAAATCGATACATCAAATAACAATGTGGATCGTTTCAGGGCTCTGGGGCGGATATGTCGCGCCCAATGTTCTCAAGTGGTACTGGTGGAGATTCAACGGCTACGGATTCTTCTGGGGTATGGTTTCCGGAATGGCGGCGGCTATGATATTACCTCTCGCTCTCGGTAATCCCGACGTTTTATTCGGGATTCAAACAAATCTCGCTCTTTTCCCGCTCGTGCTTTTAATAAGTACCGCTGCCTCTATAATAGGAACTCTTACGACAGCTCCTGAAAAAGACGAGGTTTTAATGGATTTCTATAAAAAAGTACGGCCATGGGGTTTATGGAAACCTGTCTATGAAAAAGTGAAAAAAGCAGACCCCAATTTTGAGAGAAACAAAGATTTCTTCCGCGACACGGCAAATGTAATCGTAGGCACCGTCTGGCAGATGACTTTTGTCTTGATTCCCATATATCTTATAATAAAACAATTTACAGGAATGTGGATAAACATCGGCGTTCTTGCAGTAACTTCAATCTTCCTTAAATTCAACTGGTACGATAAGCTGGAAAAAGCATAATATGGTAATACAAACAAAATTTAGAAAGATAAATCAAACAAGGAGAAAAATATGAGTTCGGTTAATGACAAACTATTAATGAGGGAAAAGATTAGTTACGGTTTCGGAGACCTCGCTTCGGTGCTGTACTGGCAGACCTTCATGTTGTACTTTACTTATTTCTATACAGATATATTCGTTATTCCGGCTGCTGCTGCGGCTACACTTTTTCTTATGAGCCGTATCTTCGATGGCATCAACGACCCTGTGATGGGCATGATAGCCGATCGAACAAAAACCCCGTGGGGAAAATTTCGTCCCTACTTACTCTGGCTTTGCGTACCGTTCGCAGTCGTCGGAGTGTTGACTTTTACCGTTCCAAACTTCGGCGCAACAGGAAAAATTGTCTGGGCTTATATTACGTTCAACCTTATTATGATGCTCTATACGGCTATCAACATTCCCTACACGGCACTGCTCGGTGTTATCTCAGCGGATTCAAACGAACGCACCACCGTCTCTTCGGTAAAATTTATCTGTGCGTTTCTGGCAGGCACTATCGTTTCATTCACCTTGCTGCCGATGACTAAAAAGCTTGGAGGAGGTAACGACCCGCGCGGCTGGCAATTAACTTTTGTAATCTACGGCATCGCAGCCATTATCTTCTTCCTGATTACTTTTAAAGGAACCCGCGAGAGGGTTCAGCCACCCCCAACACAAAAATCATCCGTCAAGAAAGACATACAAGAACTAATAACCAACGGTCCCTGGCTCATTCTTCTCGCTACCACCATCACGTTTATTCTTTTCGTTGCAGTAAGGAGCAGTGTTACCGTACATTACTTTAAATACGTTATCGGCTCACGGGAACTTTCTTTCCCGTTTTTCGGAAAACGCATTTATGATTTTAACACCATAACTTCTTTATTTAACGGAGTAGGACAGATCGCGGCGCTAATTGGAGCATTACTTGTCAGCCTCGTTGCAAAAAAATTAGGTAAGAAAAGGACCTTTATAATCTTATTTATTACCGCAATAACAAGCACAGCCGCTTTTTATTTGATGACTGCCGAACAAATCGGATTGATTTTCGTATTACAATTCACAGGTTCTATAACCGGCGGACCTCTCAGTGTACTACTATGGGCAATGTACGCTGATACAGCCGATTACGCTGAGTGGAAGCGCGGACGCAGAGCAACAGGTCTGGTCTTTTCCGCTTCCACCATGTCGCAAAAAATGGGTTGGGCTATCGGCGCTTATATTGCGCTTATGCTTATGTCTCAGGTTGGATTCCAGCCTAATCAGGCACAATCTCCGGAGAGTTTGAAAAGTTTAATTATGCTGTTTAGTTTGATACCTGCCGGACTTGGTGTTTTTTCGCTGCTAATATTATCGTTCATATATCCTTTAAATGAAGAACGCGTAGAAGAGATCGGAGCAGAATTAAAAAGGCGGCGAGAAAAGAGCGAATCCGACAATCAAAACGGTACCCCAAAAGCCCGTAAGAGAAAAGGAAGTAAAAAATGAAAACAACAATTATTGGTAAACCCCTGCCGAATATGCCATGGCAGGAAAGAGGGGCGGGTTGTACCGATATTGTATGGAGATATGACAAGAATCCTGTGGTCGGAACAGATATCTTAAACGGTTTGAGAGTTTTTAACAGCGCTGTAATTCCCTATAAGGATGAGTTCATCGGAGTCTTCAGAGCTGACCACAGGAACGGATATCCGAATCTGCATCTCGGCAGAAGTAAAGACGCAATTAACTGGAAGATCGAAGAAAAAATAATCAAATTTCAAAATGAAGACGGTTCTCCGGCAAAACCGATTCTATACGGTTACGACCCGAGACTGGTCGAAATAGAAGGGACCTATTACATTACCTGGTGTAATTTCTTTAACGGTCCGACGATAGGAATCGCTAAAACTAAAGACTTTAAAACTTTTATCCAACTCGAAAATGCTTATGTACCTTTTAACCGTAACGGCGTTTTATTTCCGAGAAAGATAAACGGTAATTTTGTTCTGCTTAACCGCCCGAGCGATAATGGTCACACGCCTTTTGGCGATATATATTTGAGCCAGAGTCCGAACATGACATATTGGGGTAAACACCGTCTTGTTATGAGCACAACTCATTACTGGTGGAAAAACGTAAAGCTCGGCGCCGGACCAATTCCCATAGAGACAACCGAAGGCTGGTTAATGATTTATCACGGCGTTTGCCAATCCTGCAGCGGATTCATATACAGTATGGGAGCGGCATTACTGGACATCGACGATCCCTCCAGAGTAATTGTTGACTGCGAAAATTATATATTGACTCCGGAAGCGCCCTATGAGCGAACCGGATTTGTTGACAACGTCACATTCCCCTGCGCCACGCTTCACTGCGCGAAAAAAGGAAGAATAGCCATTTTCTACGGCTCGGCGGACACTACTTGTTCACTTGCTTTTACCCAGGTGGATGAATTGATAGATTATATAAAAGCGCATCCCAATAAATCTGTGTAGAGAGGAAAATAAATGCAATTCGGGTATTTTGACGATAAGAATAAGGAATATGTTATAGAGCGACCGGACACGCCAAAATCGTGGAGTAATTACCTTGGGTCGACAGAATACGGTGCAATAATCACCAATAACGCCGGAGGCTATAGTTTTTTAAAATCTTCGGCTCAGGGGCGATTTATGCGTTTACGCTTTAATTCCATTCCCATGGATCAACCGGGGCGTTATATATATATCCATGATAAGGAAAGTAAAGATTTCTGGTCTGCCTCATGGCAGCCTGTGGGTAAACCGCTTGACAAATATAAATCGGAATGCAGGCACGGCACTGCTTATACAAGCATATCTTCTGAATACTCGAAAATCAAAACCGAGACAACCTATTTTGTCCCATTAGACCGATATTTTGAGTGCTGGCTTTTTAAAATAAAAAACGAGGATTCTAAAAAGAGAAAACTTAGATTATTTACTTTTGTTGAATATTCGAATAACTGGTTCATGTGGCAGGATACGGTTAATCTTCAATACACTCTGGGTATTCTCGGCATGGATGTTGTGGATAATATAATCGATCATGGAATAAACGTGTTACTTCCGGACGATACAAAAAGTGATTTTGAAAATCACGACGGTAACCGGCATACATTTCTCGGTATTTCCGGTGCAGAAGTTACGGGATACGATACAGACCGCGACATTTTTCTCGGTCCTTACCGCTCCTATCGCAATCCTCTGGTAGTTGAAAATGGCGAATGTAAAAATTCTCTTGCTAAAGGAGATAATGGCTGCGGTACGCTGCAAGTCGACGTCGATTTGGAAGGGGGACAGGAAAAAGAATTTGCTGTTATTATGGGAGTCGGAAAGGCCTCCCCGGAAGGCAAAAAAGCCATCCGGGAGTTCGAAGATATCAAAAAGGTTCATAATGAATTCAATAAGGTCAAAAAATACTGGCATAGTCGCCTGGAAGGGATGACAGTCGAAACACCCGACGCAGAATTTAATAGCATGATGAATATGTGGAATCCTTTTAATTGTCTCATTACGTATACATGGTCACGAGCTGCCAGCCTGGTTTATAGCGGTGAACGTGATGGTTTAGGATATAGGGATACAGTGCAGGACATTTTAGGTGTCCTGCATTTAATTCCAGAAGAAGCAGGTAAACGTCTCGAACTTATGATAACAGGACAGGTTTCCACCGGCGGAGCAATGCCTGTAGTTAGACCCTGGGCACACCATCCGGGAGAAGAAGAACCTCCCGATGAGCATGATTACCGCTCGGATGATTGTATGTGGTTATTTAATACTATACCCGCATACGTGAAAGAAACTGGAGATATCTCATTTTACGACAAAATACTTCCTTACGCAGATTGGGGCGAGGATACAGTACTCAACCATATGAGACAGGCTATTCAGTTCAGTTTGGACCACAGGGGCGAACACGGGCTTCCCTGCGGTTTGTATGCGGATTGGAATGACTGTCTTGAACTCGGGCACGAAGGAGAAACTGTGTTTGTCGCGTTTCAGCTTCGCTATGCATTAAAAACCTATATTGATATTTGCACTATGCTTGGAAAGTCCGAAGAGGCAGAATGGGCAAAGCCCCATCTTGAAACTCTCGATGAAAATCTTGAGAAACACGCCTGGGACGGAGATTGGTTTATACGAGCTTACAGGTATGACGGGACGAAATTCGGCTCAAAGGAAAACGACGAAGGTTATATCTGGCTTAACCCGCAATCATGGTCTGTTCTGAGCGGTCATGCAAGTAAAGAACAGGGCAAAAAAGCAATGAAAGCAGTAAGAGAGAAGCTGGCAACCGATTATGGAATTATGGTCGTCAGTCCGCCTTACGAAAAAACTGATCACAGGGTTGTAAAAGCATCTCTTTTTAACAAAGGAATGAAAGAAAATGCTTCCATCTTTTGTCATACTCAGGGGTGGGCTGTTGCCGCCGAAACAATTCTCGGCAACGGAAATCAGGCTTATAAATATCTGCGTGCTTTTATGCCGTCCGCCTTTAATACAAAAGCCGAAGTACGTCAAATCGAACCGTACGTTTATTGTCAATATACGCATAGCAAATACAGCCCAAGATATGGCGCATCGCGCCTGCCCTGGTTAAGCGGCTCAGCTACCTGGGCTTATTATACTGCAATGCAATACATCCTTGGCATACAGACGGATTACGAAGGACTGCGAATAGATCCCTGTATTCCGTCTGTTTGGAAGGAATTCAAAGTAAGCAGAAATTTTAGAGGGAAAAAACTTAATATGACCGTTAAGAATGACTACGGTGTTCAAAAGGGAATAAAGAAAATAACCCTTAATGGAAAAGAAATCGAGGAAAATTTTATTCCGTTTAAGGAAATGAAAAAAGAAAATACTGTTCTTGTTGAGATGGGATAAGAATTCGGGACGCAGATAAACGCAGATTTACATAAAGTTCTTACCAATTAACTAATATACTAATTAACAAATTAGCAGATTCGTAGAATCCATAAAACAGCTTGACAAAGGTATTTCAAAAGTTTAGTATTGTTAAACAGATATTATGGAAAAAGAATTAAAACTAACCTACGGAAATGAAAAAATAAGTATTTCAGTACCGGAAAATTTTCTTGCCGGAGATCTGGTTAAACCCATAAAATCCTCTATCAATATGACAGAGGATGAAATGAAAGAAAAGATGGTTCACGCCATTAAAAACCCTGTCGACTCTCCGGGAATCGAGAAATTGGTTACTGATAAGAAAGTGGGATTGGCGATAAGTGACGAATTCCGATCAGGGCTTCAAGAGTTGATTGTTGCTGTGATGATTGAGGAAATATTCAAAGGAAATCCAAAAAGTCTGGATATTTTTATTGCCAATGGTACTCATGCCCCAAAAGTTTACTGCGGAAATCTAGCCCGTAAAATAAAAGAAATATCAAAAGACCTTGATCATGAAGTTAATATTATTTTAAACGAATGTGATAGTGAGAATTATGTCAACCTGGGTAAAACTACCCTGGGCACGGAAGCGGAAGTTTCAAAGGAGTGGACGAAAACAGAAGTAAGAATTTACGGGCATGAGTCTAAATATCACTATATGAACGGATACAGTGTTGTAGATAAGCAGGTCTGTCCGGGTCTTTGCTCACGGGACACTATAGCCTCGACTCATAAGCACGCTTTAAAGCATAATTTGAGTGCCGCGGGAAGAATTATCTATCATAAAGACGCGTCGAGAAAAGAAAATCCTTTCGCTCAGGACAACAGAGATGTCAGAAAATTATCCGAGCGATTTATCTTGCGGAACGGTAAGTTAACGGAAGAAAATGTTCCTGTGTTCCTTTTAGATATGTTTTCTACAAAATCTACAATCGAGTGGATAGCTGCGGGCAATCCGGATAAAGTCTCCGCACAAATGACAGAGGCCGTCGATAAAATTGCTTCTTTTGTTTTACCACGCACCAAATATGTAGTAATATCACCGGGAGGTCCCCCCGCCTGCAATGCCATTTACGGTGTCCAGAATTCCTTTGATATGGCACTTAAATACGCAATTAAAGAATGCGGAGAAGCTCTGATTTTGGCACCTTGTACAGGAAACCCCGGACAGAGCGAGGAAGTAAAAGGCCTTGCAACAAATGAGAAATCGAAAGCTTTGTTCTGGGATAATCTTGTCAGGTTACGGAAAAAACCTCTTGCCGAGGCTACTAACTGGATTGATAAAAATTTTGAATTATATCTCTGGAAAACCGATAGGGTTCTGAAGTTAATGCTCGAGCAGAAGATTAAACTTTATTTGTATTCTGAGCTCCCGGCAGAAAAAATCGAACCCGGAGGTTTTATACAGGTTACCGATCCTCACCGTTGGATTATTGAAAGAGCAAAACGTGGGGACGGAAAAATCCGGGTGATAGATGAGGGAAATAAATTGTTGGTAATACCTTCAAATTAGTTAGTAGAGTCCCGAATCGTGTGTCGCGAGTCTTAAGTCAAAAAATAGTTCCGCTGTGTGTAGTTTTTTGTTTTCATGATTGTTTTTTAAGTTTTTTTTCAAAAACACCCCTTGCGCGTTTTAAGATTATTTATATAAATTAAATCACGCCGGGGTGTCGGCAAATATATCACTACACAAATGTGATATACCTCCTTGTTCACTTAAAAAAGTGTGCCCACCCCGGTTCCTAAATATGTACTTAAACCAATATTCTATTCTATTTGATTATTCAAGAATAAAGTTATAATTATCTAAAACAGAATCACTGTTTACTACAACTCCTTCGTATAAAGTGTCAAACACTGTATAACCCTCTGCTGAAACGCTTACATCGTAAGTACCCTCAGGAATGAATAACGAGTATTTCCCTGTACTATCTGATAATGTTGTCATGGTGTCAGTTGAACTCACAGCGTGCAAGGTTGCAAATTTTACGGCTACTTCCGAGGTATCCTCTATTGTCTTCACTATTCCCCTTATAAATCCTGCAGTCGAACTCTGAAATATCCTGAAAGAAGGAATAAGCTCATACGGCTCAGAATACCAATTTATTGATTTTGAAGCATCAAAATCAACGATAATTGTTCGGTACTCCCCGGGCAATACAGTGAAGGCTTCATCAAGCTCATATTCTATTGGCACACCTTCGGGAATTAACAGTGAATCTGCCACACTGTCACCTTCCATCACCAAGGAATTTATCTCGGCCAACAACAACAATACACCGGTATAATCTCCGGGCTCCACATCAACAAAATAGCTGCCGGTACTATAGTTAAAAGTAAGCGGTGCCGCAAATCCCCCCATAAGCCCCACAATGTCAACTGTATACGGATCGAGCTGAAGGGTTATGGCATCCCCTTCTGAATTTCTGATCCCAACTCCGACTACTGTTAAATATATGTGCTCAACTACTTGCGGCGGCGGAGCATCTATTAGCCAAATCCTGATTTTCCCCTTTTCCTGACCGCATCCCATCAGAAAAAGAAGAATAAAGATAAAAAACAATATTTCTCTTTTCAAAAAACCTCCTTTTATTTTATACGACCCCCAACTTTGCTTTATGGTTCCAAAAAAAACAAAACTTATAATTCCCGCTCAATCTTATTTAATATAATTCCTTTTCTAAAATAGTCAAACCCCGGCGCGGCAAAGCCGCTATTAATTGCCACAAAGGCACTAAGACTAAAAGTCCCAACCCCCGGTTTCATTATATTTGCTCAAACCATATTCCACAACATCTTACAGAAATAACAAATTACATAATTACACAAGCTTTTTCTCTTTGTGCCTTGGTGCCTTAGTGGCTAATTTTTTATCAATTGTACTTGACAAAAGATATATATGTCTTATATTGTTAGAGAGCTCTAACATTGGAGGCTAAAAATGGAACTAACGAAAAGCAGGGAGGATTATCTCGAAGCTATATGCGAGATTTGCGAAGAAGAAAAAGTCGCGAGGGTTAAAGACATTGCCTCGCACATGTCCGTATCTCTCGCAAGTGTCAATTATGCTTTAAAAGCCTTAAAAAGCGAAGGCTTAATAAAGCATAAGAAATACGGTTATATTGAATTAACCGAAAAGGGTAACGAAATAGGTCAAGCTATTTACAGAAAGCATAAATTGATACGAAGCTTTCTCATAAATGTTTTGAACGTTGATGAAAATGTTGCGGATAAAGATGCCTGCGGTATAGAGCATGTGGTATCAGAAGAGACATGTGATAAAATGAGTTCTTACTTAAAATCCAAAGAGGTTTTCGAAAATTATGATATCTCTTCTTGAAGCGAAAAAAAACGTTCCGCTTAGAGTTAAATCCGTCGAGATAAGCGGAACAGTGATAACGGGTATGAGAGGTAGAGGTAGAAGAAGGGGAACGGGTAGAAAAAACTGGTGCAGGAGACTTTCTAATTTGGGCATAAGAGAGGGCGTAATTATAAGAAAATTATCTGTGCATCCTTTTTTCGGTCCTGTTATCGTAAGAGTGGGAAATTGCGAAATTGCGGTAGGCAGAGGAATGGCTAGCGCAATACTTGTCGAAGAGGGAAAATAAGTGAAAAGAATCTTATTATTTGGAAATCCTAACGTAGGTAAAAGCGCTATATTTACCAGACTTACCGGCGTTAGAGTTATTGCTTCTAATTATCCGGGTACAACTGTTGAATATCTTAGCGGTAAAACACGGATAGATAATAAAGATATTGCAGTGATTGATGTTCCCGGAACTTATTCTCTTTATCCCGACTCACCTGCAGAAGAAGTAGCAAAAAAAATCCTCGATAAGAGCAATCCAAAAGAAACTGTAATTGTAAACGTAGTCGACTCTACAAACCTTGAAAGGAATCTTCATCTCACACTTCAACTACTATCGACCAAATTTCCTGTTGTGGTTCTCTTGAATTTTTGGGATGAAACAAAACATAAAGGAATAACCATAGATTCAAATAATCTAAGTAATCTCTTAAAAGTTCCTGTGATACCAACTGTCGCTATTACAGGATACGGAATTCAAGAATTAAGGGAAAAGATTGGAGAAGCAAAAACTTCAAAATTTAAAATAAAAGAAAAAGATATCTGGAATTTTATTGGTAAAATTATTAGAGAAGTACAATCAATCGAACACCATCACCACACTTTTCCTCAAATATTGGAAGAAATTTCCACCAATCCTTTATTAGGGATAGTTTTCGCAGGCATAGTTCTGGTTTTGTCCTTTATGATAATACGTTTAATAGGTGAAGGCTTAATAGGTTTAGTTTTCACACCCTTATTCGAAAATTTATGGACGCCTGTTTTATTGAAATTCTCATCTTTTTTAGGTGACGCCACCATATTACATAAGATTCTTATAGGAGAACTAATTGAAGGGAAAATCGATTTTTACCAATCTTTCGGACTTTTGAGCACAGGTTTATTTATTCCTATAGCTGCCGTTTTACCTTATATTATAAGCTTCTATTTTGTCCTTTCCATTCTCGAAGATACCGGATATTTACCACGGTTGGCAGTGCTCGTGGATAGACTGATGCACCAGATAGGCATTCACGGAATGGGTATTGTGCCTATGTTCCTTTCTTTTGGATGTAATGTGCCGGGTGTTCTGGCTACTAGAATTATGGAAACAAGAAGAGAAAGATTTATAGCAGCAACAGTTATGTCTATTTCGATACCCTGTATGGCTCAAACCGCTATGATATTTGGTTTACTGGGCAAGTATGGAGTCAAAGGAATTGCCCCGGTTTTTCTGACCTTGTTTCTGGTATGGATAATTGTAGGCAAATTAATGGCCAGATACGTTTCCGGGGAAAGTCCTGAAATATTTACTGAAATACCGCCATATAGAGTTCCCCATTTCCAGGTCTTGTTCAAGAAAGTATGGCTTCGAGTGGGATGGTTTATTAAAGAAGCCCTGCCGTTTGTGCTTATCGGTGTCTTGATTGTAGATTTATCCTATATCTTTGGTTTTATAGATTTTATGTCGAGAATTTTTGGCGGGCCACTCACGAAAATTCTGGGTATACCAGCAGAAGCAATAGCAGCACTACTTATTGGTTTTCTGCGAAAAGATGTGGCAATAGGTATGCTTGCACCTTTAGGACTTTCAATGGGACAATTAATCACCGCTTCTGTTGTACTTACAATGTATTTTCCATGTGTAGCAACCTTTGTTGTACTTTTTAAAGAATTGGGGTTCTGGGATACTCTCAAATCTTCCGCGATAATGATTTCTTCCGCTTTTTTCGTTGGCTGGATTCTTAATTTGATATATTAAATAGCCACAAAGACACCAAGACACGAAGTTTTTATTTTTGTTTTCCCGCTTTACCATTTAACGATTCAACCGAGCCAATAAATCCTACAATATCTAAATACCCTATTAACAAACTCGTGGGGATGAGTTTAAAACAACATAAATTTTACCTCTGTGTGCTCTGTGGCGAAGATTTGGTTTGGTGTGGGGAACCTCTTCCCTTGACTTCTGTTGGATAATTATTAATTTTCGAAAAACTTATGAAATACTCTAGTGTCGGAATAATAGGTGCAGGAAACTGGGGTACGACCCTTGCCTTACATATTAACAGGGAGGGAGTAGAGGTCACACTTTTTGAACCGGTCAAAGAGAGAATTGATTTTTTAAAGAATTACAGAGAAAACAAAGAATTCTTGCCCGGGCATAAAATACCGGAAAGTATACTGCTTACAGATAAACCAAAAGAGCTTACAGATAAATCAGACTTTATATTTTTCGTTCTTCCAAGCAATATATTAAAGGATATAGCGGGTGTTTTCGGAAAACATATAGATGAAGATAAGATTGTAGCAAGTTTTACAAAAGGTGTTGATCCTAAAACCTTGCAGAGAATGTCTGAAATAATAGAGGAAGAAATTCCATCACAAAGAAAAAAAATCGTAGCTGTTTCCGGACCTTCTATTGCAAGAGAGGTTATTAAGGGTATTCCTACTTCGCTTGTGGCTGCATCGGCCAATATGGAAAAAGCAGAAATTGTCCAGAAAAGACTTTCCGGCGAGAAAATACGAGTTTACACCTCTTCGGATATAGTGGGAGTAGAACTCGGCGGAGCTTTTAAAAATGTTTACGCAATTGCTTCCGGCATATGTGATGGGATGGAACTTGGAATGAATGCGAAGGCTGCCCTTATTACGAGATCAATGGCTGAGCTCTCGAAGCTCGGAGAAGTAATGGGAGGAAAGAGCGAGACTTTCTCGGGACTTTCAGGCTTCGGAGATCTTATAGTTACTTCATTTTCTAAATTCTCGAGAAACAGAACTTTAGGAGAAAAGTTGGGCAAAGGATACAAATTAGATGCTATTCTTGCTAACACAATAGAAGTTGTAGAGGGTGTTAGAACAACCGAATCAATTTGTAAGCTTTCGGACGAATATGGTGTGAATATGCCCGTGGCATGGGAAATTCATTCCATATTATATGACAATAAGAGTCCTTTAAATTCTATGAAAGATTTAATGAAAAGAGAATTAAAAAGGGAGAGAAAAAATGAAAAAAATGTTTTATACTATTAAAGAAACCTCTGACCTCGTGGGTGAAAATGAATCGACTTTGAGATTCTGGGAGGGAGAATTTAAAGAAATTAGACCGAGAAGAAGCAGCGGAGGCAAAAGACTATATTCTAACGCTGATATTGAACTGCTGAAAAAAATAAAATATCTTTTGCGAGAAAGAAAAATCTCCATAGAAGGAGCGAAGGAACAATTGAGCGGCAAGAGCGAAGAGCTTGATCTAATAGGAAGATTAGAAGAAGTGAAGAGAGTCCTCGAATGAAGGAATTAAGATTAAAAAACGCATTAATATCTGTTTATAATAAGGAAGGCATGGTCGAGCTTGCGCGTGAATTAGATAACGCAGGAGTCAACATTATTTCGACTTCCGGAACACACGCAAAACTCGCAGAAGAGGGTATTAAAGCCACAAAGGTTGAAGATATCGCTTCAAGTCCGGAATTGCTCGACGGTAGGGTAAAAACATTGCAGCCTGAAATTTTTGCTTCTATTCTTGTAAACAGAGACAAAAAGGAACATCTCGCCCAATTGAAGAGTTTGAAACTCGAACCGATAGATATTGTTGTCGTAAACCTCTATCCTTTCAAATCGGGACTGGATAAAAATCTATCAGATGACGAAATGATAGAATTAATCGATATCGGAGGAGCCTCTTTAATTCGCGCGGGGGCTAAAAATTATAAAAGTTGTCTGGTCCTGTCCGATCCATCGGATTATAAGATTTTTATTCAAAAAATTAAAGAAGGTAAAGGAGTTATCTCGTTAGATTACAGAAAAAAACAGGCGGAGAAAGCCTTCAGGCAACTTTCCTTCTATAATAAGATGATAGCGGACTATTATTTAAAATCACTCGGAGAAAAAAAAGAAGAATTCACCGATTTCTTATCACTTGATTGCAAAAAGATAATGGACCTTCGTTACGGAGAAAATCCGCACCAAAAGAGTTCGGTTTACAGATTTACAGACAGTAAAATAAGTTTACTGGATGCAGAACAGCTCTGGGGAAAACCTATGTCTTATAATAACTGGATGGATACCGACGGCGCTGTCGGAGCAGTATCCGAGTTCGATAAAACCTGTGTAGCTATCATAAAACATGCTGCTCCCTGCGGTATTGGTGTCGCAGATAGTGTATTAGATGCATTTAAAAAGGCTCAAAGCTGTGATCCGCTTTCTGCCTTCGGAGGAATTATTTCTTCGAACAGAGAAATTGATTTAGATACGGCGGAAGCTATAGCAGAATCTTTTTTTGAGGTTGTATTAGCTCCGGCTTATACGGAGGATGCGCTTACTAAACTTAAAGAAAAAAAGAATTTGCGTATCCTGGAGGCTAAGGCGGAGCTATTTTCTCCTCTCGACTATATGAAATGTTATCCTATAATCGGAGGGATTTTAATGCAACAAAGTGATTCTTCTAGTGAGGACCCTAACGGGTGGGATGTCGTGAGCAAAAAAGAACCGACTCAAGAAGAAGTGGAAGATCTTGATTTTGCATGGAGGGTTGTCAAATGGGTAAAATCAAATGCAATCGTTCTGGCTAAAGATCTAAAAACAATCGGAATTGGTACCGGACAACCGTCCAGGGTTGATTCTGTTGAAATTTCTATTCTTAAAGCAAAAAAATACGGGCATGAAATAGCAGGGGCTGTCTTAGCATCAGACGCTTTTTTCCCTTTCAGGGATTCTATAGATAAAGCGAAAGAAGCAGGCGTAACTGCCATTGTAGAACCAGGCGGATCGGTAAGAGATAAAGAAGTTATTGATGCGGCAAACGAACACAATATAGCCCTGTTATTTACAGGGAAAAGACATTTCAGACATTAATCCACACCACCCGTTTTTTAACAACAAATAGCACAAATTACACAAATGAATTAATTTTCTTTTTTTATATTCGTGGTATTCGTGAGATTTGTTGTTTCTCTTTCGGTGGGGTTGAGGGTTTTAATAAAAAATATGATTTTTTTTCGTGTCTTTTTTTAATGCAATCTAAAAAAGGTAGGGTTTTAGTGTATTTGGTGTATTTCGTGGGTTAGTTACTTTTAAAATAATGTTTTCCCCTTAGGGGCTTTGATTTTTAAATGTTCGTAAGCTAGCGGAGTCGCTTCTCTACCCTGCGGGGTTCTTTTTAATAAACCACTTATTATTAGATACGGTTCAAAAACCTCTTCTATTGTTTCTGCTTTTTCCCCAACAGAAGTTGCAAGGGTTTTCAAACCCACGGGACCTCCGTTAAATTTTTCAATTATACTTTTTAGAATCGCTTTATCCATAATATCGAGACCCCGCCCATCTACTTCAAGTTGTTTTAAAGCATATTTTGTAATATCTAAATCTATTTCTCCCTTACCTTTAACATCCGCAAAATCTCTGACCCGGCGAAGCAGTCTATTCGCTATTCTTGGAGTTCCTCTCGCCCTCCTTGCTATTTCATCCGAAGCATCTCTGCTTACTCTAATATCCAGTATTAAAGAAGCACGCATTATAATTTCGCTTAAATCTTTAGGTTGATAGTGATCCAACCGAGGAATATAGCCAAATCGTGAACGTAAAGGTGCGGATAAGAGCCCTGTTCTGGTTGTCGCTCCCACAAGAGTGAAAGGTTGCAAATTTATTTCTATAGACCTGGCTGCCGGACCCGAATCTATCATTATATTTATAGAAAAGTCTTCCATAGCTTGATATAAATATTCCTCTACGTCTTTATTAACTCGATGTATTTCGTCTATAAAGAGCACGTCAAAACGGTGAAGTTTCGTGAGAATTCCGGCAAGGTCTCTCGGTCGCTGGAGAACCGGACCAGCTACAGCTGTAATGTTAACCTCCATCTCTTTTGCGATAATGTGGGCAAGCGTCGTTTTTCCTAGCCCCGGAGGACCAAAAAGAAGAACATGATCGAGAGGATCCTCCCTCTTTTTTGCCGCTTTTGTAAACACTTCAAGATTCTCTTTGACTTTGTCCTGATTAATAAATTCCGAGAAAGATTTGGGGCGAAGGCTTTTCTCGTACTGAATATCGGTCGGGTCTTTCGAAGGTGATGTAATTCTCATATTTGCTTCAATATCTTTTTAACTATTTCATCTACCGAAAGATAATCGGTATCTTTTACGGCTTCGCATATTGCCTGCTCAGCTTCTTTTGAACTAAAACCTATCGCAATGAGAGCTTTTTTTGCTTCTTCGAATTCTTTCTTCGGAGCCAATTTCAACTTGTCTTTCAACTCAAGGATTAATCTCTTGGCAGTTTTGCTGCCTATGCCTTTTACTTTCGATATTGGTTCCGGATCATTAGCGTCCAGCGCTTTCCTAATACCATGCCCCCCCAAACCCAGCATCAGAGAAAAAGCGGTTTTGGGTCCGATATTAGGAACCTTAATAATAGTCCTGAAAAGTTCCCTTTCCGTTTTGTTTTCAAAGCCGTAAATATCTACGCCGTTTTGAGTTATCGATAGATGAGTATATAAAGATATTTCATCGCCTATAGTGGGAATCTCACTTTCCATAACCGTATTAACCAGAAGACCAAAACCACCAACGTTGACGCTGATTTTTTCTTTTTCTATGTCTATAACTATTCCCTTAATTGATTCCAGCATATTTGTTGCTTTTGTTAAGGTAACAAATTATTGCACCAAAAGCATCGGAAACATCAAGCGGGATTTCTTCCTTTATACCCAATATTTTCTTTACCATATATCTTACCTGTTCTTTGGAAGAAGCTCCGGAACCGGTTACAGATTGTTTGATTTCGCGTGGCGTAAACTCCTGTATGGGCAGACCCTCTATTTGGGTCAGCAGGAGATAAACGCCGCGGAGTTCGGCTATCTTTATAAGTGTTTTCGTATTAGGACCTTTGAAAATATTTTCTATCACAACCTGGTCCGGCTTTTCGGTACTTATGAGTTCAGACAGTGATTTGAAATAATTGTGAAGTCTCTCTTTATTTGCTTTATGCCCGACCGTTTTCCAGGAAAGTTTCGTTTTACCTTCTTCTTCTGATAGTATTGCTATTCCTGTTTGGGAAAGCCCCGGATCTATTCCTAATATCTTCAATTCTCGGAACCTATCTCCTCAAGTATTTCATCCGCTATATCGAAATTGGAATAAACTTGCTGAACGTCTTCGCTGTCTTCCAGTATGGACAAAAGTTTGAGTATTTTTCTGGCATCCTTATCGTCCACTTTCTTTGTAGCTGTAGGCATAAAAGTAAGCTCAAAATGCTCAACTGGTATATTCTTTTCTTTTAAAGCCTTATAAACCTTGTGAAGATCGGCAGGGTCAGTCTGGATTTCGTAGGTATCTTTCTCTTCGCTTATATCCAACGCACCTGCTTCAATAGCCGCATCGAAAACTTCCGTTTCAGAAGAGTTCTTTTTAGGTACGAATATCAAGCCTTTCTTTTCGAAAAGATAAGAAACGCACCCTTCTGCTCCCAATTTTCCCCCATGCCTCTCCATTGCGTGTCTCATATCGGACGCAGTCCTGTTCTTGTTATCGGTTAGACATTCTATATATAGAGCGACTCCGCCAGGCCCATATCCTTCGTATTTTATTTCAGTATATTCGACACCCGGAAGTTCTCCAGAGCCTCTGAGTATTGCTCTTTCAATATTTTCCTTGGGCATATCATTGTCTTTTGCTTCCTGAACAGCATTTCGGAGTTCAACATTTTTTTCCGGATCTTTACCCTTCTTTGCAGCTACCGAAATTTTCCGAGATAATTTAGAAAATATCTTACCTCTTTTTTTGTCTTCTTGTGCCTTCTGGTGTTTTATACTATGCCATTTTGAATGTCCTGACATTCTAACCTCCTTTTAATATTTTAAATAATATTTTCATACAGTCAATAATCTAAAAATCACTTTTTTGTTTTTTCGAGCAGTCTATTCCAGTCCGCCTCAACACTCTGTTCTACCTCTGCAATATCTTCATCGCTCAAATGCTTGAACCTTCCCTGGGGTTTCAAATATTCGGAAACCGGGCTCGGGTGGGTAATTTCTTTATTTAATTTCCATTTTATCCCATTTTCAATCTCGATTAAAGGGAAAACCCTGCTTTGTACAGCTAGCCGGGCTAATTTTACAGTTAATTGAGGTGCATACTTCCAGCCTGTAGGACACGGACTGAAAACAAGGATAAACCTCATGCCTCTAATGTCTTTAGCTTTTTTAAATTTCTCTATCATATCTTCAGGATAAGCTACAGAAGCTGTTGCCAAATAAGGTATACGGTGCGCCGCCATTATTGAAATGATATCTTTTTTATGACTTTCTTTAGGGTTTTCCACAGGTGTAGTCGTAGTCCAAGCCTTCAACGGCGTCGAACTGCTCCGCTGAATGCCAGTATTCATATAGGCTTCATTATCGTAACAAACATAAATCATGTCATCATTTCGCTCTGCTGCGCCAGAGAGTGTTCCGAGTCCAATATCATAAGTACCTCCATCTCCAGCCCAGGCAACCACGTTAGTGTCTTTCCCCTGAATTTCAAGTGCGGCTTTTACACCAGAAGCAGTTGACGGACCAGCAGCAAAAGCGGTATGAAAGAGAGGCACATTAACTACAGAATGAGGAAAAGGTCCGTCTATCACAGACCAACAACATGCGGGCAAAACAATCACGGTATTACTTCCAAGGGCTTTAAGCGCAAGCCTCATCGCAAGGGTAGCTCCGCATCCCTGACAGGCAAGATTTCCATGCCCCATTATTTCTTCTTCTGGTATTTTTAATTTCATAATTTTAGACCCTTCCATATAATATCAGATTTCGGCTCTTCCCTTCTAATTACATCCTGGTATATTTCGATAATATCTTTACTGGATACATCCCTACCCCCCAAACCTGTTACTACGCCAAATATAGGAGGTTTCTGTTCTTCGTTATACATCGCAGCTTTAATTTCCTGATAAAATATACCTGAAGCGCCGAATCCAATGTTTCTGTCAATTACAATAGCTTTACCTACGGAACTTAAAATCCCGCGAATCTTTTCAGCCGGGAAAGGTCTAAAAACTCTTATCCGTAGAAGACCAACTTTTTCACCTTTCTCGCGTAATCTGTCAACTGCGTTTCTCGCTGTAGAAGCTATTGTCGACGAAGAAACAATTAAGCTCTTTGCATCAGAAACTTTATAGGTCTCTAGTAGTCCATATTTCCTACCGAATATACTTTCAAATTCTTCCCCCGCTTCTTCCCACTTTTCCAAAGCTTCTTCCATTGCTTTCTGAATTTTATATCTCAATTCAAAATAATTGTCAGGATCAGTAAGACCTCCGAAAGCATGCGGTTCATCAGGGTCGATCTTATATTTTCTCTCGTAAGGCGGAAGAAATTCATCCACTTTCTCCTGGCCAGGTATTTCTACCGTCTCCGAGGTATGGGAAAGAACGAAAGCTGCCAGAATCACCATCGCAGGCAAATCAAGCGATTCCGCAACTTTATAAGCCTGAATAACCGAATCCAGAACTTCCTGGTTATTCTGAGCATAAATCTGCATCCAGCCTGTATCTCTCTGAGAAAGCGAATCGTTTTGTTCCGTCCAGACAGACCAGGGAGGGGCAAAAGCTCTGTTGATATTACCCATAACTACAGGGGTCCTTGCACCAGCAGCCCAATGGAGCATTTCATGCATATGTGCTAAACCCTGCGCGGAAGTTGCGGTGAAAGTCCGGACTCCGACGGATGAAGCCCCGATAAGAGCAGCCATAGCTGAATGTTCGGATTCCACTTTGATGAATTTTGCTTTCAATTCTCCTGAAGCGCACATCTTCGAAAGAAGCTCGACTACTTCAGTTTGGGGCGTTATAGGATATGCTGAAATTACTTGAGCCCTGGAAACCTTAGCACCGTAAGACAAGGCATGATTGCCCATTAAAACCTTTCTCACTCTGCCTCCTCTTCAATATCTATGGCTTCTGTCGGACATTCTTCCCAGCAAATACCACAACCTTTGCAATATTCATAATCGATCACAGGTTTAAATTTTTCCTTACCTTTTACTTTCGTTTTTTTAAGTTTTATAGCAGCCTCGGGACAGGACTTCCAACAAATCAAACAACAAGAACACTTATCGTAATCTATGACCGGTCGAAAGTTTCTCCAGCCCCCTGTTTTATTATACTCCATAGAATAAAAAGAAATTGCAAAAGGAGGCATTTTCTTTTCTTTATTAAATATTATTTTTTTATCCGATTTTTTAGCCAATTTTCAAACCTTCGTTTTTTTATATGACTCTTCGGCTGCTTTGACATTCTCCTCTTTTTTACGAGGAACTCCTTCTCTTACCGCGTCCAAAAGAGATTTCAAGCTACACAGTTTTAAAATTTTTACAACGCCACCAAGTATAGCCGTATTCACAATAGGAGAAGATTCACTCCCTAAATGATATTTTAAAGCGATTTCCTTCGCCGCGACGGTAGCAACCCGAAAACTACTATCGAACCCCAATTCCTCTACTTTTCGGGTAGTATTTACAATTATCCATCCGCCTTTTTTCAATCCGTCAGCAATCCCAACAAATCCTATAAGAGTGGGGTCGAGCACTACTATATGATCGGGTTCATATATCTTGGAGCGCTCGTACACAACATCATCTTTTACACGCAAAAAAGCTTTAACAGGAGCGCCTCTTCTTTCTACTCCGTATTCCGGAAAAGCCTGAACGAATTTACCCTCACTACACAATGCATCGGCAAGTATCTTAGCGGCAACGACAGTTCCCTGACCTCCTCTACCGTGGAGTCTTAACTCAAGCAACCAATCACCACCTTAAGACTGCGGCTCCCCAGGTAAAACCACCACCGAAAGCTGTAGAAAGCAGTATATCTCCCCTATTTAGTCTTCCATCCCTTACAGCCCAATCTATACCAACAGGTATGGTAGCAGCAGACATATTCCCTGTTTTATCAATGGTAACAACGGTTTTATCCATAGGTATACCGGCTCTCTTTATAGTGGCTTCTATTATCCTGATATTTGCCTGATGAGGCACGTATACATCTACATCTTCACCTGTTAAATTCGCCTTTTTCAAAGACTCGATAGCCGCCTTTTTCATTTTTGTAACAGCGTGTTTATAAACCTCGTTGCCCTGCATTGATACAGTATGAAGTTTTTTGTCGACAGTTTCTTTGGTTGCAGGCATACGAGAACCCCCTGCTTCCTGTATCAGGAGTTTCCCGAGTTTACCATCTGCACCCCAGACGTATGAAAGCAAACCGGAATCGCAATCCGATTTTTCTATTACAGCGCACCCGGCTCCGTCGCCGAAAAGGACACAGGTAGAACGGTCGTCCCAATTTGTAATCTTCGAAAGAGTCTCACTGGCACACAGTAATATCTTACTGGCTACACCTGTTTTTATCATCCCGGCACTTAGAATAAGGCCGTAAAGATATCCCGAACAGGCAGCGCTTATATCAAAAGCAGGCACTACGGGTTTTACGCCAAGTTTTTTTTGAACCCAGCAGGCAGTTGCGGGAAACAATGTATCGGGTGTAATAGTCGCAACCATGACCGCATCTATATCCCTTGCCGAAACCCCAGCCATTTCAAAAGCTTCCTCCGCTGCTTTCGAAGCCAAATCTGAAGTCGCTTCATCCTCACTCGCGATATGCCTTTCTTTTATACCTGTTCTTGTTGTAATCCATTCATCAGAAGTGTCAACCATTTTTTCCAGATCAAAGTTTGTTAAGACCTTCTTCGGCAGATAAGATCCTGTCCCGGTAATTTTGATATCAAACATTAGCCTGTCTCCTTTTATCTATACTATACAAGGAAAGACAAAAGTCAATCCCTTCTAATCCTTGATGTAAAAAAGAGGAAAAGTGAACGGTTTTGAAAAAAAAATCTATTTTTTCTCTGTGTTCTCTGTGTGTTTTTTTCTCCGTGTTCTCTGTGGTAAAAAATGGGGAGGTGGGGGGATACGGTATTGACAAAGTCTAAATCACCGATATAATAAAATTACAAAGCTCTTTTATATTAAAGTTTTTCAATTCAATCAAACTATTGTAAAAGTTGAAGGAGGAAGAAATTGAGTAACGAAGAGAAAAAAGACATAAGCGTATTATTAGAAGAGAATCGAGTTTTCAAGCCCCCGGAAGAACTTATCAAGCAGACAAATGTCAAAAAATGGATGGATAAGCACGGAATAAAAGATTTAGACGAACTTCTTGAAAAATCGCAAGATTTAGAATGGTTCTGGGGAGAGATGGCAAAAGAACTGGTAGAATGGTATAAACCCTATGACAAAGTTCTCGAATGGGATCCTCCATATGTTAAGTGGTTTGCAGGAGCAGAATATAACATTGCACACGATGCTCTGGATAAACATGTAAGAACAGAAAGAAAGGACAAAGTCGCCTATATTTTTGAAGGAGAACCGGGTGATGTTAAAAAATGGACCTACGGGGAACTCTATACTGAAGTTAACAAACTTGCCAACGCGCTTAAGAGTTTGGGTGTAAAAAAAGGAGACAGAGTCGGAATATACTTACCAATGCATGTAGAACTCCCAATAGCAATGCTGGCGTGTGCAAAGATCGGTGCAATACATTCCGTTGTTTTCTCAGGCTTCAGTGCTACGGCATTTTCAGACAGACTTAATGATTGTAAAGCAAAAGTGGCTATTACCTGTGACTTTTTCTACAGACGAGGTAAAAAGGTTTCCTTGAAAAAACAGGCCGACGACGCTATAAAAAATTCTCCTTCAGTTGAGCATCTTATTGTCTATAAGCGTACAGGTGACGAGGTACCCTGGAACGAAGAAAAAGATCTCTGGTGGGATGAAATCACAAAAAACCAGCCGGCTGAGTGCGAAACGGAAAAAATGGATGCGAATGATCTTCTTTATATTTTATACACCTCAGGCACGACTGGTAAACCAAAAGGAATACAACATGCCCATGGAGGCTATGCTGTTGGCACGGCACAAACACTTAGATGGGTATTCGACTTAAAAGAAGATGATATCTGGTGGTGTGCTGCCGACATAGGATGGGTAACAGGGCACAGTTATATTGTTTATGCCCCTTTAATACTAGGAACAACTTCTATAATATATGAGGGCGCACCAGCATTCCCGGAACCAGAGCGTTGGTGGTCAATGATAGAAAAACATAAAGTAACCGTTCTCTACACATCACCGACTGCAATAAGAGCACATATGAAACTGGGAGAAGAATATCCGCAAAAATGCAATCTTGATTCTCTGCGTCTTTTGGGCTCGGTTGGAGAACCGATTAATCCGGAAGCCTGGATATGGTATCATAAGTACATAGGAAAAGAACAATGTCCTATAATGGATACATGGTGGCAAACGGAAACCGGGCACTTCTTGATATCTCCGTTACCTATTACACCGCTTAAACCGGGTTCTGCTACAAAGCCTTTGCCGGGGATTGCCGCAGAAGTGTACAACGAAGAGGCTGAGCCCATTACTAACGCCGGCGGAAACCTGGTCATACTGAAACCATGGCCCGGGATGCTCAGAGGTCTCTACAAAGACCCGGAAAGATACGAGAATGTGTATTGGAGTAAGTTTCCAAATACCTACCTTGCCGGCGATGTTTCCAGAAAGGATGAGGACGGTTATTTCTGGGTTCAGGGCAGAGCGGATGATGTACTTAATGTCGCGGGACACAGAATTGGTAATTCTGAGGTCGAATCTGCCCTGGTAAGCCATCCGAAAGTCGCTGAAGCAGCCGTTATCGGAAAACCTCACGAATTGAAAGGCGAATCTATAACTGCTTTTGTGGTGCTTAAAAAAGGAGTAGAACCTTCCGATGATTTAAAGAAAGAACTTCGAGAACATGTCGGAAAGGAAATAGGAAAGATTGCAAGACCCGACGAAATAGGGTTTGTCAATGACGTCCCAAAGACCCGCTCCGGTAAAATAATGCGAAGAATAATAAGAGCCAAGGCAATCGGAGAAAAAGTTGGGGATATTTCTACACTTGCTAACCCTGAAGCCGTTGAAGGCATTAGCGAAGCCAAGTAAAAAACGGTAACTTAAAAGGAGGTTTTTTGATGGCGGAAGATAAAGTTTTTAACAGATGGCTTATAGTTATAGGGGCGATTCTTATTCAGCTCTGTCTTGGCGCAATTTACGCTTGGAGCGTTTTCTGCAAACCTTTACAACAACCAATTGGATATGGCGGGCTTGGTCTAACCCCAAGCCAGGCAACGCTTCCCTTTTCGCTGGTTTTAGTGTTTTTCGCTATTGCCACGATAATAGGAGGCAGATGGCAGGATAAAGCCGGTCCCAGACTTGTAGCCACTGTCGGCGGAATTGTCCTTGGAATAGGAATGTTGGTAGCCGCTTTCCTTCGTTGTTTTACCTGGCTAACTATTGGTTATGGGGTGTTATCCGGAATGGGTATTGGTTTCACCTATGTTTGTCCAGTCGCGACAGGAATCAAATGGTTTCCCGATAAGAGAGGTCTTATAACTGGTCTTAGTGTTGCCGGTTTTGGAGCCGGAGCACTAATCGTGGCACCGGTTGCTCGTGCACTTATAGACGGAGTCGGAGTTTTTTCGACTCTGGCTATTTTAGGGATTGCCTTTCTGGTTGTTATCGTACTCAGCGCGCAGATTCTAAGAAATCCGCCTGCGGGATGGAAACCGGAAGGATGGATTGCACCCGAGAAAACACAAATGACCGGACGGGATTTTGGTCCTGGTGAGATGCTTTCTTCACTTTCTTTTTATCTTGTCTGGTTAATGTATTTCTTTGGCTGTTTTGCGGGATTAATGATTATAGCGCAAACATCTCCTATAGGTCAAGATATTGTAGGTTTGACGGCTAAAACTGCAGCTCTTGCAGTAGGTACACTGGCGATCTTCAACGCTTTAGGTAGAATATTCTGGGGCCGTTTGTCGGACAGTTTGGGCAGAAAGAGAACACTCTTTCTTATGTTGATTATAAACGGAGCTGCCATACTTTTATACAATACGATCGCGGTATTTCCAATTTACTACTGGATAGGTATATACATTGTGGGCTTATGCTTCGGCGGTTACCTGGCTTTATTTCCCGCAATTACCGCCGATTTCTACGGCACGAAGAATATCGGTATCAATTACGGACTGGTTTTCACAGCTTACGGTGTAGGCGGACTTCTCGGTTCGCTTTTCGCTCCGAGAGTGCTCGAGATAACAAAAAGTTATTCGATGGCTTTTACAGTAACCGGTATACTTTGTCTTTTAGGTGCCGTGATTGCCATTATCAGCAGACCACCGGGTGTAAAGCAGAATTAAGAGAGTTTTCAATATATAAAATATAAAAGAGGAGCAGTTAAAACTGCTCCTCTTTTATTCAAAGGTAAGTGTATTCTACTTCTCCGTTTTACTCTGGATTTTGTAGAAAATTACAAGAGCGGCCCCTATAAGAGTCAAAACACACCCCGCCATTGTGAAGAAGTATATACCCTCGTCTCCCATCTTATATGCGAAAATCGAACCTCCAATCACAAGGCCAAGCCCAACTCCAAGAAACACCAACCCTTTCCTTAAGTAATCGAGAGGTGTAGCAGGCTGGGGTGCCGGTTCCGGTGGAAGCTCCACTCCGGCTTCTATTGCCTTAATTCTCTCTTCTCTTTTCAGTCTTTCTTTCTTGTAGTCTGTTGTAAAGACAAAGTAAAAGATAATAAAGATTATAAAAACGGGAAAAAGTATAGCCACCATCGGGATTAATATGCTTTCCATAATTCCTCCTTTTTAATTGTAAAAGAACAAGGTTTTTGGTTCATATATTTCGAAATAACCTAAATCACTCGATGGGTAAAGTTTTTCTTCGAAGTGTTTGAATCTATATCTAAATTTATATTTTAACATTTTTTCCTCCTTTTAATCAGTTTGACGCAAAAGTGAGGAAAATTGTTTCAAAAAAACAATAAATCCACCACAGAGAACACAGAGAAACAAAAAACGCACAGAGCCCACAGAGAAAAAATTTAATTTGTTTTTTCCAGCCCACCCCCAAAAAATTATTTTCACACAAAGACACGGAGAACACAAAGCCCCACAACGACCCCAAAATTTTTTTTGTTTCAACCAAATCCCAACCCCTAAATCCAAAATCCTAAATTAGGATGCAGAAAAGTAAGTATCTCAGAAATTTTCAACTATCCTACCATCCAACTATCTAACCACCTAACAAAAAGGCTATTGACTACTTAGCGAAATTCATTATAATCCTCTTATGAGAAAATTTATTGTTTTTTTAATCCTGTTTAGTATTTCCTGCGTGACTACCGGTCCGGGTGGAAAAACCGATTTCATATTTATCTCTACCCCTGAGGAAGTAGAAATCGGTAAACAGGTCGCGACCGACGTAGAGGCAGAAGAAAAATTATTGAGAAACGCTACCGTCCAGAACTACGTAAACGACGTTGGGCAGAAGATTGCCAGAGTATGCGACAGGACGGATGTCGAGTATACGTTCAAGGTTATAGATAAAGATGAAATAAATGCTTTTGCCTGTCCCGGAGGTTTTGTCTACATTTACACCGGATTACTTGAGACGCTCGATAACGAAGCCCAGCTTGCAGGAGTTCTCGCTCACGAAATCAGTCACGTTGTGGCAAGACATTCGATAAAGAAACTGCAGAATATATATGGTTATTCAATACTTGCCCAGATTGCTCTTGGCGATAAAGCGGAAGGCGCCGCCGGTGATATTGTCAATGTGGCTGCAATGCTAATCCTTCAGGGATATAGCAGGGACAACGAGTTTGAAGCAGACAGGTATGGAATATTGTACGCGAGGAATGCGGGCTATAATCCACATGGCATGATCCAGGTTTTCGAAAAATTCGAAAAGATGGAAGGCAACCCCCCACCAGCTGTTTTGGGGCTTCTTTCTTCTCATCCTCCGGCAGCCGAAAGAATTCGCAAGGGAGAATCGGAAATTGGCAGAATCGGGGGCAAAGGTTTCCCCTACCACGAAGATAGATACAAAAGTATAAAATCCCAATTGTAGAGTATGCCACAAAGGCACTAAGACACAAAGTTTTAATAAAATATCTTTTTATTATTTTTTAAACTCGACCTTTCAAATCCGAATAGGTTTTCTTCAGCGACAAAATTCTTAGTATTCTTCGTCCTTGACAGCTTTTATAGCGTGCTGCAAACCCTCTATTAGTGAATTACTGGTCATAATGTCTTTCATATCTATGCCAAGGTCCACAATAGTAGTCGCAATATCAGAAGAAACACCGGTTATTATTGCCTTGCTCCCTAATGTTTCAACAGCTTTTGCTGTTTTTATAAGTTGACCAGCCACCATCGAGTCTATAACGGAAACACCAGTTATATCTATTATAGCATATTTCGCTTTATAGTGTGCTATGCTTTCAAGTATTGTCTGCGTAGCATTTTGTGCCCTATCGCTAGAAAGCGTACCAACAAGAGGCATTATTATTATCCCCTCCATCGCGTGCAAAACGGGAGTAGAGAGTTCTCCGAGCAGATGTTTTAGCTGGTTTTCCGCAACTTTTTGTGCAGTTACATCCTGAGTTAAGCCGACTATACCGATTACATTCCCCTTAGTATCTACCATCGGAGCTTTGGTTGAAGAAAGATAAACAGTTTCTCCTTCCGGGGTTGAAGATATCTCGGGTCTATTGATCTCCGGTTCTTTCGTTTTCATAATACGTTCTTCATCCGCGCGAGCAACTTTCGCGAGTTCCTCTCCAAATAAATCAAAATCGGTCTTTCCTATTATGTCCTTTTCCCCTTTAACGGAAGGGGCTCCGGCTTGCTCTAAAAAATATTTGGTTACGCGAATGAGACGCCCTTCAGTATCCTTGAAATACAGCGAAACCGGAATACTCCTTAATAAATTTTCAAATAGGTCTTTAATTCTGCGTAATTCTTTTAGCTCTTTTAAGAGCACCTCTTTACTTTTTTTCTTATCCTCCATTTAAATCACCTTCTTTTTTTGATTTTTTTAACATATATACTATAATTTTAATGATTTTTTACGTCTTTGTCAACTACTTTTTCGCAGATTCTAATAATTTAAACTGAAGGTTTAACTAAGTCTCGAGTCATGCGTCGTGAGTTCTGAGTCAAAAAACAACAAAAAAACCCGTGTCAATCCCCAGCTAATTTTTTTAGACGTAGGTATGCTGTTTTTTATCTTGACAATTGCTCAAAATACATCTATCTTTGAAACAAATAATAAATTTTTGCGTCAAACATTATGAAAGGAAAATATAATAATTTGCAAATAGATATTAAGAAATTAAAGGAGAAATCGGAGGATGAATTTGAAAAGTTTTTTAAAAGTTACCTCAACAGAATATACACAGTCGTTTACAGAGTGGTCAAAAATCCGGCTACCGCGGAGGACCTTACTTCTGAGGTTATGATGAAAGTTTACAACGGTATTAATAAATTTAAAGAACAATCCCAGCTTTCCTCCTGGGTTTTCAGAATTGCGTATAATCATGCCGTATCGTATGTTCGTCGTCATAAGGATACGGAATCAATAGAAGATTATGAGACAAAAATAGAGGATCAATCAAGAGGGCATCTCGACTATCTTGAAAGAGAAGAGTTATCCAATTACATAAAAGGAAAACTAATGGAGTTACCGGAAGATTATCGTGTAGCACTAACTTTATACCATTTTAAAGAAATGCCTTATCAAGAAATTGCCTATACAATGGGTATTAATATTGGAACAGTAAAAACATACATACATAGAGGAAGGAATGAGTTAAAGGTTTTATTAGAAGAGGTTGTAAGGGAGGAAGAATGAAAAAAGATATAAAAATTGAAGAAATATTGGATTATGTGGCTGTCGAAAAAGCACCTGACTATTTAATTCATAAGTGGAAAGCAGACGTAGAACTGCAGAAGGAGCGGAAGAGATTCTTTACGGTTTTCTTCCGACCTTCTATAGTTTTTCCGCTCGTACTTGCAGGATTCTGGTATTATTTTGCTGTGTTTAAGAGGGAGCTATTTGAATACTATTTAGTAGACAAACTTCGTTCCCTTTTCCAGGAAATAAGCCCTGTTGTCGCAGATTCCACATCTACTATCGCGTCTTCAAATTATTACATAATAGGCGCAGGCATCTTTTCAATAACTCTTGCAGCTATCTCCTTGCTCTGGTACTACCAGGTAAAGAAATTAAGATATGCGCCGATTAGGTATTTGTAAATAAATAGGGAGTAGTTAGCAGTAGAAATAATAGTACAATGAACTCTGTATCTTCGTTGCTAAAAAATCCTTGACACTGTAAATAAAGTTTAGAGTTTTGAGCTAAAAAAAACGATAAAACCCTTCAAATCTGCGTTTATCTGCGTCTTAACTTAGGCTTTTTTATCTCTGTGTTCTCTGTGGTAAAATTTATTTTTTTGGGGTAGGATAGTAAACGATTCCTGAATCACTCAAAATAGCTATGAATTTGTCATTACTCCCGGCTCTCTTGGCACCAAAAACAGGAAATACTGTATCACTCAAAACAAGGGAGTCATTAAATAACAAACACAAAGTCTTATTGTATGTGCAGAGGTCTTTTACACCCGGAATAAATTTTCTCCTGATAAATTTTCCGTCCCTTTTAAAAATTCGAAGCGTATCATTACTGTATAAATATAAAGAATCTTTTGATAGAGCGCACCTCTCTATTTCCTTCTGTATTAATGTAATACTGGCTCCGGAAACTGTCTGAACAAAGTATGATTGTTCTCCTGCTATTAGAATTCCTTTCTCATCGGCATCTATATCACTGCCGCCCACATTAACTTCTCCAAGAAATTCTCCCCATAAAGAATATTTTTGACTCGTAAATTCCGAAGCGGAAGTTACCCAAATAGCGAAAGACGACGCAGAAATAGATAAGGGGGCAAACATCGAATCGAGTGAAAAATGCACCTTACCGCTTTCATCCTCAATTATTCTATCTCTTGAGGAAAGCAGTATCACTCGATTTTTCGAATCTATAGTAAGGTCAGTATAAGTAGAATTAAAAACTAAAAATAAAGAAATAATTACAGTAATACCATACATCTATCCCAGCATTTCTCCTGCTTTAATATGATAACCGTTTATGAAAGATTTCGCCTCCATTTTATTTCTACTCTGGAGTTGAACTTCTCTGATTTCCACTGCGCCTTCTCCACATTTTACGGTGATATTGTCTTTCGTATCCAAAATTTCTCCCGGATGCCCCATATCGTGGACGTCTTCCCTCCGGACTGCTCTAAATATTTTTAATTCCTTATCCCTGAAGGTACAGAAAGCTCCGGGGTGGTATGAGAGTCCTCTGATTTTGCCTTCAACCCGGGAAGATGGCTCTTCCCAATCTATTTTGCATTCCTCCTTTGTTATTTTAGGTGCGTAGCTCGCTTTACTATCATCCTGAGAAATCTTTCGAATATCCTTCCCTTTATCTATATCCATTAGGACCGACAAAACAGGTTCGGCAGCCTCTTTAAACAAGCGTTCTTCCAATTCGGTACGTATCTCGAAAGGCAAGATAGGAATTTCTTTAATGCGGACAATATCACCGGTATCCACTCCTTTACCCATTAGAAAAATAGTAACGCCTGTTTTCTTATCTCCGTTCATCAAAGCCCGGGCAACAGGAGAGGCTCCCCTGTATTTCGGCAGGATAGAAGGATGCACATTTAAAGGATATCTCGCAATCCCAAGAATATTCTCTTTTAAAATTGCTCCGTAGGAAGCAAGCAGGAAAGTATCGACATTTGTTTCTCTGAGCTTCTCTTCAACAAAAATTGAGTTTGGGTTATCTTCTTCTATAAGATTTAAAGACATATCTCTTGCTGCACTTCCTAGGGATGTAGGAGATTCACTCTTGCCTCTTCCCTTCTTTTTAGGCGCTTTTGTAATAACAAGAGGAACTTCTATGCCAGCGGATACAAGTGAATTTAGAATAATAGCGGAAAGATGAGAACTCCCAAAGAAAACTATCTTCATTAACTTTCTTTTCTTAAAACGGTCCTTATCATACCTTTTTCGATTTCTATTTCCGTGTTATCTGCTATCTTTAATTTAACAGTAGAATCTTTAATTTGTGTTACTTTTCCGTGAATACCGCCCGAGCTAATCACCTTATCTCCTTTCTGTAAAGATTCTATCATCTCCTTGTGTTTTTTTTGCTGTACCTGTGTGGGTCTAAAAAAAAGAAAATACATAATGGCAAACAGTATAACTATAAACAACAACGATGAAGGACTGCCCTGCCCGCAGGCTCCCGGAGCAGCTCCTTCTCCTCCCCCTAATCCCGAAGCTAAATCACAACCCTGTGCAATTAAGAAATTAATAATATTAATCATCAAAACCTCCTTTGAAGTTACTTAAGAATTTCTCTCTCCATTTATAAAAAGTCCCCTTTTCTATCGCTTTCCTCGTTTTTTTCATTATCTCCATATAGAATGATATATTATGCAGTGTTGCAAGGTATTTCGCAAGGAGTTCATCGGTATTGAACAAGTGTCTAAGATAAGCTTTAGAATAATTTATACACGTAGGACACTTGCAGTCTTCCGAAATTGGACTCTTATCGTCTTTATATTTTGAATTTCTCAGATTTATTTTTCCATCGAGAGTATACAAACCTGCTGTTCTCGCGTTTCTTGTCGGTATAACGCAGTCAAAAAGGTCTACACCCTCTCCCACAGCCCACAAAATATCCTCGATTTTCCCCAATCCCATTGTATATCTTGGTTTTTCTTCAGGCAATAAAGGAACCGCAGACTCAACGACCTCTCTTGTTTGATCCGAATCCTCTCCGACCACCAGACCCCCCAAAGCATATCCATCAAAATCGAGTTTTTTTAATTCACTCACAGCGGCTTTCCTTAAATCAGTATAAGTGGAACCCTGTACAATACCGAAAAGAAGTCCGGGATTATCGAGAGTTTTAAGATAATCAAGAGACCTCTTTGCCCATCTATTGGTTCTTTCCATTGCCTCACGAGCATAACCTCTTCCTATTGGATAGCCAACACATTCATCGAGGGGCATCAGAATATCGGACCCCAGATTAAACTCTATATCTATAACCTTTTCCGGGGTAAATCTAATAGGAGACCCATCTACATGAGATGAGAAGAGAATTCCGTCCTCCTGTATCTTTCTCTTTGTTGAAAGAGAATAAACCTGGAACCCTCCTGAATCGGTCGCAATAGGACCCTCCCAGCCGACAAAGAAATGTAATCCTCCCAATTTTTTGATCAATCCATCTCCAGGTCGAATATGCAAATGATAAGTATTTGCGATAAATATCTGGACACCTAATTTCTTCATATCCCAAGAGGGAAGGGTTTTAACGTCTCCCAAAGTAGCAACAGGCATAAATGCAGGTGTTTTTATTATACCGCTTTTCGTATTAATAATGCCCGTTCGGGCATTATTTTCTCTGGTTCTTATTTCAAAAGGAATAACATTCATAATCAGTTTTAAAAAGCGGGCAACGGGATTTGAACCCGCGACCCCGAGCTTGGGAAGCTCGTACTCTACCAGCTGAGCTATGCCCGCTTAATGAGAAAATATTAGACTATAATCAAAGAAAGTCAAGGGGAACCGAAATCCCAACCGTTTTCCTGAAGGATTTTAACCCTTATCTTCAGGTTTCTTTTTCCCTGCCGAATCTTTAAGTTTTTCCTTTATTTCTTTTTCCTTTTGTTGTGTTATATCTCTTGAAATACCCAGAGTCCCGATTATATTTCCTTTTTCGTCATATCTAGGTATTTTTGTTGTCGAAACCCAGGCTATTCTTCCGTCGGAATAGGTCTCTCTCTCGATTTTTCCTTCAATAGGCTTTCCAGTCTCCATTATTTTTTGCTCATCTCTAAAAGCTTCTTCTGCGTGCTCATCTGTAAAATAATCAAAATCTGTTTTACCTATCAACTCATCCACGCTTTTGAGTCGGAGTTTTTCTACAACCGATTTACTCGCCTGAATAAAACGGCTTTTTTTGTCCTTAAAGTAAACATGGTCAGGCGTATTATCGAGAAGAGCAGAAAGAAGGTTACTCTTGAGAATAACTTCTTCTCCAAGTTCGGCAAGTCTCTTCTTTAGTTTTTTTTCTAATTCTTTGGTTTCGGTTATATTTCTTGAAACCCCCAGAATGCCAATTACATTGCCCTTTTCATTATACCATGGGACTTTAGTTGTCGAAACCCAGGCTCTTTTTCCATTGAGATAAGATTCTTCAATAATTTTACCGATAACAGGCTTTTTTGTTTTTATCATTTCCTGTTCTTCCCGATAGGCCTGTTCTGCATGAGATTTTGTAAAAAAGTCGAAGTCAGTTTTACCAATCACATCATTAAAGTTTTCAATTCCCAAATCTTCTACGAATGCTCTGCTCACCCGTACGAAACGGCTTTCCCTGTCTTTGAAATAAACGTGATCGGGTGTTTTATATAGAAGCGATGAAAGCAGATTATTTTTGAATACCAATTCCTTTTGTAATTCTTCTATTTGTTCTTGAAGTTTACATTCAAATTTTTTCCTTACGCTTATATCCTCAAAAAAGACTAAAGAGCCGATATATTTGCTCTTCTTATTATATTTTGGAGAAGATATAACATGAAGGGCATTATTTTTCCCTTCTTTTTTCGAAATTTCTAATTCAGGTAAGTCATCTCCATTCTTAATCCATTCTTTCACTTTTTTAAACATCTTGGGACTAATAAACTCTTTTAAATTCCTTCCGCGCAGGTTTCCTTTACTTATTCCAAGAAGATCGTCGCAAGAAGGATTCGAAAGCAGAAACTCGCCGTTCGGGTCTAAAAAACACAGAGGCGCATTTATCTCTTCAATTATCTCAGAATAAATATTATAATCTTTTAAAAAAGCATCTTTGTTTTCTTTCTTTGATCTTTTATTAGTCATTTTTCTTTGACCTTCCAATGATAAAAGACTTTACAGCTTTTACAGAACCCAAGATTTGTGCAAAACCAATATTTACACATAAGAGCAATTAACTCTCCTTATAATCAACTTAATATTTGAGGAAAATTTTGTCAAGGGTTATTGTACTCTGACACCCCCCAATTTTTTTATTAATTTCGTGGGTACAAATCAGAAGGATTGCCGCCCGGGAAAGCGTCTCGGAGGGTTTACCCCATGGAATAGGGACTTATTCCACGGGGCAGGCGGGCAAGGTTTTTCGATTTCTTTTATTTTGAACCTAAAAGTGAAGGAGTACCACTCAAGAAAAATGTCTCGGAGACCGAGCGGGCACGGTCTTTTGACGGAGTCAAAAGGAGCGAGGTCGAGAGCAAGCAGCAGTCTCCTCGCAGGGGAGACTGACTGCGTTTTTTTGGAGTGGTACCCCGAACGAAATATCGCCGGGGAAATTGACCACGTCTTTCTCGTACGGCAACCCCTCTGATTCTACAAGTATTCCTAAATAGCTTATACCGCAATGAAATTTCTTATAAGTATTGCAATAACTGTTTTTGGATGACTCGGCGTAAAAATTTTGGGGGTAGCCAGTCATTGTGCTTTATCGAAAAAGCATCTCGTTAAAAAAAAACTAAAGTGCATACAGAATCTACACGTTAAAAAAATTTCGGATGGTTTAAAAAAGACTCCCAATTCTATGCTAAACTTTCCTTGACATATTCAAACCCAATAATTATATTGTTCTATGATAAAATTGAAGGAGCTTATTGTTGAATAAAATAGCTGAACGGTCGGGGCTTTTATCAATTTTACTGATTCCTGTTTCCCTACCTCTTGCTGTAATAACGTTACTCTTCTCTCTTGTTTTATTTATTAAAGAAAAAAGACTTTCTTTTTTTACGCTAAACAGCAAATTGCTTTTCATTATAATTTTAAGCGTTATATTCAGCGTTTTTCTTTCAGCTGTTTTCTCTATTAACAAAAGCAAGTCGGCGCTTGCTTTTGTTGTCTTTATTTTGTATTTTCTTGTGCTTTTTTTGGTTAAAGAGTTAAACAAAGAAAAAGTCATAAAAGCACTAATCGTAGGAAGTCTCATAGGCAGTCTATTCGCGGTTTCTCAGATGATTTTTAACTTTATTCCAAATATTAAACTTGAAATCTTTGGAAAAATCCCTCTGTCGATCGGCGGGATGGCAATAGGTTTCCAAAAAAATAACTCTCTACCCAGGCTTTTTGTAATGATTTTTCCTATCTCGATCGTATTTTTGAAGTATGAAAAAAACACTTATTGGAAGTACCTTAGTATTTCTTTTCTAATAATTGCCACAATTGCGCTGATACCAACAAAACCGTTCGGCGCTATTTTAGCTTTTTTAATATTGTTTTTGATTTTTCTGTTTCTTAAAGACTGGAGGTTTGGACTCGGATTTATGTTACTTATATTAATACCTGTTTTTATTAAACCGGCTATTTTGGGCGAGTTCATGGAGAGCGTCACCGGTTATTCCAGCATAGCAGCAAGAATAAACACCTGGATTAATTTTGTATTACCAGTAATCTTAAAAAAAAATCTCCTTACCGGTTTTGGCATAGGTTGTTATACGGAAGCCGCAAAAACATTTGCAATGAATATTAGTGTTATGAAAAATCATCCTCACTCGATTTATTTTTATATTCTTGCAGAAACCGGTATTCTTGGTTTTATTTCTATTTTTTCCTTAATATTCACGACTTTATTTATTTCTTTTAAAAACAGAGAAAAAAATTACCTTTACACAGGAATATTTTTCGCAATTTTGGGTTTCTTGCTGGAAGGTTTGATTACCTCATATCTTGAATATATCCCGATTGGAATGATTGTGTTTTCTGTTTTAGGACTGGCTATACAGAAGAACAAAAATCCGAAAGAATAAATAATGGGGAAACCAAAATTAGCTAGGAAACTTAATCTTATCGATATTTTTTGTGTCGCTTCAGGAGCAATGATAAGCTCAGGTATTTTTATCCTGCCGGGACTCGCTCACGGCAGAGCCGGACCGGCGGTAATTGTATCTTACTTTTTGGCAGGCCTTCTCGCTCTAACCGGTGTTCTATCTCAGGCGGAACTTGTTTCCGCGATGCCAAAAGCCGGCGGAACATATTTCTATGTTACGCGCAGTATGGGTCCCGCCGTAGGAACTATCGATGGTTTCTTAACATGGTTCTCTTTATGCCTGAAAAGCGCTTTCGCTCTGGTTGGTATGGCTGCTTTTTCAAATATATTGTTCGATTTTAACATACAAGCTGTTGCTATCGCCCTTTGCTTAATTTTCGTAGCTATAAATATACTGGGAATAAAAGAAGCAGGTAGAATTCAAATCGCTTTAGTTGTGACTCTATTAGGACTGATGATTCTTTATGTCGTTTTAGGAATACCGAACATACAGGTTGAATATTTTAAGGATTTTGCTTCCAAAGGAATACCAGCTGTCTTTTCAACCGCGGGTTTTGTTTTTGTCTCTTTTGGAGGGGTATTGAAGATTGCCAGTATTGCAGAAGAAGTGGAACAGCCTGATAGAGTTGTACCACTGGGCATGATACTTGCCCTTGGGGTCGTAGGTATTCTTTACATTCTGGTTATTTATGTCACCTCGGGGGTACTCGGAGCTTCTTCATTAGATAGATCTCTGACACCACTCTCTGACGGAGCTTTTGTTTTTATGGGACAGGGAGGAATGATTTTGCTTAGCATTGCCGCCATCTTCGCCTTTGTTTCTACCGCAAACTCGGGTATTATGGCAGCTTCCAGATATCCTCTCGCTTTGAGCCGTGATGGTCTTTTGCCGGATACATTCAAAAAAATAAACAGTAAATATCAAACACCTCATATGTCAATTCTTCTTACCGGAACGGTTATGATTGTTTCTCTTTTTTTCACTCTGGACATACTCGTGGAAGCAGCCTCGACTGTGTTAATCATGACTTATCTTTTTTCCTGCCTCGCTGTTATTATTATGAGACAGAGTGGGGTGCAAAATTACAGACCTCGATTCAGGAGTCCAATCTATCCTTTTCCTCAAATAGCAGGTATGCTCGGCTGTGGTTTTTTGCTTTTTGAGATGGGAGCAGAAGTATTGATAATTGTTTTTATTCTTATCTCGCTAGCTATTACTGCATACTTAATTTACGGAAGGCGAAGAGTTAAAGAAGAATACGCTTTGTTATATTTAATCGAAAAAATTACCGCAAAAGAATTGACAACACACTCGCTTGAAGATGAATTGAAAGGCATAATAAGAGAAAGAGATAAAATCCAGAAAGATCGTTTTGATGAATTAATTGAAAAAAGCCATATACTGGACTTGAAGAAAAAACCCGATTTACAAGAATTCTTCAGGCTAACCGCAGAAAAACTCTCGCGGCCTCTTGGTATATCCAAAGAGAGGCTTTATCAACTTCTTATTGAGAGAGAAAAAGAAAGCACCACTGCCATCAATCCCGATATTGCCATACCGCACATAATAATTGAAGGAGAAAAACATTTTGATATTTTACTTGCGAGATGCAAAGAAGGTATAAATTTCGGAGAGGACATTTCCGGAATTAAAGCTGTCTTTGTACTGGTGGGAACTAGAGACCAGAGAAATTTCCACCTCAGAGCTCTTGCTTCTATAGCACAGATTATAAGCGCAAAAGATTTTATGACCAGATGGATGAGAGCAAAAAATATAGAAAACTTGAGAGATATAGTGCTTCTCGGAGAAAGAAGAAGACAAACATAAATCTCGCAAGCCGCTGACCGCTATCCGCTCTCCGCTAAACTCAACCCACAACCGAAAACTTAATCTCACACAAAGTTACAGAGAACACAGAGATTTATATTTTTTTGCCAACAGCCAAAAGCCAAAGTCTAATAGCTATTTTGTTAACATTGACAAACGTCTTTTTCTCAATATTCTTATAGACAACTGTAGATATTAGCTTTTAGAGGCTTAACATGAAATCGATAATTGTGATACCAACATATTGGGCGAGAGTAAAACCACAAAAAGATGATTTGGTTTACGATCATCCTACATCTCTCAATGAGGATGGCACGCTTGGTCGTTTGCTTGCAAGTCTTTCTGTCCTGAAGGAAAATGATCTCTACGTAATTGTCATAAGTTGTCCGACAAACCCATCTATAGGTATAGAAGTAAAAAACAAAATCGATAGAATAATCGAACCTTACATTAAAGACTACAAAATTATGCATTTTTCTTATCCAGATTTATTAGAATTTCATAGATTGGTAAAAGAAAAAGGAAAACACGAATATATTTCCTATCTTAGTTTAGAGGGATATTCCAACATTAGAAATATGTGCTTAATACTTCCCCATATTTTGCAAGCTGATGTTTCTATTTTAATAGATGATGACGAGGTTTTCGAAGACCCCGATTTTATTAAAAAGTCACTGGAGTTTATTGGCAAGGATAAAATCTTTGGAATTGCGGGTTTTTATCTTCAAGCTCACGGGGGATATAAATTTACTCGTAGAAAAGAATGGTGGAAAATATTCTGGGATAATACCGGTGCAATGAACAAAGCATTTGAAATTATAGATAATCCTCCTCGATTAAAAGATACTCCTTTTGTATTCGGCGGAAATATGGCGATTCACAAGAACATGTTCAGCCGGGTTTCATTCGATCCATATATTTCCAGGGGTGAAGATATAGATTTTCTCTGTAATGCTAAATCAAAAGGATTTAAATTTCTACTCGACAACAAGCTTTCAATAAAACATCTGCCTCCTAAAGGACAGAATCCCTTATGGCTTAAGATGAGAGAAGACATAAAACGATTTATATATATGAGGTTTAAATTAAAAAAAAGCGGCTATCCCATAAAAAATACTATGCCTTATCCGGGTTATTTTTTAACCAATAGCCTTTACTTTAAAATAATTATTACGAATATTATTTTAACCCTGCGTGCTGTTTCCCGGGGAAACATAAGAGAAGTTTTTAAGTTTTTAAAAAATATTATTCTTATATTCAAATACAGAAACACCGCGGCTTCGGATTACCATAAATTTAAAAAAATGGAAAATAAATGGCAAAATTTTATGAACTGGATTGCCGAAAACCGAAATATACTTAAAACAATTATAGGTTGAAAAACATGTTAATAGTCACATTTCTTCTTCAGACTGTTTTTATATCTTTTTCAGGTGTTATGGCTCCGGGTCCCATAACTGCTGCAACAATCGGTAAGGGCAGTAAAAATCCGCATGCCGGAGCATTAATTTCTTTTGGACACGGAATAGTGGAATTCCCGCTGATTTTCCTCATTTTCCTAGGCTTCGATTCTTTGATTAATAAACCTTACGTTCGTGAAGGTATAGGAATCGCGGGAGGTTTATTTTTGTTATGGATGGGTATAGATATACTAAGAGGGTTAAAAGTTTCCGAGTTGAATAACAAAACAGAAAAGCGTTCCCCCATTACCGCGGGAGTTTTTCTCAGTCTGGGAAACCCTTATTTTATTATATGGTGGGCAACAATAGGAGCCGCTTTAATTGCACGCTCGGCAAAATTCGGCTTTTTCTGGTTCGCGGTTTTTGCCGTAATACACTGGCTTTGCGATTTCTTGTGGTTGTATTTTCTTTCAATAATGTCTTACAAAGGTGGTACTTTTTTCGGCAAAAAATTCCAGAAAGGTATCTTTTTAATTTGCGGTATTTTTCTCTTCTTCTTGGGCGGAAAATTTATATGGGACGCCTTAAACTCTATTCTATGAAATCAAATAATAGAAGTAAAAAAACAAAAACACAGAGCATCCCAACACCATAAAAAAAAATTTAACCACAGAGACTTTTATCATTTTACTCCTACCCCCCATTTTTTAACAACAAATAGCACAAATTACACAAATAAATTAATTTTGTTTTTTTATATTAGTGCTATTCGTGCAATTCGTTGTTCCTCATGATTTTGGTAGCATATTGGGTTTAAACAAAATAAACATAATTTGTTGTTTCCTCTGTGTACTCTGTGTTTAATCTCTTTCAGATATCCAGGTTTTCAACAAATTGAGCGTTAGCTAAAATAAAATCTTTTCTTGGCTCGACCGCATTACCCATTAATATATCGAACATCCGGTCCGCCTCTATCGCATCCTCGATCGATACTCTTCTTAAAATTCTGTGGTCCGGATTCATCGTAGTCTCCCATAACTGCGAAGGATTCATTTCACCCAAACCTTTGAATCTTTGCACTCTTGCTTTGTCTCCACCAATCTCTTCTATTGCTTTTTCCTTTTCTCTCTCTGTATATGCCCATCTCTTCTTCTTCCCGTCACTTACCTGGTAAAGAGGAGGGTGAGCTATAAAAAGGTTGCCTTTTTCTATAATTTCTCTTGCGTATCTAAAGAAATAAGTCAGCAACAAAGTTCTTATGTGGGCGCCATCTATATCGGCATCTGTCATTATAATAACTTTATGATACCTTAGTTTACTATAATCAAAATCCTCTTTTCCGATACCCACGCCCAAGGAAGAAATCAGAGTGCTTATCGTTATGTTGCCCAAGACCTTATTTAATCGCGTTTTTTCCACATTTAACAATTTACCTCTTAAGGGTAGAACCGCCTGAATAGTTCTATCTCTACCCTGTTTTGCTGAACCACCTGCCGAATCTCCCTCAACGATAAAAATTTCAGATTTCTTAGGATCTCTCGAAGAACAGTCGGCAAGTTTACCTGGAAGGTTGGCTGAATCCAGGGCACTCTTCCTTCGTGTAATATCTCTCGCTTTCTGGGCAGCTACTCTGGACCTTGCCGCAACAATAGACTGGTTTATTATCTTTTTTGCCGCTTGAGGATCTCTGTCGAGATATTCTGAGACGCCGTCTCCGACTACAGACGCGACCAGCCCTTCTACTTCCCTGTCACCCAATCTCGTCTTTGTTTGCCCCTCAAATTGAGGCTGCGGAAGCTTTACCGAAACAACAGCAGTTAAGCCTTCCCTGATATCATTCCCAGTAATTTTAGGATCCTTTGAAGAAATGACATTTTGAGACTTAGCGTATTGATTAATGCTTCTTGTCAAAGCGCTTTTGAAACCTGAAAGATGTGTTCCTCCTTCAATTGTTCTGATATTGTTTGCATATGAAAATATATTCTCCGTGTAAGAATCATTGAACTGAAGGGCAACTTCTATAACGCACGAATTGACAGCCTTGTTTATATATATAGGATGGCGATGTATAGGATTTTTGTTTTTGTCGAGATACTCTATAAATTCCTTTATCCCGCCCTTGTATTGAAAGCTCTCAACTTTGCCTTCCGGTTTAAAGTCAAGCTCTATCTTTAACCCTTTATTCAGAAAGGCTAATTCCCGAAGACGTTCGTCCAGATATTCTCTGCTGAATTCAATTTTATCAAAAATTTCAGGATCGGGATAAAAAGAGACTTTTGTCCCTGTTGTTTTTCGAACAGCACCTTTCTTTAACTCTGTAACAGCTTTACCTCTTTCATAACTTTGAGTCCATAAATAGCCATCCCTTGCGATTTCGACCTTCAGCCAGGAACTGAGAGCGTTAACCACTGAAACTCCTATGCCGTGAAGCCCCCCTGATACTTTATATATATTTGAGTCGAATTTTCCTCCTGCATGAAGAGTTGTCATTACGACTTCCACAGCAGGTTTGTTTTCTTCTTTGTGTAAATCAATAGGAATACCACGGCCATTATCTATTACTACAACCGAATTGTCTTCCTCGACAGTAACATTAATCTTATCACAGTACCCGGACATTGCTTCGTCGATTGAGTTGTCTACAACTTCAAAGATCAGATGATGAAGACCTCTTTTACTGGTGTCTCCTATGTACATTGCAGGTCTTTTCCTGACTCCCTCCAAATCCTTCAAGACTTTTATACTCGAAGCCGTATATTCGTTATTTTCCATTAAGCCTCCTTAAGATAGAATCGAATTTCTTTTATCACTTGCTTTCCTGCTTTTTGGTTTAGCGTATCAATCAAATCTTCTTTAAAAAATGTGAGCTCGTTTAACCAGGCAGAAGAATTTACCTCTAAACTCAATTTTTTATCCTTAAAACCGACCGGCTTTGCGTGCCTTGCAATCACCGGAGGGCATATTTTATCCCACTGGTTTAAGACTTCTATCTTGAGAAGACTCTCACCGAGCGGTTTAGAATGTACGTATCTTTTCAGCACATTTGCTAACAAACGGGGTTCCATTTTTTTCCTCTATTATGTATCTGTTATAATCTTTACCATATTTAATATCATCATTAGTAGTTGTAATTAAAACTTGTTTTGCTTTTCTTAAGAATTCCGCCAGGGAATTCGAGTTTTTCTTGTCCAGACCGCCTAACATCTCATCTATAAGCAGTATCGGCTCTTCTTCCCTTGTCTCGGTCAGAATTCTGGAAATTCCCATTTTCAAAGATGTTACCAATAATTTTTTTATCCCAAAAGAAGCCGCCTCTTTTGCCTGATGGTTCCCAACCTTAAATAAGATCTCATCTCTATGGGGCCCAAACAAAGTGTAGCCAGCTTCGATTTCATGCTGTCTATTTTTATCAAATTCCTCCTCAATATTATCGTAATCCGCTCCCGGAATATACTCTAATTCTACCGTCTTACCTGTAAGATCCTTAAATATCTCCCGGGTATAAAGATAGAGCTTTTCCACAAAAGAACTTCTTGCCTCTACTATAGGATAAATCGCTTTAATAAGCTGCTTTTCCCATAATTCGAAGTTCCCAAGACGTCCTCCCTTTTTTGCATTAAGAAGAAGTTTATTTCTCTGTTTTTTGGCTCTTCTATATTCATATAAATAATTGAGGTATTTTCTATCATACAAAGAAATGCTTATATCCAAAAAATAACGCCTGTTTCCGGGCCCTCCATTTATTATTTCCACATCTTCGTTAGTTAATGATACAACGGGAATAGCACCAAAAGCTTCTTTTATACTCTTTTGCATTGAATCGTCGATAAAAATCTCTTTTTTACCAGTATACTTAACCTTAACTTCCGTACCCCCGTACGTTCCCGAAAGAGTAAAAAAACCTTCACCGAAACGGACAAGATTTTCCGTTATTTGCGTGCGAAAAGAACCAAAAGTAGAAAGAAAATAAATCATTTCTATCAAATTAGTTTTTCCGACACTGTTATCCCCAACAATTAAAGTTATTCCCTCCAGGAATTCCAAATTCAAGGACCTAAAATTTCGAAAATTCTTGCAATATATACTTTCAAGGAACATTTTGTATATGCAAATATATATAAAATACCTAATTAGTCAAGGGATAATATAGTTAGCATATTCTAATTTTAGGAGCTAAATTTCTGAAAAAAACGTTCGAAAATCTTACTCTTTTTGCACGAAATGTAAATTAAATATTAAAAATCAGAAAGCAAAATGAGTGAAAAAACTCAGAGCCCAACTCTCCCAACCCAAAATTTTTTACCACGGAGAACACAGAGTTTTTTATTTGTTTCCTTCTCTGTGTCCTTAATGTTTTTTACTCTTTTAATACACAATTATTTCTCTGTGTCCGCTGCGTTAATTGTTTTTTTAATTATTTTAACGGAGCTTGACAAAAAGGGGTTTCTTTCTATTATTATAGGCATTATGGATTTACAGATAAACGTCGAAAACCTTCCCAGGGATGGAAGTAAAGTAGATATATATATTAAAGAAGAAAATATTTCTGTTGAAGAAATCACAGGCGATGTACATGTAAACGCAATGGTACATAGAAGTGGTAATTCTTATGACGTGGAAGGTTTCGAGGAATATGATCTGAGGCTTACATGTTCCAGGTGTCTTAAAGAAATTAAACAGCATAAGAAACGCAATTTCCATTTAAAATTCAAAAAAAAAGCCGATTATGCTACTGACGTTGGGTTACCCAGAGAAAACGAGTTGACTGAAGTTGAATACATTGTAGAAAATAGTCGTATAGATTTAGGCTCTTTTCTTCGCGATGAAATAATAATTTCTGTTCCCATGAAACCGCTCTGTAGTGAAGAATGTAAGGGCCTTTGTCCGATTTGCGGTATTAATCTTAATAAGACAACTTGCAAGCATAGCAAACTAAAGGAAAAAAGTCTTACTTAATCAAACTCACAGTAAAACAATTGGAGGATTTTATGCCAGTTCCAAAAAGGAGATCTTCGAGAAGTCGGGGAAGAAAAAGAAGGACTCACTGGAAAATCAAGGAAAGCAATTTAATTGAATGTCCTCATTGCCATTCGTTGATGAAACCTCACAGAGTCTGTCCACATTGCGGATATTATAAAGGCCGTTTAGTCAAGAAAGACTTACAAGAAGCTTAAATGAAAATTGCAGTAGATGTTATGGGGGGCGATTATGCTCCCCGTAAAATTATCGAAGGGGTAAACCTTGCATATGAGGAGTTGGGGAACCTAATAGAAATTCAGCTCGTTGGAAACAAAGAGATTATAAAGAAGTTTCCAATTTCCGATAAATTCTCAATTGTTGATACTTCTCAGGTTGTAAGCGCTGGTGAGCCTCCATTGGAGGCGTTTCGCAAAAAGAAGAATTCTTCTTTGGCAAAGGCAGTAGAACTTCAGAAAATTGGTAAAGCCGATGTTACAATTTCAGCCGGGAATACAGGAGCTGCTGTAGCTTTTTCAATACTCTCTTTAGGACGATTGGAAGGTGTAGATAGACCTGCTCTGGCTACTTTCTTTCCGACAAAAAAAGATAAAGTTCTTGTACTCGATGTAGGAGCTAATTCCGGAGTAAAACCATTGAATCTTAGGGACTTTGGAGTAATGGGTTCTTTATACCTTGAAAAAATATTCAATTTTAATAACCCTACGGTCGGCTTGCTTTCCATGGGAAAAGAAGATACTAAAGGCGGAAAAAGCGTAAAAGAAGCCCATGATTTGCTTTCAGAAGCAAATATAAATTTTATAGGTAATGTGGAAGGATATGATATATTAAACGGCAACGCGAATGTGGTAGTTTGTGACGGATTTACGGGTAATGCAGTTTTAAAATTCGGAGAATCAATGGTTGATTTTATTCTTTCCGAAATAAAAGAAGGAGCAACAAAAAACTTAATTGCGGCGGTGGGCGGTCTTTTTATGAAACCTATTTTTAAAGGATTAATGAAAAGAGTAAATTATGAAGAGTACGGAGGAGCAATATTGTTGGGTATTAACGGTATTACAGTTATTTGCCATGGAAAATCCAACGAGAGAGCCATAAAAAACGCAATTATCAAAGGATATAAGTTTTACGATTTAAAAGTCAATTCACTCATACAGGAAAATCTAACTACATGAAGACAGCATTACTTTTCCCCGGTCAGGGAATTCAGCGGGTGGGAATGGGAAAAGATTTATACGAAGAGTTCCCGATTGCAAAAAAACTTTATGATGAAGCGGATAAACTTCTCGGTTTTTCTCTAAAAGAAATTTCTTTCGAAGGTCCGCAGGACGTCTTAACAGATTCTAAAAATGCCCAAGTCTCAATACTTCTAAACTCGTATGTTATTTTTAGTATTATAAAAGACAAGCTTGATTTTTCTTGCGTCGCCGGACATAGTCTTGGTGAATATACAGCACATCTTACCGCAGGAACATTCAAATTTTCGGATACTCTTCACCTGGTTCGTTTTAGAGGAGAGTTAATGAGCACCGCAAAAGAAGGCACAATGAGTGCGGTTATAGGTCTACCATCCGAAAAAGTTGTGGAAATTGTAAATTCATCGGAGGGCATTGTCAAAGCCGCAAATTTTAACACACCCGTCCAGACAGTTATTACAGGAGAAGCCGAAGCGGTTAAGCTGGCAGAAAGAAAGCTGGAAGAAAAAGGGGCAAAAATTATGCCTCTTGCTGTTTCGGGAGCTTTCCATTCTCCTCTCATGAAAGAGATTTCTCCTACATTCAGGAAAGTTCTCTCTAAAATGGAAACCAGAAAACCCCGAGTCCCGGTCTACTCCAACGTTACCGGAGAAAAAGTTACCGAGGTCGACGATATATTAGAAACGCTTGGGTCGCAAATAGAAAAACCTGTGCTCTGGGTCGACACTCTAAAAAATATGAAAAGAGACGGAGTAGGGCGCTTCATCGAAATTGGACACAGAAGTGTTTTGACAAAAATGGTAAAAAACACACTTGACAAAGTCGAAACAATGAGTATTTCTTATCCAAAAGATTTAAAGGGGATTCTTAATGAATAAAAAAGTGGCTTTAATTACAGGAGGCGCAGCTGGAATCGGAAAGGGGATAACTTTAAAACTCGCTTCGAATGGTGTTGAATGTGTTATTTTCGATATTCAAGACGCATCGGCTGTCGCAGCAGAGGCGAAAAAAATGGGTGTCGATTCTACTTTTATTAAAGTTGACGTAACAGACTCCCAGGCTGTTGTATCGGCGGTCAAAGATGTAAGTTCTTCTTTAGGTGATATAAATATACTTATAAATAATGCCGGTATAACTCGCGATAATTTACTCATGAGAATGAAAGAAGAAGATTGGGATAAAGTAATACAAATAAACTTAAAAGGCGTTTTCAATTGTACAAAAGCGGTTATTCGCGGAATGATGAGTTCTCGCTGGGGGCGAATCATTTCTATCTCTTCAGTTGTTGGAATTATGGGCAATGCCGGGCAGGCTAATTATGCCGCATCAAAAGCGGGAATAATCGGTTTCACAAAATCGATAGCACGAGAAGCCGGTTCGAGAAATATTACTGCGAATGCAATTGCCCCCGGATTCATAAAAACCGAAATGACAGATAAACTTCCCGAAGAGGTAAAAAAAGACTATCTGTCAAGAATACCTCTCGGTAAATTCGGAGAGGTCGAAGATGTCTGTAACCTGGTTAACTTTCTCGTCTCTGAAGAAGCTTCTTACATAAGCGGACAGGTTATCCAGGTTGACGGAGGACTTCTAACCTAAAATCAAGAAGAGGAGGTTTTTTTATGGCTTTAATGGACAGAGTAAAAAAGATTATTGTTGAGCAGTTAGGTGTCGACGAATCTGAAGTTACACCGGAAGCACATTTTATAGACGATCTTGGGGCTGATTCACTTGACACGGTTGAGTTGATTCTTTCTTTCGAAGAAGAATTTGACATAAGTATCCCCGACGAAGATGCAGAAAAGTTAGAAACGGTTGGCAAAGCGCTTAAATATTTAAAGGACCATATAGAAGAGTAAAGCGATGCCCCGTGTAGTTATTACGGGGGTTGGAGTAGTCTCCCCCGTAGGTATAGGAACCCAGGATTTCTGGAAAGCTCTTAAAAATGGTGAAAACGGAGTTGTAAGAGTCACCAAGTTTGACCCATCTCCTTTTAAAAGTCAAATTGCCGGAGAAGTCAAGGGTTTCGAGCCTTCTAAAAGATTAGATATCAAAGAAATCAGAAGAAACGATTTGTTCACTCTCTACGCCTTGTATACTACCGACGAAGCAATCGAAGCCAGCGCCCTTGATCTCGAGAGTTTGGATATGGACAGGGTAGGTGTGATTTATGCTTCCGGTATCGGAGGGGAGAATACCTGGGAGGACGAACATACGAAACTTCTGGAAAAAGGTCCGGGCAGGGTGAGTCCTTTCTTTATTCCCGCTCTTATAATAAATATGGCGGCCGGAATGATTGCAATGAAATTTGGCTTCAGGGGAGTCAATTACGGTGTAGTTTCGGCATGTTCTTCTTCCGGGCACGCTATAGGAGAAGCTTTCAGGAAGGTTCGTTCCGGAGAAATGGATATTGTGATAGCAGGGGGGAGTGAGGCTCCTATAGGACCTCTTGCTCTCGCCGGTTTCTGTGCGGCCAGGAGCCTATCTACCAGAAACGATGAACCGGAAAAAGCTTCCAGACCTTTTGATAAGAATAGAGATGGTTTTGTTATGTCCGAAGGTTCAGGCACTCTGATTCTAGAAAATTTGGAACATGCAACAAAAAGAGGAGCACCTATATTTGGTGAAATAGTGGGATATGGTGCCTCGGTCGATGCATTTCATATTACAGCGCCGAACGAAACCGGAGAGCCACAAGCGATGGCTATGAAAAGAGCTATGGAGGACGGAAATATAAAAGAAGAAGAAGTCGATTACATAAACGCTCATGGGACATCTACAATACTTAATGACAAGGTTGAAACCCTGGTAATAAAGAAAGTTTTCGGGGATAGGGCTTACGAAATAAACATATCTTCTAGTAAATCCATGACCGGACATCTCCTGGGAGCGACTTCTGCTGTAGAAGCAATTGCCTGTATTTTAAGCCTACAGGAAGGGATTATCACTCCTACGACTAATTACGAAACACCCGACGAAGAGTGCGATCTTAATTATACTCCCAATAAAGCCGTGAAAAAAAATATTAATGTTGCCCTTTCCAATTCATTCGGTTTCGGCGGACACAATGTAACTCTCGCTTTCAAAAAATATGAGGATAGCAAGTGAAGATAATAGTATGCATAAAACAGGTTCCTGATCCGGAACACGCCAAGATGGACGCAAAATCGGGAACGGTTGTTCGCGAGGGCGTAGAACTCATGATTAATCCTTTCGACCTTTACGCTGTGGAAGAGGGTCTTAGATTAAAAGAAAAGATGAGAGGAGAGGTTGTTGCTATTTCGATGGGTCCTCCTCAGGCTGAAGAAGCTTTGAGGGAAGTTATCGGAATGGGGGTAGACCAGTGTATCCTTTTAACCTCCCGTGATTTTGCCGGAGCCGACACGTGGGCTACTTCTTATACTCTCGCGAAAGCATGTCAAAAAATAGGAGATTATGACGTAATTATTTGCGGTAAACAGGCAATAGATGGGGATACCGCTCAGGTTGGTCCGGGTATTGCTGCTCAACTCGGTATACCTCAGATTACTTTTGTAAGAAAAATAGATGAAATTTCAGAAAAAAATATTAAAGCAGAAAGACTGGTTGAAGGCGGCTACGAAGTTATTTCTTCTCCTCTACCTATTTTAATTACAGTAGTCAAAGAAATAAATGAGCCGCGTCTTCCGACTCTAAAAGGAAGACTGAACGCAAAAAAAGCTGAAATCGCACATTGGGGTCCTGAGGAAATCGCGGCAGACAAAGATAAGATAGGAATAAATGGTTCTCCTACCAAGGTTGACGAAATCTTCACGCCGGATTTATCAAAAGACGGTAAAATTTTCAACATTGAGCAATTAGATGCCGCTGCAGAAGAAATTGTGAAGAAACAAAAGGAAATGGGGCTTATTTAATGGGTATAAAAGTAATTAAAGAAAAATGCACCGGCTGCGGTATTTGCTTTAAAGTTTGTCAGTATGGCGCTATCACTATGGCAGAGAAGGTCCATACACTGGAAAATGGTAAGGAAGTCAAGCGACTAGCCGTTATAGATCTCGGCAAGTGTACTCTTTGCAGCGAGTGTGTTAAACCCTGTCCCACAAGTGCGATCGAGTTAAAAGCCGAAGCGCACAAATTTGAAGGTAAAGAAAATTATAAAGATGTTATGGTATTCGCAGAACAGAGAAGAGATGAGTTTGAGGAAGCCGCATTCGAACTTGTAGGAAAAGGAAGAGAACTGGCAGATAAACTCGGAGTAAACCTTTACGCTCTTATTCTGGGTAAAGATTTAAAGGGCAAGGGGGAAAAACTTATTTCATATGGCGCCGATAAAGTAATCGCTATTTCCGATGATTCTTTATTTAATTTTTTACCTGAGCCTTACACAAATATTTTGATACGTATAATTAAAAAGTACAAACCTTCGATTTTCCTCGCACCCTCAACAACGCAAGGTAGAGCTCTTCTCTCCAGAGCAGCGGGTAAAATCTATACCGGTTTAACAGCCGACTGCACGGGTCTCGATGTCGATTCAAGCGGCAATTTACTTCAGACGAGACCAGCGTTCGGAGGTTCTATTAAAGCGAGAATACTCACCCCTAATATGAGACCTCAGATGGCTACTGTACGTCCCAAGGTTTTTAAACCGCTGGATCGTGATCCAAATAGAAAAGGAGAAATTATAGAAGAAAAAGTTCCGGCAGATCTTTTGAAAAGTACAACTAAATTTGAGAAGTGGATTGAGGATACAACTTCGGCAATTTCAATAGAAGATGCCGATATAATCATTTCAGGCGGAAGGGGCCTGGGCTGCAGCGATAATTTCAAAATATTATTCGAATTGGCGGAAATTCTGGGTGGTGCAGTTGGAGCTTCAAGACCCACAGTTGATGAAGGATGGATACCATATTCTCACCAGGTGGGACAAACAGGTAAAACAGTAGGACCTAAGATGTATATCGCTGTTGGTATAAGCGGTGCCATTCAACATCTCGAGGGTATGAGGAGTTCCGATTTTATAATTGCTATAAATAAAGACCCTGACGCTCCTATATTTAAAGTTGCGGATGTCGGAATTGTTGGAGATCTTTTCGAGGTTGTCCCCTTATTAAAAGAAAAACTAAAAAGGGCTATAAATGGCTGAGAAAATAAAAGGAAGTTCCATTGTCGAGGAATTAGAGAAAGCCTATCTCGATTACTCTATGAGTGTAATCGTGGGCAGGGCTCTTCCTGATGTCCGCGATGGTTTAAAACCGGTTCACCAAAGAGTTCTCTATGCGATGAGCAAACTCGGGTTAACTTCGGGTTCTTCATACAAAAAATCGGCAACAGTCGTAGGAGAAGTTCTCGGCAAATATCACCCTCACGGCGATATGGCAGTTTACGACACGATTGTACGTATGGCGCAGGATTTTTCCCTGCGATATCCTTTAGTTGATGGTCAGGGCAATTTTGGTTCAATAGACGGAGACAACGCAGCCGCTTACAGATATACGGAAGTACGGCTATCTAAAATTGCGGAATTGATGCTCCAGGATATAGACAAAAATACAGTTGACTTTGCGCCTAATTTCGATGCTACGCTTATGGAACCAAGAGTCCTTCCGTCTGCATTTCCTAATCTTCTCGTGAACGGTTCAAGCGGAATAGCTGTCGGAATGGCAACCAATATTCCGCCTCACCAGTTGGGAGAGGTATGTGACGGAGTTATCGCCCTTATCGAAAATCCGGAACTTAGTGTCTCGGATTTAACGAAATGGATTAAAGGTCCGGATTTCCCGACACGTGGTATGATAGTAGGAGATAAAGGGTTAAAAGAAGCGTACGAAACGGGTTCAGGAAAGATTGAAGTACGGGCCAAATTACATTTTGAACCTGAAAGCCACGGCAGGGAAAAAATAATCATAACGGAAATACCTTATCAGATTAATAAAGCGACGCTGCTTGAACAAATCGCCGAAATGATAAACAAGGGAAAAATCCAGGGCGTTTCCGATATGCGGGATGAGTCCGACCAGAGCGGAATAAGAGTAGTTCTCACATTAAGGAAAACCGCCGATTCAAAAACAGTTTCTAAAAGACTTTTGAAATATACTGGTTTAAGGCGAACCTTCGGAATAATACTTCTTGCTATTGTGGACGGTGTTCCCAAGATGCTGACCTTGAAAGAAATGCTTCAACATTATATCGATCACAGAAGAGAAGTGGTTCGCAGAAGATGCGAATACGAGCTTGATAAAGCTGAAAAGAGAGCTCATATTCTCGAAGGTCTTCTAAAAGCTCTCGATCATATCGACGAAATTATTAAAATTATTAAAAAATCAAAGGATAGAGAGCAAGCTAAAGTAAATCTAATTAAAGTTTTCGAATTCAGTGCTGAACAGGCAGACGCAATACTCGATATGAGATTAGCCAGGCTAACTTCCCTTGAAAGAAGTAAGCTGGTCGACGAGTACGAAGAAAAGATAAAGCTCATAGAGAAGCTAAAAAGCATACTTTCTTCAGCTAAAAGACTTGATGCGGAAATAATAAAAGAGCTTAAAGAGGTAAAAGAAAAATTTAACGATAAGAGAAGAACAGAAATATTCGGAGGCCCTGCTGAAGATCTTTCTGCATCGGAAATCGACCTTGTCAAAGAAGAAGATGTTGTTATTACCATCACCAAAAAAGGATACGTAAAGAGGATACCTTTATATACTTACAAACAGCAGGGACGCGGAGGTATAGGTATAATAGGCGCGTCATTGGGTGACACGGACTACGTGACTTCTCTTCTTGTCGAATCTACTCATGACCAGATGTTGCTTTTCACAAACGAGGGGAAGTGCTATCCTCTTAAAATATACGAGATTCCGGAAGCAGGCAGAACTTCAAGGGGTGTCTCTCTCGCACAGATGTTAAATCTTGGTACAGCTGAAATACCTCAGGCTGTTGTCACTTTAAGAGAGATGAAAGAAAGCGATAACGTTGTTCTTGTCACCAAAAAAGGAATAATAAAGAAAGTGAAACTGCTGGATTTTGCCAATGCACATTCGGGAGGAATAATTGCACAGAGGATGAAAGAGGGAGATGAATTATTTGCAGCCGAGAAGGTATTAGATGGCAACAAAATACTTATTGCTTCGAGCAATGGGCAGGTTATTAAATTCGAAGAGAGTATTTTAAGGCAGATGGGGAGAACTGCTCAGGGTGTGAATGGTATGAACATTCCAAACGGCGAAAGTATAGTTTCCTGTGTAATTGGCGATGAAAATATAAAAGATCTTATATTTATATCCGATGACGGGTATGGTAAAAGAGTCGGCGTATCGGAATTCAGAGAGACCAATCGTGGGGGCAAAGGAGTCAGGGGAATGAAACTCACCAAGGGCAGAAAACTGCAGCGAATGGTTGGAATAAGCGGCGAGGAAGAACTGATGGCAATTACCGAAGCAGGTAAGATTATAAGGCTGAACGCTAAGGATATCAGCAAGCAGCACCGCAATACCCGTGGAGTCAGGGTAGTGTCCGTAAAGGGAGAAGATAGAGTAACGGATATTGCGATAATAAATGATTGATGGAAATCTCACACATAGATTTCTATTCCGGAAGTAAAGGAGAAGAGTCTCCGAGAAAAATACATACCTCTTCAGGGACAATAACAGTTGAGAAGATAATAGAAACAAAGTTAGAAGAGGATTTTTATTCTAAAGAAAGAAAAAAAGTCATTGTCTTTCAAAGCCGGAAAAAGGATTTTTATCAACTTAATATTTATAGGGACACTTTTGAAATTAAGCAAATAGAAAGGTAGTAGAATTAACTTTAAAATGAATCAAGAGAAAAATAAGAGTAATGCTTCAATAATATCTCCATACGGAGGAAAGTTAATAGACCTGACAGTTAAAAAAGAAGAAAGTCAGGAACTTATATCAAAAGCTAATACGCTTGACTCCATACAGTTATCTCCTCGCTGCCTTTGCGACCTTGAACTTCTCGCAACTGGGGGGTTCTCTCCTCTCGATAGATTTATGGGCGAAGCGGATTACCATGGAGTTATAAATGAGATGCACTTGAAAGATGGCACTTTCTTCCCTATAACAATAACTCTTCCGGTTTCGGATTTTTCTAATAAAAATTCAGGTAGAGAGATTGCTCTTCGCGACACAAGAAACGATTTGATCGGAATAATGATGGTCGAAGAGATTTATTCCGGCGATCCTGCCAACGAAGCAAAATATGTTTATGGTTCGACGGACGCGCGCCATCCAATGGTTGCTGAACTACACTCCTGGGGTGATAAATATATCTCCGGCCCAATAAAGGTTCTTAATCTTCCAAAACGTCATGATTTCAAAGAATTACGCTTAACTCCTGCGGAAGTAAGAGCTTTGCTTTCCAGGACGGGGTTCAGCAATGTAGTGGCTTTTCAGACAAGAAACCCCATGCACCGCGTTCATGAAGAACTGACGAAAATAGCAGCCGAAAGGATCAAGGGAGCTTTGTTGATTCATCCTGTTGTCGGACTAACAAAACCGGGAGACGTTGACCATTATACGCGTGTCAGAAGCTATAAGGAGCTTTTCGAAAAATATTATGACAAAAAGAAAACTGTACTTAGTTTATTACCTCTCGCAATGAGGATGGCTGGTCCAAGGGAAGCTTTATGGCATGCAATAATAAGGAGAAACCACGGTGCAAATCACTTTATTGTGGGAAGAGATCATGCAAGCCCCGGAAAAGACTCCAAGGGAAAACCTTTTTACGGTCCTTACGAAGCGCAAGAACTAATGGAAAAATACAGCAATGAGATTGGAGTTACAATGGTTTCTTTCAACGAGCTTGTTTATTTACCCAAAGAAGACCGTTATGAAGAAAAAGATAAAGTACCCAAGGGAGTCGAAATAGCAAAAATCTCGGGCTCGGAAGCACGAGCCGCCATCTCAAAAGGAGAAAAACCCCCAAAGTGGTTCATGCGCGCGGAAGTTGCCGAGATTTTACGCAAGAGACATCCGGCAAAACATGAACAGGGTTTTTGTGTATGGTTTACCGGCCTTTCCGCCGCGGGAAAGTCATCGATTGCCAACGTGCTTGTAGAGGTGCTGGCAGAGTATGGCAGGGATGTTACCGTACTCGATGGAGATGTCGTCAGGACTCATCTCTCCAAGGGTCTCGGCTTCTCGAAGGAAGACAGAGATACAAATATTTTACGTATAGGTTTCGTTGCCTCGGAGATTGTTCGTCATAACGGTGTGGTCGTCTGCGCTGCAGTAAGTCCTTACAGGGATGCAAGAAATGAAGTCAGAAGTATGGTGGGAGATAATAATTTTATATTGGTTTTTGTTGATACCCCGCTTGAAGTTTGTGAAGAAAGAGACCCTAAGGGGCTATATGCTAAAGCTTTGCGAGGAGAGTTAAAAAACTTTACAGGCGTAGACGATCCTTACGAGAGACCGGTCGGCCCGGAAATAGTCGCCGATACCGTAAACAAAAGTCCCGAAGAAAACGCCTTCGATATAATCGAGTATCTTAAGAGAGAAGGATTTTTAGTTCAATAAAATCCAAATACTACTCACAACTCACTATTGACTATTCATATTGACATTTATATTTGCTTTAATAAAATAAATATTATAATATTGAGATAGGGAGGAATTAATGAAAAGAATTCTTAATTGGTTTTTGGTAATAGTTATTTTTTTTCTCATTCAATGCGAAAAAAGCGAAAATTTTACCTGTCCGATTGTTCTGGGCCCAAGGGGAGTTCAAATGCTGATTTCTTTTGAATCCGCTAAAGAAATCTGCGAGAACAGGATTGAATATGTGGATATAGTCAAATTAGAAAAGGGTCCTGTTACCGCAAGAGACTTTGACGGCAACGTTTGGGAAGAAATAAAACCCGATAGTTTTATTATGGTATCGGAAGCAAGTAAGAAAGTTTATATGGGGCCAGATGGAGGGCAGAAATTTATAATGTTTAAAGGTTCAGGTGAAAACGCATATTGGCTTGGCTTAGATGAACATTATGGGAAATTCTATATAATGAGAGACACGTCACTTCAAGTTGCAGGCTTTTCCGAAATAAAAGCTCGCGTTACGCCGGAAGGTGCAGGGTTGGTTATGACGAAAGGAACCGAAAAAGATGATTATTATGCCGGAAGCTCATTTGGCAAAATATACAAGGCGAAAGATGAGCGCGATGCAGAACAAATAGGTGTTTTTGACGTTTTTTATATTCCGGTAAAAGACAAACCTGAAATTAAAAGATCAATAATGATGACAAAGGGAATGAAAGAAATAGATAAATGGTGCGGCGAGCAGGACGGAGTAATTTATATAGGAAAATAAAAAAATTTTGAGGAGGCAAATATGATAAAGTGTAGCAGGTGCGGAAGAGATTACAAAGAAAGTAAGAAATTTGGAGTAACGGGAGAAATAAGAGTTGCAATTTGTCGTGCATGCCCGGTTGATAACGTCTTTGCTGTTTGCGATAGATGTGATGACTTTGGTAAGGTCGAGTTAGATCCCTGCCCCAATTGCGGAGCATGGAATATGTGGAATTTCCAGAAAATGGTTCCCGTGGAAGATTAATTGTAACGAAGACATATAAAACAGTCCCGAGTCACCAGTCTTTAGTCGTAAGTCAAAAAAAACAAAAAAAAACTAAGAGGAACAACAAATTGCACAAACAGCACAAATGTTTTTATTTTCTTAGCTCGAAACACAAAATCCGTAACCCGAAATCATATTTAACAGAGAGACACTGAGTACACAGAGCTTTTTGTTGCTTTTCCTTATTAACCGTTCGACCATTTAACTACTCAACTAAAATCCGAAGAATTCAATACAGACCCCTTGACAAATTCTGAAAAACGAATATAATACTTTATATAACAAAGTACTTTGTTTATTTGCCTGTAAATCAGAGTTCGGGTAAACAATCTAAAACGTTAGTTTAAAAAGGAGGAAAATGTGTTTGTTTTGAAAAAAATAGCAGGTGGGAAGAAAATTAGTAAATCGGAAATCAGGAGTACGTCAACATCGTTTTTGAAAGGTTTTAAGGCGAATACTAAAAGAATCTGCTCGATCTTAATAATGGCAATCTGTCTCTTGAGTATAATGAACTGCGAGGTCATGGCTGATATTTTGCATCCTGAGCCGGAAGATTTGGAGTATAATACACATGATATTATACTTCACATAAAAGCAATCAATCATTCGCAGGATACTTTGGGAGTTAAGAAAGCTGTACTCCCTCTATGTGGTTATTCCTATGAAAGACCTGAAATTTCTGTCCGCGATAACCATAATTTTTTCGTTTACGATTTTCCGGAAACCTTATATGTTGAAATACCTCCTACCAATGCTGAAGTTTATATTTATGAAACCAAAATAGATCGCTTTATCGGATATCAGGAGGAATACAGCGGAAACACTGCCCGATATTCCTCTCTTGACTATTATGAGGGATGGTCTATGGAACTTGATTTCTCAGAAGGGTATGTAGTGCTGGATTCAGGAGATTCACTCATAAGTGATAACTTTTCTTTAGAAATACCGGATGCGGTAAAGGGTAAAAAGCTTGATATCGAAATAACATTTGACCTGAAAGGTTTGTTCCACAAATGGAGCGGAGAAGAAAAATTATACGTCGGTAATATCTCTTGTCGTCAGATGTGAGTAAAAAACTACCAGATACCGGGGATCAGGCGGCAGGGGGTCTTTTGCATGTATTCCTTATACCCGTCTAAATCTCTCACAAGTACTTCTTCCTCATTCAAGATTCTTGCCACAATAAGGGGTACGATAAAAATCATCGGGATTATTGCCCAATAGGAGCCCAATGCCAGTGGCGAGAAGAGATACATCGTTAAGACCACCGAATACATGGGGTGACGAACCTTTGAATACGGTCCGCTTGTGATTACTTTCTGCTCAGGTTCGACTTCAACAATGCGTGAAGCATAGGGATTTTCTTTGATTACCAGAAAAAATATTCCATAGCTAATTAATACTAAAATATCGGCGAGGACAACTACCATTACCGGAACGTTAGACCAGCCAAAACGTTTGTCAAAACCCGGAAGCAGGAAGGCGACAAGAAACGGTATAAATGAGAGTTTAATAATAAGTTTTTGCTCTTTTTCTTTTTCCCTCATCTTCATCCTGCGGGCAAGAAGTTCAGGCTCATTTCTGACTAAATAGATAAAGACAAAAAACATTGGAATAAAGAGGACGGCTATATATGTCCAGGCTTCCCAATATCCAAATGTCCCAGCCGGAATTAAAAACATAGCTAATAGCATAAGAAAACCCGGTATGAAGCGCGCACACACCATTATTATTAATCTACCTTTTGAAAATTGTTTATTTGTATTTTCCATATTGTTGATTTTAAGGAAAAAGGGATTAAAAGTCAAGGATTTATTGAACCACCAAACACACAAAGAACACAAAGTTTCTTAGCCGTCAGCTGTCAACAGTCAGCTATTTTTTTGGCTAATGACCGTGCTCTACTTAAAATTTCTCAAAATCATTCATTTCATAGGCTTTTTTAAAATCTGCTTCTCCGATAGTGTTATTTTCATTTGAATCGTAGTCAATTAAGATTTTCCAGGTGTTGTCTTCTTTTACCAAAATAACGTGAAATTTACCGTAATAGACTTTCTCATCTTCTCGATTTTTATTTATCGTGAATTTATAGATTCCTCTTTCCGAAGCTATCGAATCATTATTAAGCCTTTCGGAAAATCTCAGCGATATATTTAGAGTGCCGTTATTTTTCTTTACATGTTCGAAAAAACGCTTATTTTCTTCCATATACTCCATGTAATTAAGTATGGTATTTCTACCGGCAGGTATGCGCATTAATTTTTTCGAATGCATGGATTCCATCAATCCATAATCCAATGAGTCATGCGACTGATAAAATCTATTATAAACATCATTGTTGATATCTTTTAAATTTTTAATGCTTTGTGCTTTTACAGTATTTACCAAAACAACTAAAAAAATTATGGGAACCAATATTTTCATTTTCATTATATCTCCTTCAAGTAAATTGTCTTCGCAGTCGTCTAAAAAATACAAGCAGCGCGATTGCTACGGTCAAAGTTGCTGCTCCCATGCCAAAATTAAGAGTGAGGAAGATTAAAATAATATTATCGAACACAAAACCTATTCCTCCCAGCAAGCAAAGAATGCCATTAGATATAAACGCGTATTTGATTACTTTGTTTAATCGACTTCCTGTAAATATAGGCGCGATGAAAAGACTTGCCAAGCTGAAAAACAAAGTCCATCCAGCCATATTAATTCCGGCAATACCCGATATCGGATTCGATTGAATGAACTGTTCCAGTCCGGCAATTTGCCCTTTTGCTATACTCAGTCTAACCGAACTAATTTGAACAAAATAATTTATGCCTATGCAGGCGGCGAAGATCGTCGCGAACGAAATGCCGATTCTGCTCAATATTTTTTTATCTTCTGTCGCATATTCGTTTATGCTGTGCAGAATGATTAAAAACGCGGGAGCGAATACCAGCATAGCAGCCTGCGCTAAATACTTAAACGACTGATTGTAGTTCTTTGTATAGGTTACATAATCGGCAAGGCTTGTCCACTCAAAAATCGGATTTATTTTAAAGATTGCAACGAAACAAACTGTCCAGACAACAAAAGTGGCAATGCAAATCAGAGATGCCCAATAGCCGAGTTTAATCGATATTGATTTCATTATATCTTACCCCCTTTATTTAAATTAAAATAAAATAATTGTAGAGGTTTCAGAAAGTTTGTCAAGATTGGATTATCACACAGAGCCACAGAGTTTTTCGGCGGTTAGCTATTTTTAGTTTCCCATTTCGAGATGTAATCTTGATGCGTTTATTTTTTAACTATTTGATCCCACAGAGGATATTCTGCCGCGTCTGTTACGGTAGGGGCTTCTCCACTTCCTTTATACTCTTTTGCCTTGGGCACAAAATTGTGACATTCTGCCGCCTTCCATTCTTTTCCTACCTTTTGAACATCTCCATCCCATTTCCAGTTAATTAATTTTAGAGGAACCCATTCACTAAGTTCTTTTTTAGGTTTAAACATAAAGTATAAATCAAAAGTCATTCTACTACGTAAATATGTTACATTTTCGGCAAGAATATTCGTAGGTATCCCCGGTGCGTCATAAAAGCTATTATTTCTTGCACAGGGATAAACTCTATCAAGACCCTTCTTACAATTTTGATCTATGGGAGGTGTTTTGCTTGATCTACCGTCACTTATATATTCTTGTATAAGCTGACAATTATCAACTATCTGGACCCACTGGGTTTCCCCGGATATATCAGAGAGCGGCTCGGCAAGAAAGAGAATCCCATTATATTGTAATCCTACAAGTTCTTTTTTCTCATCTAATTTCCCTTCATATTTGGGATCCACTCTATTTTCCTTGGGCCATTGATTTAGTAATTTGGGATCACCGCCTTTCATAACACCAAAGCTATTACCCGGTCTACTACTATCACAGATTACTGTATAATCCGGCTTTCTAATAGTAAATTCGGCATCTTTGGTATGCTGTTTTCCATCGACCGTCGCCGTATATTTAACATTACCTTTATTTCCCTTATACCAGTAGAATCCGATTTCCGGCTGCTTTAAATCTTCATCTTTTATTGGTATTACTTCTGATTTCGACTGATCATCAGCCACTTTAAACTGTTTAATGTAATTCTGATTATTATTACCATCGATAACCCAGTCACCCTTCTTCGGGTCTTTTTCTTTTGGAACAACAACACCTTTTAGTTCAACCTTTTCACCGACGACCACTTCTGTAAGTTCATCATTATCTTCAATATCTTCCCAGTTGCCGTTTACCTTCCTCATTATGTATAAAAACACTAAATCCACCTCTCCAAATGCCCAATTGACACTATAATTAACATCCCCTCCCGCTATGTTCTCGGGATGAAAGTTTTCTTCCCCCATAAAAGGGGGAAGGTCCGACACGGTAATCTTAAAAGGCGGTGAACCGGTTTGTGTTTTTGTCGACCATTCTCGGCTGTTCGTCATTCTCCCATCTTCAGGAATCTGAAACCTGATGCCTAATTTACACAAATTAATATCTTTTTCATCCGTTTCATACGTACAATCTGACTTCCTTACTCTTCCGCGCACCGTTACTTCTTCAGCCGCGGCAAAAAACTCGTAATAATCGCAAAAACCGGAACTCCCGGAAAATTTATCCACAGGTATCATACTTGCTATCTTACGTATGTAAAGACTGGCTCGGGAAACAGAACCGGGGTCACCACCAAGAGAAAAAGTACCGTTGCCGACATATTCTTCCTTTAAAGGCGGACACTTCTCCTTTTCATTATCCATAAGCGATTCCGCATATTCGTACTGAACTATCATCGTTTGGGGCTCGTATGTTAGAAAAGGGAAAAAAGATGAAATCTCCTTTGTCTTTACCTCTTTAGTATAAGCCTGGTTTAATTCCATAACACCATTTAATTTGAGATTCAAATGCCCCTTGTTTGTGGTCTTACCCCTATCAATACTCCAGCTTATGTGGACTTCCGCACTGGCGGAGAGTACTTTCTCCGGTTCTTTTGTTTTTCCGTACATTTGGTTAGATGACACAAAAAGAAAAATCATTAGAAAAAAGAAAATACAATTTTTTTGTAGGCTAAATAACCGCCCAATTAAATATCTCATAATTTATATCCTCCTTATAAGTAAATCGTAATAAAAAAAGAACTAAATGTCAAGAAGGAAATCTCACACAGAGAACAAAGAGGTTTTTGGTTTGTTGTTTTATTCGACTGACGACTGGAGACTAAGTTCTCTTCTCACACTTCAATGCTTTAGTCTTTTATCATAAATTCAAAATTGTTATTGATGTTCCCTCTGAGCCATCAGGAAAACCGTCAAGAGATTCAAAAATAATTTTTGTGCCATCCGAAGAAATCGATGGAGCTCCATCATAACCGCTATAATTTGAAAGCCGTTCCGGTGTCCCCCCTGTAATTGGTATTCTATAAATATTTGCTAATTCCAAGTCAAAATCGGTGCTGAAGATGATATATTGTCCGTCCTGGGTAAAGCAGGCATCTGTTTTATCGCCTTCTCCCGATGTTACTTTAAATTTATTTGTTCCGTCTGTATCCATAATCCAAATATCCCATTGCCCGCTTTCAAATTTTTGATACAAAATTTTATCTCCATTTGGAGACCAATTCGGTTGACGACAATCATCGGTTGAAGAAGTTAGCTCGAGATATGCGGAACTCCCATCGATTTTGTATTTAGTAATAATTCCGTTATCTTCCACATCTAATTCATGCGATTCAAAAACAACCCATTGCCCATCCGGACTTAATGAGGGTTCGTAGGCAACAACACTTCTTCTGTCGGTTACCTTTACTTCATCTCCGGTTGTTCCGTTTTCCGCAATCAGATAAATTTCGTCGTGTGGGTCCCGTGATGAAGAGAATACAATAGAATTAATGGAATCGTTCCATATCGCTCCCGGAAGGTTCACATTTCCGCTTCCGTCTGATACTAACATTCTAATTTGTCCCGATTGAAGATCATAAATAAAGAGGTCGGCAGGTTCTTCGTTATATCCATTCCTAAACCTTGTAAAAACTATAGAATTTCCATCGGGTGAGAATGCCGGATTCTGCAAACTTCCGCTGAGCTGAATATCAAGTGTTATGCCGCCATCATCTCTCGAAGAATCGCCGTTTATGGGACCGGGCCCGGTTTCTTCGCAGCCGCTTAGCGCGATAAAGATTATTACAAATAATATTTTTCTCATATTCATTTTAATAGTTTTCTTCAAAATAATAATAAGCATCTATTATATCAAGATACGCGCCGTCAAATCCAGCATCGAGTATTTTGTCGAGATAAGAACTATCAGTACCAAATATAATATTTTGCCAATTTTCATCCCAGTAATGTACCTTGAAATTGCCCTCCCAATCAGGATTTTCTTCTCCGAGCCACTCCGGGGGATTACTCTCCCAACCCTCCTGCCAGTAATAGCGGTAATCTTCAGCCTCTCCGATGCTCAGATAAGCTACGACAAGCCGCTGCCCATTATTTTGTTTTGTTTTTAACTGTGCAATCTCACTGCCGGAAAAAGTCTGGTCCCCCCAAAAACAATCCATTATTATCAGATCATAATTAGTAGCAGAAACAGCATTAATGAAATCCTGTTTTGTCGAAAACTCTTCTGGATTTATTAGATAGAGGAAATTTTGAGCATCGTGAAGCGTAGCAATGTCATTGCTGTTAACATTAAAGGGTTGCGGCGGATAATCGGGAATAACGTTCAGCTCTCTCTCGGGAGCAGCGAAAGATATGTAACCTTTTGCATGATTCCACGCGTATGAACTGTCCATCTTATTATGAGTGCCGCAATAGTCGGTCGTAAGAACTTCCAAATTATTTTGTTCAAAAATGTCGCAGAATATTACCAGATAATCTCTTTCGTTCGCCGGGGTAAGCTCGTCATCATTATTATATCCGTAAAAAAGATCCTCTATGCCTGTACCGTCAATAGCCGCAATATAATCCGTCATCAGGGAGTCATCCGGCTCTGCATCCTCGGTTACAATTTCCTGCGCGTTCTGCGGAATAATTAAAAAATCGCCATCTATCGCCTTTGCATACTGGCTTATTTCCCCGACAAAGTCCCGCATTTCCTGCTTGTAATTTATATCGCCATTTCGCGGACCGTTGATATTATCTTTTTTACAGGCTGTTACTAATAATATTATTACTATTAGCAAAATGTTCTTTTTCATTATATAAATTGTAGAGATTTGTAAGGATAATGTCAAGATTAAAATTGACGAAGATTACACAGATTAAAACAAGATTCTATTTTTGTTTTTTACTTGAACCCAGATTCCTCGAACCCTTGCCCCCTAAACATAAATTACCACAAAACTTTAATATTGTTAAGCTAGCAGCCAATGGCGAAAAGCAAATAGCTTTTCCCGAATTTTGACTAATGCCTAGAGACCAGTGACTTAAGATTATGTTTATTTTTCAAGGTTTGAGAATGTTAATCTATTACCCATCCTTCCGTTCATTCATCATCAACAAGGAAAAAATAGTGCCATAGAAGAAGAAATAAATAAGACCTTCAGTCGTCAAAGACCATGAGGTTATATAGAGCGGGACGTAAACAAATTTATCTATTACGATAAGACAAATACCGAAAATACATGTAATAAGTGAGCGATAAGAAGCGATTCTCCTAAATAGCTTACTTCCTTTGTATATATAATAAGCACAAAGGAAATCTACAACCGCTAGTCCGACAAACAATAATATAGCTACATAAAAAAGAATACCACATAAAATATCAAAAGGGGGACCAGTAGAGCCGGCCATACCAAGGTAAAAAAATATAAATTCGGCAGAAGGAGCTAACCAAGAAAAATCCATGTATGGAATTAACTGAAAAACAAAAAAAGGGGTATAAATAACATAGACACCACTGATGAGAAGAAGCATTCTTATACTTTTCATGGTTTAAATTGTAGAGATTTACTAATAATTGTCAAGATTGGAATTAGGACGCAGATAAACGCAGATTATAAGGATTTTTTAGTTGTTGTCATAATGTCAAGCACCGCCCCAAATGTCTCGCGACTAATGACTCAGTTATTTAATATTATCGAGTGTTGAACTTTAAAAACAGATACACAAGAGGGGTTGACAATGTCAGCAATTTGTTTATTATTGTATTAATATGTATTCAATTGTAAACAAAAGGTCGTTTTAATAGTTATAAAAAATCGGAGGTTAATATGGGTAAAACGGTAAGTGTTAGATTGCCGGAAAAAATGGATAAAGATCTTGATGGATTGAGCAGGGAAACTGGTATATCAAAGAGCGATCTAGTAAAAGAGGCGTTAAGAGGATATCTAAATGAAACAAGAGGGTATTATATAGCACTCAAGAGATTACATAACGATGATGACAAACTTCACACTACGGAAGAAATGAAAAAATTACTTGGGTTCGATTAATAGTTTAGGGTTTGTTGTCTATGAGGTACGAAGTATTATGGAAAAAGAGTGCCATAGGTGATCTCGAGAAACTCGACAAGAAGATAGCGCGTAGAATAACAGATAAGATACTAAACCACTTAACAAAAGACCCTTTAGAACTTGGAGTAGCTTTAAGGGGAGAGTTTGCGGGTTTGTATCGGTATAGAGTGGATAAATGGAGGGTCATCTATTCAGTAGCACCAAAAAAGGAGTTAATTATCATCCTTCGAATAGAACACAGAGCTACCGTATATGAGTTTTAGCTACAAAGGCACTGAGACATAAAGATAATGGGACGCAGATGAACGCAGATTTTCAGGATAATTCTTACCGTCTAAAACCCAACACCCAACCCAAGAAAACAATCTCACACAAAGGCACAAAGTTTTTTTAGATGAAAGCCAAAGGCAAAAGGCTGAATTCTAATTACACAAATTTGTCCCGGAAGGAAATGTGTAATTAGAGATAGTGATCGGCGGTCAGCTTTAGTTTGTTTTGACTGATGATTGGTGACTGGAAACGAAGTTCTCTTTTCAAATTTCAAAGTCTACCCCTGTTGATGACTATTGATACTTGCGAAGTTTCAATACTTATCTATATTTAGTTGGTTTTAAACTTAAAAGAGGAGGTGTAATATATGTTTTTTAAGATATCCGGAAAATCAATAAGAGTTTTCTTTTTGTTATTTTTAGTCGTTTCTTTAATTCCATATAAAATCAAATCGGCTGACTGCGGAAAAGGGTTCAAAGAATATGCTACTCTATCCGGACATAAGCAGGGAGTTATCGAAGCTGTATTCAGCCCGGATGGAAAATACCTGTCTTTAAGCAACAAGGATTTCCACGTCAATATATGGGATGTTGCTACTGGTAAATCCCTCGCAATGATGAATGGTTTTAACGAGTGGCCCGCACAGGTTACTTATAGTCCGGAGGGCAAACTTCTTTTAACTTCGGATTATGAAAAAATAAAAATATGGGAAGTGCCTTCCGGCAAACCCTATAAGACGATTGAAAAGGTAGAAGAACCTTTCGCTTTAAGCCCTGACGGGAGCTATCTTGTAGGCAAATTTAAGCCTTCCGACGGTGCCTATCAGCTAAAACTTTATTCTTTTCCTTCGGGTGAGCTAAAAAAGGTTATAGATAAAGCTCATGAGAAGATGATCAGATGTATAAAATGGAATCCCGATAGTTCACTTTTTGCTTCTTCAAGCGACGATGGAACCATTAAATTCTGGAATGGAGAAACAGGTGAATTAATAAAGACAATATCTGCGGGTAACAAAGTAGATATTTTTGAATTTTGTCCTAAAGGAAAGCTCATTTCTGCAATTGTAGGCGAAGACCCGGGCAGTTTTTTTACTCCTGCGGAAGTTTTAGTCTTTGAAGTCACAAGCGGTAATTTAATTAAAAAATTAGGAGGTTTTAATAAAGGGCTTCAGGATTTATCTTTCAGCCCTGACGGGAAATATCTGGTAACCGGTGAACGCGGACCAAAGGCTTCACTATGGAGAGTTTCTTCATGGGAACTTGCAAAAACATTCGACGGACACAAATATTGGGTCTCTCACGTGTCTTTCAGTCCCGATGGAAAATGTCTGTTGACCGGCTCAGCCGATGAATTTGTATTATGGGATGTTGCTACCGGAGCGAAAATACAATCCTCTGTTGCTGCTACGCAGGGTTTAACTTCTGTCGTTTTTAGCCCCGATGGAAAAGTCATAGCTACGACAAGTACGGATAATACCGTTAAACTCTGGAAAACAGAAGGAGAATAGATAAAAAGAAGTAAACAGGTTAAAATTGAGTCGTCTGACCGAAGACGGTAGACCGGATATAGCTACGAACCACGAACGACGAACTTATAATCAAATCCTAACCCCTAGTATTACCACGGAGACACAGAGAACACAGAGGTTATTTTTTGTTTTTAATTTTAAGAATTCCTTCGAGTTTGCTCAATCGTAGTACAATATTTAAATTCTGACTTATTATAGATAGTTTAAGACCATTATGTCCTATATTTATAGTGTTGAATACGCCTCCTGTTGCTTTACCTTTTTTGGTTTTATCTAAATTTAAAAGATTATATTTTTTTACATTATAAATTTCCAGGTAAAACTCTTTTCTTTCTTTGCTTAAAACTTTGGAGGAGTAAGAACGGAGAAAAAAGGTTTCATTCTTAGAGTCAAAGCCAAAATCCTCCTCTGTGAATTCAGAGTCACGCATTTTACCAATAACAGTTCTAATATCCTTTATGCTTTCTATTTGCATTTTCATAATTTTGAATCGTAATGAAAAAAGTAATAAATGTCAAGAAGGAAATAGTCGCAGATAAACGCAGATCGACAAGATTTTTTTATTTTAACTTCCAACTACTGAAGAAACTATTTCTCTATTTAACCATTAAACTTAGATTCGAAGAATCTACGATAAGAGTATCAAACGGTTCGTCGTTTAATATCCGGATAGCCCTGGTAGCATCCTCTCTTCTCACCTGAAGTTTTATCCGAGAAGTTCCAATAAAGTGCTTATGTGACGATTTGGCGAGCATTTCATCGGGCAGAAAACATTCTATGCCTGCTGATTCGATTTTGGACGCTACCGGATAAGCGTCCAGAAGCCAGTTAAATCTACCAATTGTTATTAATTCTTTATTTTTCATATCATTAAAAAAATACTATTTAACAGTTACTCTCTTCAATATATCGCTTAATCTCATTGATAGGTTAGTTTCCATTTATTCTGTTCGACGTAAGCATTTTATGAATTGTTTCAGAATTTTTTAGCCACAAAGGCACTAAGGCACGAAGTTTTTTTGTTGTTGTTTTTAACCGGGAGCTGTGAGCAGTAAGCCGTCAGCTGTTTTTAGTTTTTCCTATTTAACTATTTTTTAATTTAACCCCACCCCTTGACACTTTTCAAAGAAGACCTGACCCCTCTGTTATGTTGTTTTTTGTACTAAATGACCTATAAGCCAACCAATTCCATAACCTATGCCCCCAATTATGCCAGAAGTGAGAAAAAAGACTGTAATTGTAAATGTAGTATCGGGGTGAGTGGCGTAATAACTAATCCAATGAATTATCTCCCAAAAAGTTTGACTAAATAATAGTAAGACGAAAGCTCCTCTTATTCCAAATTGTTTATCAATACTTTTCCACGCACTTGTTCTTTTCCATATAGTTACAAGAATACAGTAAGGTATTATCTCCATGCCTATATTGAACAATAGAGTTATAATTAATAACGAATCGAACTCTCCATTATGCAATGACAATGTTATTAAACACACTAATATAGGAATTAGAATGGGTATTATGATCATATGTTTTGGAATTTTGACTTTTTCTTCTTTTGTCATTTATATCTCCTATAAATCGTAATGAAAAAAGGAATAAATGTCAAGGAATTTTTCAGCTGTTGGTTGTTTTTGTTTTTCCTTCCTAACTTTCTAACCTTCTAACATCCTAACTTTAGGAATCTTTTCA
>JAFGHJ010000009.1 GCA_016930175.1 Caldifarciminota bacterium
ATCCTTTAGATGAGGGTTTACCGCATGTTGAGAAAAGAGAATCGCCATATTCATATTTTTTTGATGATTTGAAACTCCTTTTAGATAAATCATTATATTATCTTGTTATGGATATAGAAGTTAAGCAAGGTATTATATATCTGTCGTCTGGAGCTTGGGTTTATAAATTCAGTTCTACAACAGGTGAGTTTATGGGGTGTATAAAACCTCCGAATAGAGAATTCCTTCACCTTAGAGGTATCGCAATTAAAGATAACGGCAATATTTTTGCTCTTGAAGCCGGAACCAAAACTTTATGGGAGTTTTCGAATTACGGAGATAGTATTTCTGCGTTGTTTATTCCTATGCTGTATGGTTATGGAGATGTTGAGTATAATGACGGCGTGGTTTATATAGGTAATGAAAGAAACATTTTGACGATTGAAGGAACATCAATTGACTCTTTCTGTGGAGGCGAAGATTTTACGAAGCACCGTTACTACAAGCGAATTTCTATTTCTGATAATGGGAAAATTGTAGTTGGAGGAGATTACGATGAGGGAGGAAGAGGGCTAAAAGTTTTCTCTTCGACAGGTGATTTTGAAGCGGAAATTTATCCTTATCCACGTTTTTATGACATGATTTTTTATAACAACGATATAATCCTTTGTGGGGGTTGGGATGCGATGGAGATTAATGTGTATCGAGAATTCGGAAAAGAAAATGGATTGATAAGAGCTGGCCAGTCAGGATTTAAGAACCTGCCGCCGACATTTTTGTTTCAAGGTCATGATAATGTGGATGTCATGAATTCCGGTTCGATTTCGTATCAAGTTCCAGGTAACTCCTGGGAGGAGTTTATGCCTCTTGAAAGTTTTTACGGAACTGATTACATACCGCCGCCTGTTTATATAAACATGCAGGGAGACTGGCAAGATTCACCTGTGTTTTATGATTGTTTATTTAACCTAAAAGTCTTAAATGTATTCGATTCGTCGATTGTCAAAAATGGATATGACTTAAATCTCTCACCATTTGATAACGTACCTTTCGCCGATACTATAAAAGATACAATACCGACGGGAGATTATTGTGTATTGGGAAAAGCAAATTCGAGCTATCCTCAGAAAATAACTTCCGATTGGAAATTATTCACAGTAATCGGAGATGACCTGACTCTCCTTCTGAAATCAGACAAGGAAGAAGGCTTTGTAGAAGATACATTCAGGATAAATCCTATCACAATAAACCCACTTCCTCTGGAAGAAGACAGTTTACACTTACTGATAAAGGGATACTACAACGAAAGTGAAACCACGTATGTCGATACATCCTTCGTTTTATTGGCAGAAACTACGGATTCGTTCCCATTCATTATTACGCCCGAGGAGCCTTTGATTATAAAAGCGGAATTAATTGTGGGTTCTTCCGATACAATAAGAAGAGAATTTGTTCCCATTATAACGAGTAATAGAATGTTGGCATTAGATATATATGCTTCGGATATAGTGGACCTTTTACCTTTCAACGTTACTTCTGAAGTTTATAATTATTCCTTCGACAGTCTTTCCGTAGAAGTTAAAAGGATATTCTTATCGGATACATTGAGCGATTCGGTAAATCTTGAAATAGAAGGATTTCATACTTTTGTCGATACATTTATAACCGAACAACCGGGAACATTGAAGATTATCGCTTCTACAGGTGGAGTAGTCTTCACGGAAGAAAAATTCATAGATTTCGGAATGAATGGTGTTGTCCTTCTCGATTCTCTGTATGAAGTCTCTCCGGATTCTATCGAGATGAGCGGTATCGTTAGTAATGCCGGACTTTATCCTTTAGAGTGTGATGCTCTTTTCTGTCTGGTGGAGGATGATGGAACAACCCATGAGACAGATGGTAATGATGGAGCAATATCTATTCCGGGCGGCAGACAGTTCTCGACGTCAACAAAGCTTACAGCAACACAGCTCTCAGCTGACGGCTCTCGGCTGACAGCTAACTACTCAACTACTCAACAACTCAACCACTCAACTGCCGTTTTGTCGGCTCAAAGGATGGCGCTTTCTTCGGTTCATAAGGTCGGCAAAGAAATGACGCTTTCCCAGTTTGTCCGGCAATTAACAAGAGCCGGTGTGGACACTTCTTTCTCCGCTATATACCTTTCTCCCGGAAAAACAGATACTATACCCATTATGTTTAACAGGCATGATGTAGGCGATTACGATCTCCTGGCATTTCTATTTACCGATTCTCAATCATTTATGTTCGATTCGACATCTTCGGATGTTAACGTCGTAGGCGATAACCAGTTATTTGTCGATTCTCTTTTTGTTTCGGAAAATTGCGATACAAATGGAGCCGTCCGCTTAACCGCTGTTCTGGATAACCGGTCATTCAGTCCTTTTTCCGGAAATCTGACAATAAGTTCGCCTATTTGCTACTTAGATTCGCTCGTTTCTTTACCCTTACACTCAAAAGATACATTGGAGTTTTTACTCGAAGATCCGGTAGCGGAAGGAACATATACTTTTACATCGATAATCAGTGAAGGAGGAATTCCCGTAAGCCAAAAATCACAGGACATTGAATTCCATCCTATATATAGGTTCGATTCACTGCCTGCCAATCTCGAAGTATCGACACCGGATTCCGGAATAATAAGATTCCCTGTCAGAAATATCGGAAACGCGAAAGGAGAGAGGAATATAAGAGTTAATTTAGCGGATGTTATAAGTATAGACGAGTACGCGGTCATAGAACCGGCAGTTTCCGATACGTTTATAAATAACTTTCTCATTCCCGAAGACTTTCCAGGCGGAGAGTATTTCGCGGATGCTTATATTTTAAAAAACGCTTATCCCGAAATAGATACTTTCTTTAATGTAAAAGTTAACGGTCTTGTTATTAAAGCAGCCGATTCTCTGGATAAATTAGTTTATAGTATCGATGATACAGCAGACCTCTCGATATTGATAGAAAATCAGTCGCTCTGGAGCGGCGATTTACTCGCTTCTTTACAGTACGGAGAACTTGAACTGGATACTTCATTCCTCCTCGGAGGTATGGAAAAAGGTGTTTTAAACACAACAACTGATAGGGATACTCTATATCTGGATACATCCGGTGTTTATATGTTCGATCCCATAAACTCCGGGAGTTACGACAGTGTGAGGATAAATTGGAATGCTTCATTGTCCGATTCGCTTATTTTTCAGATGCGAACGGACTCTTTCATCGGAAGAGGAAACTGGATAACGCTTGAAAGAAATGGTACATATATTCTTGATGACTGGATGCAAATTAATTTTGCCAATAAATCACCTGATACCCAGTGGATCGACGCGATTTGTCTTTATTTTAATTCTCTGGGCTGCACAAAATTGGATACTTTCCCACCGCAGAGAGAAATAGTTACCTTCGAGGTACCGGTCGACTCATCGCAAGAAAAACTCGGATGGGGTATTTACTATCCATCGGGAAGGTCCGTGGTACTGGATGAAAAATATATTTACCTTTCTGATAGTTTGTTGACTATCTTTACCGATAAAGCGAGATATGAGATTTTCGACACCGTTCACGCGACGCTGTGTAAAAATTTCCCCGACACAAATTACAATTTTGTGTACAGGGTATACTTCTCACCAACCGAAGAGATATGGGATACTTTTGTTCTTGCCAGAGACACAATGAATTTCTCATTTGTAATTCCCGAATGGACGAGGTCGGGAACCTATTCGATAGATTACCGGATTAATGATACAGTGCTCTCGGCTGGCGGCTTACAGCTCTCCGCAACATTTTCCTCACACAAAGCCACAAAGAACACAGAGGGAAAAGGTGTGCTGTCTCAACAAAATCCCAACCCCCAAATCCTAAATCCTAATTTAACTATCCAACCTTTCAATAATCCAATTGCAAAACCCGGAGGGGTTGTACCGCTGGCGAAACAATGGGTAATGGGAAAACCCGCTTTAAGCGCGGATGGCGATTCGGCATTTATTTCGGGAGAACATTTATTCGATGTGGACGGAATAACGGTATACTTCAAAAACGCGAAGATGGACACAAACTTCTATTTTAACGGGGAAAAGGCAAAAATACGAACCGAGATTTTTTCGGATATAGACATTATGGTGGGTTTGAATATATCATCGACCGGTTCTGCTGTTAAAGACACTAATCTCGATCTTAAAAAAGACATGCCGAATAAATTCGAGTTTGAGTATCCTGTAGAAAACTGCAGGAGAGGAATGAACGAATTATACCTGCATCTTGCCAAAGACTCGATGAGTCTTGCGGGAATTGTCGTCTATTTCGATGTATACGTGTCCGATTCTACCGCGCCTGTTATTTTCGTTCTGGAAAAACCTACCAATACCTACTCGAGTAATAGAGCTTATCAGTTAATGGCAAGAATTTACGGACCGGATGCGAACGGTACTCCTATCCATGATACACTTTATTATCGAATCGCGTCCGTTGGAGGTTCTTCCTGGCAGGCTCTTTTACCTCATTCGATGAGAGGAGATACTCATAAATATTTGATTCCCTCTCATCCGAACGGAACTCATATCGAATATACCTTAATTGCAAGAGATGAATCTGATAATCGCGCCACTTACCCCGAAGAAGGAAACGAAGATTTCTGGGTTCTTTCGCCTCTTAAACCTACCTGGAATGATTTAACTTACCTCGCTGACACCAATGCCATTTTAACATGGAATCCGCCGGAAGAGATGGTTTACTATCACTGCGGACTCTGTTCGGATACAATCGATATAGAAGAAAATACGATTGCGACCCGGTTTACAACCCAGTGTCTGCCTGCCGTATTAAAAACGATAGGTCTTGAAATAGTTAAGGAAAACGGGGCTCTTTCCGATACGCTGACGGTTTCGGTATATACGGTCGCGGGTGATTCGATACCGGGAACTAAAACAGATTCTTTTGAATTCACGGGAACTTTCGAAGGATACAATGAATTCGACCTCACGGATATTCAAATACCCGAAAACGGAATATTCATTGGTGTAAGAGGCTCAAACGGGCTAAACTTACTTCTGGATGGTTTCGGAGAGGGGAGTCATACCGCAATAGACTCAAACGGCACGTGGAATTTGACGACCTCGGGAGAACTTGTGATAGACGGAATAGTCTCACACCTTCCCACGCCTAAGATAAGGGGCGCTTCAGAAATACTTACTTTTGATGTTTTTAGATCTACAGAACAATCCGACTGGACAAAAATAGCTTCAGGTTTAACTTCGAGTACTTATACGGATGAATCTACTCAGGAAAATCAGGAATATTCATATAAAATAATGGCTTCTTTCGGTAATCCCGCGGATTCATTTTTGTCTTCCAGCAGGGAGGTATTTATCGATGTTTCTCCTCCGGTAATGGATAGCATAGAGGTAAACGATGTAGGTGAAAACGAATTAGTTATATGGGCAGCTCTTACGGATATATCCGGTATAGCATGGGATTCTCTCGGTTATAAAAGCGAAGAGACAATAAATATGATTTCCGAGGATAGCTGTAGGAATAACAAATATTTCTTTTCTCTTGTCTTATCCAGAGACACTCTTGAATATTTCCTGAAAACCAAAGACGCGTCTCTGCTCGGCAATTACGTTCGATACCCGGCAAACGGGTTTTATAAATGGGGTTCGCAGTCCGGAATCCATGAACTGATTCCCGATTCAACATATCTTTTCAGGATGTCAAACGTTCTGGTGAGCAGTAATATAGAAATAAAATACGCTCTTTCGGAAGAAAGTGATATTCAGATTATGTTCTTCGATATTTTGGGAAGAAAGGCTAAAACCCTTGTGGATGAGACTAAGAAAGCCGGTTATTACTCGGCTTCGGTAAGATCAACCGAACTGCCTCAGGGGATATATTTCCTCCGAATGAAGGCGGGAGATTATCGAAAGACTTTAAAACTGGTGAAAGTAAGATAGATACGGATACTCCGTATCAGTTGAATCGTTGAATAGATAAATAGTTAAATAGTGAAAACAGAACTCCAATTTTTACATGGGAGAAGAATAGCCGACAACTGAGAGCTGAAAGCTGAAAATAGAGGTATAATGTTTAAAAAAATAATAATTTCTCTTTTTGGGTCAATCTTTAGGACTACTCAGTTTGGAAGCAGGAAGGGTCGCCCATTTCTGATGAAGAGGGAAGCAGACTGCATGAAGAGGAACCGCAACCATTTGCTATTAACACGCATCCGATTACAATAGCGCTGGCAGCACCAATAAGACTATAAGTCTTTTGAGCTTTTTCTGTTGTTGATTTATACGCATATGTATAAACTTTTACGTATTCCGGAGATCTACCAACAAAAACTCCGGGGTCAGGAGAGTAAGGATTCCAGAGCGCAGATACACCTAGACCGATTACAGTCATTCCCGCACCAAACCAGCAGCATTTATCGAACGCATCGAAAGTCTCATTCGCGGCTCTTTTCCCCTGCGTTTCTGCCATTTCGAGATCGAGTCTTTTGTTTGCGGTTGACCGTACGGGCAGAATAAATATTGATATTGAATACATAAGAAAAAAAATTTTTAAGAACTTCATTTTCTGTTTAAATTATTATAAAGAAAAAATGGCAGAAAACAAGACATGACCTCAATAGACTCAAGCTCAGAATCTGTACGAAAGCGATAGTCCAAAACTTTCATCTTTTAAATTTATCTCTGGAGAAAAGTATAGCCTGCCGTGATCGCTGATAGACTTGTTATATTTCTCTACAGATTGGGGGCAGGTAGAAATATCATATGCAGCTGAACCTAAAATACATATCCCTGAAATAGTAGCTATTGCAGCGCCGCCTTTTGCGGCGCCAAAGTCCTCGTGACATAAGTTGGCAAATCCTGTAAGAATACCGGCACCACCGACTAAGGCAAAAACTGTTCTTAAGCCCATGGATTTCTGTGCTCTTGAGCTATTCCCGGCATAAAAATGACCCGCGCTTGGACCGATAACAAACCCCGCAAGAGATAAAATAAAACTTCCCGCGACTATAGAACCATCGCTTTCTTGTGTTCCCATACACAATAAAAGCGGCATGCTGGGAAGCAGCGTTCCCGCCAGGGATGCGCCAACCGCATTACCTGGATTTTTTAATTCTATCGATTCCCGCTCGTTGCCATAGATTACACAGAAAGAAAAAAGCAGTAACAGAACCAAAATTTTATATTTCATAATAGCGCCCCCTAATAACAAAGTACTTTGTTATATAAAGTATTATAATAATTTTTTTAAATTTGTCAAGGGGGTGGTATACTTGACAAATCATAAATTCGATATATATTTCTATTACTTATCAAAAATGGTAGGAAATAGAAATGAATTACGAAAAACTTATAGATTTATTTGGTGATAGGCCTTTTTTTGAGAGCGGCGAAGTTCGCATTGCTTTTGAAGAACCTCGGGCGCAGATCGAAGCTCGTCTCTCTCGCTGGGTAAGCAACGGGAAACTCTTGAAACTTAGGCAGGGGAAATATCTTCTTCCGGGCAAATATAGACGAAATGAACCCTCTCCCGAATACATTTCGAATTATCTATACAGGCCTTCTTATATCAGTTTAAGAACTGCTTTAAGTATCTACGGTATAATTCCTGAATCGGTTCATACGTACGAAGCGGTAACCACAAAAAAAACCGCGAAATGGGATACGCCGATAGGTAATTTTAAATACCATTCTATAAAGGGGGAAAGATTTTGGGGGTACGCTATTTATCCGAAGGAAGGTAGCGCCGCCAATCAGAAAACCTTTATGTTAGGTGAACCTGAGAAAGTTCTCCTCGATCTCTTTTTTCTGATTAGAGGAGAATGGACAGAAAAAAGAATAAAGGAAATGCGATTTCAGAATCTATCGATTATAAAAAAAGTAAAACTTCAGAAGTACGCGGAGGCGTTCGATAGCCCAAAGGGAAAAAGAGGTGTGAAACGTTTTACTAAAATTTATTCGAAGGAGATTGCATGAAAGAAAGAGCTTTAGTCATTGTCTCGCAAGAAAAGAATCCCCAACTATCTTTTAACAAACTCCGGGAATATCTTCAACACGTTATCTTAAGAGAGTTGTTCGAACAAGGAGTACTAGATAATATCGTTTTTCATGGTGGTACCGCTTTGAGAATTCTTTTTGATTTACGAAGATTTTCGGAAGATCTGGATTTTCATACGCTGAACAAAAATGAATTCGATTTAGAAAAAGTCGTTAAAAAAATGATGGATCATTTGCCTCAACAGGGATACAGAGTAAGCGTAACAACAAACTTTAAGGGTGCTGTTCGATCGGCGTTTATAAAATTCAATGACCTTTTATCCGAAATGGGTTTAAGTCGACAAAAAGGAGAAAAACTCAGAGTAAAGATTGAAGTGGACACAAAACCTCCCGAAGGCTATAACACAAAATCTTCTCTAATAAATAAGTATTTTCCCTTTGGGTTTATTCATCACGACAGGGCATCTTTCCTTTCCGGCAAATTACACGCAGTCCTTCAGCATTCATATACAAAGGGCAGAGATTTTTATGATCTCTGGTTTTATCTCAGCAGATGGAAAGATCTCAGCCCAAACTTCCAATATCTTAATAATGCCCTAAAGCAAACCAAATATGAGGGTCTTTCTATTAAAAAAGAAAATTGGAAAAAAGTAACTTCATCGAAAATAAAAGGAATCGACTGGGATTATGTGGTAAGCGACGTAGAGCCCTTCATCGAAAATCAAAATGATCTTAAGGTCTTCTCAAAAAAAACAATGTTAGAATTGTTAAAATAACAACCCGTAGTTAGCCACGGATAAACACGGAGACACAGAGGACACAAAGTTTTTAAAAGGTTGGTCTGTTGGTCAGTTAGTCCGTTGGTCTGTTTTTTTACACACCAACGCACCCACGAACTAACGCACTACTTTGATTGTTTTTTTGACCAGTGACTGGTGACTGATGACTCGGTGCTCCGCACCGTACCCCTTGACTTATGAGAATAATTTTTAAGTGATTCCGATGTCTTCGGTAAATTTTCGAACATTGTTCGGGAAAGATGGGAGCAATTTCTTTATTTCTTTTTTTGATAGTTTTTTTAAATCGATTTCATTTATAGGTAATGTGGCTAACCCTTTTTTAACCATATATACCTGATCGAGGAAAGCTTTTTCCGGAAAGGCGATATAAGCCCCTTTTTTCTCTTTATAGCCGAAAAATAAACTTTTTTTAACCTGTCGGAAAAGCACTTCCTTCCCGCGAATTTTATAGGTTTTTGTTCTCCTTGTGGTCGCGAAAGTCAGGGTGTACGTCACTAAATTAAGAATTCCGTAAGAAGCCAAAGCGGTTTCGAAAGATAAATAATTCGGAGGATAAAGAAAAGAAGCTACTTCCTCGATTTCTATATTAGCGTTAGGGTTCGCGTAGATTCCTTGAGCGATTCTTTCTAATATTCCCAATTTAACCCACCTGCTCAATTGAAGATATAAATAATTCCTTTTAAGACCAGTAATTTTTTTTAGGTCTTCTACGGTAAAAAATTTCCGATCTATTCGATTAATTTCTTTTAATAGGTTAAAGCTTTTCATAAAACCTCGATAACTTTGTAAAACTCGGCAGGTAAAAATTTTCTTAAATCTCTTTTTAATATCTTTATGTCTATTTTGGTTTTTGGTTCATATTTCTTTCCTAATAACTCGGATAGAAACCATAGATCAAAAAAATCCTTGGGTTCTTTCCTGTTTTTTACGCATAATAGCTTGTCCCCGTAAAGCTGTTCAATAGTTGCAACCTGGAGTAAGACGGAGTATATTGAGCAGGGCGATTTTATCATCTTCAATTCAAAATTATAATTTTCTTGTAACCTTTTTGAAATCTCGATTTTTATCCTGAATGGGAGAGGGAGATAATCTTGACTTATTTTTATTTCAGCTAAATATGTGTATCTTTTTTTTGCCAGGTCTGTTATTTCCATTTCCGGAAATGGGGAGATTATTTGTTTTATTATGCTTTTAAACTTTCCTTTTAAGATATCCCTGGTCAGGGAAAAGTCGAGGTCTTCCGAGAAGCGCGGAGAGTTATAAACCAGCCTTAAAGCGGTTCCTCCTTTAAATATCAAAGATTCTGATTCGGGGAATTTTGAAATACCCCGCAACACTAAAATTTCATAGTATTCCCTTACGATCTGCGTTATATCGATTGATAATTCTTTTGAAAACTTTTCCGCTAAAGTACGTTCCATATTTATTATCATATATGATAAGTTTTTTTGAATGTTTGTCAAGGGGGGGTGATCGACACTTTTAGTGTCTAATTGTAAATTGCAAGTTGGAAATTGAAAATTGGAAATTGAAAATATTATTTTCGTGGATTAGTGCGGGTATTTTTTGTTGTTTTAATTAAAGTCCTCAAAACACGAGGAAGATGGGTCCGGGCTTATGCAATCATATGTTGTTTCGAAAGCTATGGGTATGAGTATTGCACCTCCTACTAAGACAACAGAAAAGATGCATCCCGACATACTGTATACTATCCTGGTGTTCTTTGCCGTTCTTTTATAATGATAAGTATAAGCTTCAACATATTCTGGCGGTTTACCCACAAAAACAGCAGGGTCAGGAGACGGAGCACTCCATATGAATGCTATTCCGGCTCCAACAATAGTTAGTCCTGTTCCGAACCAGCAAGCTTTACATACTTTTTTGTTTGCGTCTTTTGTAGCATCATTCATTGCCCCAAAGTCGGGGGGCTGATCCTGGGACAGTAATTGTATAAGTAGTATTAGAGTTAATGTTATATATAAAAGTGAAAAGGTTTTTAGAAATTTCATTTTTTTTATTATAAAGGAAAAGTTAAAGCCTGTCAAGATCGTTTGAATATAGTGTTGGGGGGTTTTGTTTTTTCGGTCTCCCGTCCTCGGTCATCGGTCAATTAAGATTTCCCCAATACTTGACATATGGTATATCTTAATTAAGCTAGTATACTATGAGTATAAGGACTGGTAATATGTTTAAAAAGATAAAAATTCAAAGATGATCTGGCCCCAAAAGAGTATTTATATTAAACATCCATAACTATCAAACTTGACATTTGTGTTAAATTAAGTTATTATTGAAAAATGAGGTGAAGAGGAATGAAAGTTTTTGAAAGAATTGAAGTAGACGAAAATATACTCCATGGGGAACCCCATATAAAAGGGACTCGCGTTCCCGTTAAATTGGTTTTATCATTATTGAGTGAGGGTTTAACACCTGAAGAAATAATAAAGGAACATTATCCTATTCTTAAAAAAGAAGATATACTTTCCTGTATTAAATATCTCACTCAAATTCTTGAAGAAGAAGAGATTCATTACGTAAAAAGCTGATTAATGCCTGTTTTCTTTATCGATGAGTGTGTTTCCATTCAAACAGAGAAATTTCTAAGGAACTTAAAATATAAAACTGTAACCGTAAATGATCATAAATTGTCAGGCGCGTCTGATAAAAAATATTCGACCTTGCTAAAAAGGAAGGATATATTCTTGTAACTTATGACAGGGGTTTTGGAAACATAATTAAATATCCCCCATCATCCCATAATGGAATAATGTTGCTAAAAGTGAGAAATAAATCTTCGATGGAGAGATGTCATAAAGTCCTTAAAAACTTATTAAATAGAGAAAAAGATTTTAAATCTACTTTATTTGTAATTGACGAAAATAAGTATAGAAAGAGAAAAAAACCATAATAAAGATCAAACAGGATTGATATTTTGAAATTTTTTTTGCCGTCAGCCGTAGGCGGTATACGGATAGCCATTTCTGACTAATGACTCGCAATGCGACGCATTGCGCCCTTGAATTCTTTGAGTTTTTTTTACAAACCAACTATCCCACGAACCAACTTACCAACTTGTACGTACGCAAACCTCTTGACATCTCAGGTACGTACACTAAATTTCATACTATGAGTATGAAAACATTATGTTATAATGATCAGCTGACAAACCTCTACCGTAGAGGTAAAATGTATAAAAAAATAAAAATTCAAAAAATAAGACCTGCCCCCAATAGAGTATAGATTAATTAGTCTTGACTTTGATTTAAATACTCCTATAATTTAATATATGTTTTTTTGGAGGGATAATGAAAACTCTAACTGAAAAATTTTTAGTTGATAAAAAAGGAAAAAAAGTAGGTGTAGTGCTTAGTTTTTCCGAATATAAGGAACTTCTTAAAGAATTAGAGGAGCTTGAGTCCCTTTACGCTTATGATAAAGCAAAGGCTTCAGAAGATGAAGTAATACCGTTTGAACAAGCCATAGAAGAAATCGAAAAAAACCGGGGATGAATTATTCTCTCTTAATTCTCCGTAGAGCTCAAAAAGAACTTTCTGATTTACCGATAGACGTTTACGAAAAAGTTAAGCAAACTATTTTAAAGTTAAGTAAGAATCCAAGACCTTATGGATGTAAAAAGCTTAAAGGTAGGGATGGGTGGAGAATAAGAGTAGGGAATTATCGTATTATTTATGAGATTAATGATAAAGATAAATCAATAATTATTTTTCATATAGGCCATCGAAAAGATATTTATAAATAAAAAAAGGAAACACCGACCCCTCCCACGGAGGTATAATGCGTAAATTAATGTTAATCTTTTTATTGATATGTTTTCTAACCGGAATACTTACAAAGGCGGAGAATGCGAGTGAGGAAATTGAAAAAAAGGCTAAACCTGTATCTACAGCGATTGGGGGCGGAAAAGCATTTGAGGCGGAAGTAATAGATTCTGACATTACTGGTGAATGGACTCAGGATGAGATTGAGTATTTTCAGAAGAAGGGATATGTGGGGGATAAGGAAAGATACACGCCTTATTCAATTGAATATTGTCCTTCCTATCTTAGCAAAAAAATAGATAAATCTAAATATGGTAAAATCGGAAAAAAAGACTTAGAAGATATAACAAAGAATGAGAAAATTGATAAAGAAGAACTTCTTCGTTACTTTAGTTTATTGCACAACGAAATATACGCCAGGAAAGGGTATATTTTTGATAATTACGAATTGAAAGAGTTCTTTGGCAAGATGAATTGGTATCAACCTGAACAGAAAGAAATCACATTAACTGGAAGAGAAGAGAGAAATCTTAAAGTAATAGAGGAATTAGAAGAAATAGTAAAAAATACCAAGATAGTTAGCGAACTTTTTACCGAACAGGTAATAGTAAAAGCAAAATGGGGAGATGAACCTGGGGAGTTTGGACTTGGACCTCTTCCTGAATCTTACGAATATAAAACAAGTTTTACCATAGATGCTTATGGAAATGTATATATTGTTGATCCAAATAATCAAAGGATTAATGTGTTTAATAAAGAAGGGAAATTTAAAAAAGGCATATCCATCCCAAAAGAGTGGGGTAAGGATTTGAGGTTTTCTATAGTGGAAGGTATAGGTGTGGATGGGAATGGGAATATCTATATTGCAAGCTCGTCTACTACAGCATTATTACATTCAGGTAGCTCAGGTGAAGTTGTTTTTAAGATAGATGAGAAGGGGAACATTTTGGATAGCCTTACCTTTATGGGATACTATGTGTATCCGGCTATTTTCTTTGAGAGTGATAATATGATGTACCTCTGGGGTTCTTGGGAGATGGAAATAACCGCAGGCGTCCCTCTTGAATTTAACAAGAAAGAAAGAGTTATCCCAATAAGCATTAACTACCTACGCGGTAATTCTTTCAACCAGTACAAGAAATCAATAAAACTTGGAAAGAGAAAAATAAACATAAATTATGATAAGGCTCCAGTTGTTTTTAATGAATCGAAGGATTCGAGAGTGGTATTCAACGCTGGTGGGGGTTTTGTTTTTCAGAATTCGAATGGAGAGATAAAGGCAACGGTCAGTCATAATTCGGACTATTTTCGTTATTATCCCCTGGGCTATGGGATCCCTTACAAAGGATATTATGTAATAATTTCAGTTTGGCCCTATATCGATGAAGATTTAAATATTTATTGTGTAGATGGAACTGATACCCATCTTCATGTTATAAAATACACTCCTACTGAGGAAGTTTGGGAATAAGGAAAAGTTTATTATATAGATTTCTGTTTCCTTTGAAGTTTGAACCACTAAACTCTACAAAAAATTTTTTTGACCAGTGACTGGCGACTAGTGACTGATGACTCGGTGCTCCGCACCGCACCCCTTGACTTTTTCAAATATTTATATATTTTATTTCTAAATAGTGCTAAAAATAACATTATAAAGAAATAGAATGAATTTTATAGAATTTAAGGAAAAATTTAAAGATTTCACAGTTTTTTCCCTTAACGATATAAGGAATATCGATGGGAATTTCCGAAGAAGGAGCCTGAATGAATGGCAGGATAAGGGTTACATAAAGAAGGTTATCGATAAGTATTATATTTTCTCGGATTTGGAGCTTAACGAGAATGTGCTTTTTGAGATAGCTAATCGCATTTATAGTCCTTCTTATATTTCTTTGGAAATGGCGCTTTCGTATTATCATTTAATTCCCGAAAGCGTGTATATAGTAACTTCGGTTACAACAAGAAAGACCAATTCGTTCGATACTAAAATCGGGAGTTTTGATTACAGAACGGTAAAGCCTGAGCTTTTTTTCGGCTATTCAATCGAAAATTATGGCGATAAGCATTATAAAATAGCAAGTATAGAAAAGAGTATTCTGGATTATTTATATTTGAATCCCGGAGTCAGGGAAAAAGCAGATTTTGAATCTTTGAGAATAAATTATGATGAATTCCGGAGCAATATAGACCCGGAAAAAATAGATAGCTACCTTTCTGTATTTCGTCAAAAAACATTAAAAAGAAGAGTGGATTCTTTTATGGGGTACATGAAAAATGCTTGATTTAGAACAGATAGAAAAATTTTATACCGAGAATGTAAAAGTGTTTAAGAGAAATATTCTCCGTGAATATCTTCAATATAAGATTCTGGAAATAATATTCGACTCTAACGAAGGAAGCAAGATTTCGTTTATGGGGGGAACGGCTATACGTATAATTCATTCGAACGGAAGATTCTCCGAAGATCTGGATTTTGATAACCGTGGAATTGACAAGAAAAATTTTCTGAAGCTTGCCGAAAAGATAAAAAAAAGACTTGAATTAGAAGGTTATAAGGTCGAGTTAAAAAATAGTACGGACGGCGTGTTCAGGTCTTATATAAAGATAAAGGAAGTTCTTTATAAATACGGTCTCTCTCAACATCCGGCGGAGAAATTGACAATACAGTTAGATATGGAACCCCAGGATTTCGAGTATAATCCGGACAAAAAAATCATAAATAAGTTTGATATATTTATAAGAAGCAATATAGTTCCCCCGGATATTCTTCTTGCTCAGAAGATAACAGCAATTTTTACTCGCCCCAGAGCTATGGGAAGAGATTTTTACGACACGGTATTCCTTCTGGGGCTAACAAAGCCAAGCATTAAGTATTTAAAAGATAAACTTGGAATCAGTGGTTATGGAGAATTAAAAAAGAAACTTATTCAAAAAACAAAAAATCTGGATTTTAAAAAACTGGCTGAAGATATAGAGCCATTTTTAATAAACCCGGGGGATAAGAAAAGAGTTTTATTATTCAAGGAATACATTGAAGAATCTATTGGCCGTGAGCAGTGAGCTGAAAGCTGTGAGCTGTTTTTGACCAATGACTCGTGACTGATGACTCGGTGCTCCGCACCGTACCCCTTGACTTATGAGAATGATTTTTTATACTATGAGTATAAGAAGGGTATGTTGTTTGAGTAGAAAAAACTTATATTCATGTCCTTAAATAATAGAAGGAGTTAAGAAAGGAATTAATAGTTGGTAAAATGAAACTTGACGAACAAATCATTGAGCGTATTCGCAATTTAAGGGCTAAAGGTTCTGATTTAACTAAATTTGGTCAAGCCTCTGTAGGCCGTTTCGTTGGATGGCAAGCCCAAGTCCAGACTTTTTTAATTGAAACATTGGGAAATAATCATAACTATACACAAAGGTTTTTTGAAGTGGTTAAGTTTGCAAGTGTACGAAATGTTGAAATGGGTCTCTCTATTTTAGATTCTTTAGAAGAAGATATTAGAGATGGTTATCTATTTGATATAAAAAACCTTGTTTCTGCAGAAGTTTTCGATGATTTCTTAGAAATGGCAGAGCATTTACTTGAAAATAAATACAAAGATCCCGCAGCTTCTTTAAGTGGAGCAGTACTCGAGAACTGTCTTAAAGAGATTGCTGAAAATAGTAATATAAAATTAAAAAAAAGAGAGAACTTAAATTCATTAAATCAAAAATGTGCCGATGCAGAACTTTATAATAGAATAATACAAAAGAAGATTCAATCTTGGATTGAAATAAGGAATTATGCTGACCATGGCGAATTCTCTGAGTATTCAAAGGACGATGTTAAAGATATGTTACGTGGTATACGCCAATTTATAGGCGAACATTTAAAGTAATTGCTATAATACTCTTTGTAAAAAAGGATATGGCCTTGATTTTTAAATTATTAACAAAACAATCGAAATCCAAAGAGAAATTAATGTAATTTTAATGCTAAAACACGCGAGATAATTACATTCTGTTTCCTTTAAAAATTTATCACAAATGGTAGAATGTCCACTCTGTAATAATATAGTAAAAAATTTACATAAAAAAAGTCATTTAATCCCTGAATGGATGTATGAAAAATGCTATTATAATAGTCACAAATTACTATCTGCAAACTTAAAGTCGGGATATATAAGAGAGATACAAAAAGGATTCTATGATCAAATAATTTGCCCTGGCTGCGAATCAGAGTCGCAAATTTATGACCGTTATGCAAGTTTAATCTTATATCAAAAAAAATCATCAGTTTATAAAAAAATCAAACGTAAAACAAATAAAAAAAATATGAACGGTATAATTCTTAATTATAGTTTCTGGGAAAATATTGATTTTCTTAAATTTCAGAAATTTGTATTTGCTTGTGTTTTGAGAATGCACTTATCAGAAAGGAAAAGAAAAAAATCCCTTTTTTCTGAAAAGCATTTTAAAATAATGCGCAAAATTTATAAAAGCGATACAATAATTGATGATGAAATTTATCCTATTATAGTTAAAAAATCGCCTGATGATGATGAGTATTTGAATCGCGTTGTTCTACCATATCAAAGGAAAATACGGGGACATAATGTAATAGAATTCTATGGTGCGGGATATACTTTCTGGGTGTTTGTTTCAAATCATAAGAAACCTGATTTTGTTGAACTATTATGCTTAAAGAAGAAAGGCGATTTATATTTAAGTATTAATTACTTTGAAGATACTGGTACTTTCAAAGCACTATTAAATTCAAATTTTAAAAAAGATTTCAAAAAATATAGAGATAAAAAAGGTCGTTAATAGATGTAAAGTTTTAACAAATAATTCGGAAATTGATAGGCTTAGTCTTATTTTTTTAATTTCCAGACCAACAAATAAAAACTCTGTGAGTAAAATTTAGTCATCAGTCATTAGTCGCCAGTCATTAGTCAAAAAAATAACAAAAGTTAGTGCGTAAATGCGTAGAAGCGTTAGAGCGTTAAAAAAACAGCCCAACCGACCAACCTTTTAAAGTCTCTGTGTCTCTGTGTGAATTAGTGTTTCGAGTTTAGAGTTTCGTGTTTCGAGTAAAAATAAACAAAAATAGAGGGTTGTGGGGGGGGCTTAGTGTTCTTTGTGTCTTTGTGTGAGAATTTTTTTGGGTGGGGGGAGGGTTTTAAACCACATAAATATATTTTTTTCTCAGTGTTCTCCGTGTGTATGTTTTTTCTCTGTGTGCTCTGTGGTTAAGTAAGCCTTGACATATCTCCTTTTATTTTTATATTTTCCGCTGTATGAAAAATCTTTGGGTTGTTTACAGTTCAAGAAAAGGCGGACATAAATATCCGACCCAGAGTCTCGTAGATTACCTTAAAAAATATCATAAAGATAAATTTGATACTGTGAGTATAAATTTCCTGGATTATTCTCTGCTTGCTTCCTTTTTTGACAGTGTCGGAAGATTTTCGGATTTGAAATTTAAAAGAATGATGAAAATCGGATACAGCAATTTGAGAGCCAACAGGAAAAGGATGCTTTCTCCTTATGGGGGAGCGATAAGATTAATATTCAAATTGGGTAGGTTAAGAAGAAATCTTTTGAAAAATTTCGGTAAACCCGATATAATTCTGTCCATTCAGCCGGAAGTAAATACTATGGCGGGAATGTTGAAGGAGTGGTTCGATAATGTGCCGATATACAGCGCCATAATAGACCTGGTCGCGCATGGATTATGGGTGAATGAAAATATAGACGGCTATTTTATCCCACACGCGGATATGAAAAAAGAGTTGATGAATTATGGGGTGGAGGAGAAAAATATAATAACTACAGGTTTACCGATTAGAGAAGGGTTCAGAGCCGCTTATAGTAAGGATAAAGTCCTTTTAAGAAGGGAGTTGGGTATAGATACCAGTTTACCTACTATTTTGATGCTTGGAGGGCTTCTCGGTAAGATGGTCGATTTTATAAAGGTGATCGAGTCTTTAAGCCGGGTAAAGGTACCTCATCAGTTAATCGGTATTTTCGGGAAGAACGACGTTGACAGAGAAAAAGCCGGGAAGATGGATTATCCTTATGATTTGTATCCCATGGGGCAGGTCGAGAACGTTTACGATTGGATGTGGGCTTCGGATATTGTCATAACCAAGCCGGGTTCGGTTACCATAGCAGAGATAACATCTTTAGGTAAGCCTATAATTGTGATAACTCCGCTGGCGGGTTCTCTGCAGGAGACAAAATTCGCCGAGTTGCTTCAGAGGAAGGGTATAGGGAAATGGGTGCAGACGGCAGATGAGGTTGGCGAATGTGCTGAGAATTTATTATCAGACCCCAAACTGCTGAAAAAAATCTCGAAAAATGCTAAAGATTTTGGGGGAGTGAGTCTTTATTCTATCGATAATATAACAAAATTTTTAATAAGAGAGGCAATATAATGGCAAAAGATACGATACTTGTTACCGGTTCAGGAGGATTAATCGGGTCCGAATCTGTAAGTTTTTTTGTTGAAAAGGGCTTCGATGTGATTGGCGTAGACAACAACATGAGAAAATACTTTTTCGGAGATGAAGGTTCTACCGCGTGGAATGTGGAAAGACTGAAAAAAAATCATGGGAAAAAATATAGACATTACAGTACAGATATAAGAGATTTTGAAAGTATAAAGAAAATTTTTTCCGAATATAAGCCGTCATGTGTGATTCACACGGCGGCGCAGCCGTCCCATGACTGGGCTGCGAAAGAGCCTTTTACGGATTTTTCCGTCAATGCCAACGGTACTCTTAATTTACTCGAGGCGACAAGACAGATTGTGCCTGAATCGGTGTTTATCTTTACATCTACTAATAAGGTTTACGGCGATAGACCGAATTTTCTTCCGTTAATCGAATTGGAGAAAAGATATGAATTGCCCGAAGACCATCCCTTTTATAACGGCATAGACGAAACAATGAGTATAGATGATTGCCTTCATTCTCTTTTCGGAGCTTCAAAAGTGGCGGCTGACGTTCTCGTTCAGGAGTACGGCAGATATTTCGGTATGAAGACTGTTTCCTTCAGAGGCGGGTGTTTAACCGGTCCCTCTCATTCCGGGGCGATGCTTCACGGATTTTTATCTTATCTTGTGAGATGCGCGATCACGGGAAAAAAGTACTACATATACGGATACAAGGGAAAACAGGTCAGGGACAACATTCATTCTTATGACCTCGTTAATGCTTTTTATCATTTTCTTAAAAAACCCCGAACCGCGGAAGTTTATAATATGGGCGGAAGCAGATTTTCTCAGTGTTCGATGCTCGAAGCTATAGAGTTGACAGAAAAAATTTCGAGCAAAAAAATGAACTACGAGTATAAAGAGCAAAATAGAATAGGGGACCACATCTGGTATATAAGTTCGGTTGCGAAATTCAAATCGCATTTCCCAGAGTGGGAGTATGAAAAAGACTTAGATACTATTTTGCGTGAAACATACAAATTCCAGATGGATCTTTATAATAAAGGGGAGTTTTGAATGAAAATGGGGTACTGTGAGTATGAAATTTAACAAAGCTCATCTTTTTAGAGGATTAAGGATTTTTCTTTTTATAACTTTTCTGGCGATAACGTTGATTCTTGTCTTTACTGTCAGCAAAGAGACGAAGGAAGAATTGCAATTGATTTCTCCCCTGTTTATTATTCTAACGGTTTTATCTGCTTGTCTAAGTCAATTTTTCAATATATGGAGGCTTCGTTATATTATAAAAGCTTTAGGTAAAGAAATCAGCTGGAGCGGAGCTTTCTATTATACCATAGGAGGTTTATTTTTGGGCGGTGTTACGCCTCTGCAGGTTGGGGGTGTGCCTCTTCAGTTATACATCTGCAGAAGGGAAGATATAACTATACCGGAAGCGAGTGCCGCGATATTTACAAGAGGGTTGTTGTCTTTTTTTGTTCTTCCTTTACTGGCTCCGCTTGTTTATTATTACCGGGTATATTTTACAGCGGGAATGATGCAGGGGATAGTAAAGTATCTTTCTATCTTCTACGGGGTCGGGATTTCGTTATTCATATTTGTTATCGCGAAGACCGACTGGCTTACCAAAAAGTTTAAGGGCAAATTTTTTAAGGGTGTAGTAGAATTTAAAGAAGTATTCAGAAAAGAGTTCGTTAAGAGAAAAGGCGCGTTTTTCAACGCCTATCTTTTAACTGCACTTTCTCTTGTTTTTAATTTTCTTATAGCGTTTCTTCTTCTTCGCGGTTTGGGAGTACGAGCCGATTTCTTTAAAGCCACTGTTCTGCAGATTATTCTCACTTACGGTCTGGCTTTTATGCCTACTCCCGGGGCATCGGGTCTTGCGGAGGGGAGTGCTTATGGGTTGTTCAGAGACCTTGTCCCAAAGTCGATTCTTGGCGTATATGTGGTATTATGGAGATTTTTCACCAGTTATCTCGGTATGATAATCGGCGGAATTGCTCTGTCACGCTTTTTAGTGGAAATAAAAACGGACGAGGGGAAAGAAAAGATAGCTGACAGCTGATGGAAGAAAGGTCTCAGGTCTTAGGTCTAGTTGGTTCGTATATGCGTAGATGCGTTAATCACCCTTCCCATAAAAATATTTGATTTTTTAACTCTCTAACTCTCTAACGCTCTAACCCTTTAACGATTTTGTGGCTTCTGTAAATTAAGAGCTATCTTCAGAGTCTTTTTCAGAGTGTTTATCGGAGGCTATTGCCGCCAGTACCTCAGCGGGATCGAAATCCACCTCGTTTGGAGATAAAGCTTTCAAAACTGTCATTTCCTTAGGAGCGCTTTTCGAAACCTTCCCTTTTTCTACTATTGCGACTTCATTTTCGGAAATCATAACACCTTTTATGTTTCCCTTTAATAGAACTATTGTCCCGGGGGGATATATTCCCATTATGTCGAGAAATACTTTGACCAGGGAAGGATCGTAAATATCCTTACTTTTTATGATGTATTTGAGAGCTTCGAAAGGACTTCTTACATTCTGGTAAATTCTCGGTGTTGTCATTGCGTCGTAAGAATCGACTATTCGTATAATACGAGCAAAGAGAGTCGGGCTTTTTGAGCTGATGTCGGGATACCCGGTTCCGGAGTAGTCGATATGATGCTCGAGGATACCGCGGAGTGCGAAGACAGGCACTTCTTCCACGCCTTTTAGAAAGATTATTCTTTCGGCGGAAAGGTAAGGATGCTGTTTGATTTTCTCGTACTCGATGTTCGTAAGGGTATCCGGCTTATTTAGGATATCTCCGGGAATATCTATTTTCCCTAAATCGTGGAATAGTGCTGCTATTCCGAGTTCGAGCAAATCTTTTCTCGAAAGTCCCAGCTCGATACCCATAGCGATGGATAATATACATACGTTGGCAGAATGGTTGAAGGTGTAGGAACCTATATCTTTAATTATGGTCAAAGCGATAAGATAGCTTCTTTCTTTGAAAAGAAGTTCCGTAAATTTTCTTACTATTTGCCGGGCTTCAAAAATATTTGTTTCTTCTTCGATAGTGATTTTCTTTAAATAGCTTATCGATTCAAGAAGACTTGAAAGAGCTTCTTTTCTAATGGAACGCAAGATGCCGTCCCTCTGATTTGAGTCTTCTATCCGGGTTATTTTTATGGATTTAACCCCTTCTTTTTGTAAGCTAGCGGCAATTTCATCGAAGGAGTGTTTCGATGCGGCAAGATTCATTCCCAGACAGCATAAAAATGAAACGATCTCTTCGAGTTCAGGTAAATTAACGAATAAGATCGAGCCTATCGAAAGGGTTTTTAAATCATGAATTAAGGATCTGTACCTGCCTATTATTCCCATTTCTACACTTGCTCTTTCATCATTAAAGAAAAGATGATTATCGGAGATTGTTAGTTCTATTTTTTTCAATTCTTTAAAGATGTCCGATAAGAATTGATGCATTTTCTTCGCATGCTGGTAGAGAGTCTGACTTTTGGTTTGGAAAACCCTTGCTATATGAATCGAAGAAGAAAAATAGAGAATAAGATTTCTTATATCAGTTTGTTTCATATTTCTTTAAAATTTCCGCTACTGTTTCTTTTAAAACTCTTGAATTTCTGTATCGCGATATCAGTTCGACTGCTTTTTCGTCTTTAATATTGGACAGAGCCTGGAGAGCCATTCTCTTTATTTCGTATATTTTTTCTTTAAATAAAGGAACTTTTCGGAGTATTGTGCTGAAAATTTTTATTGTATCGTCGGTTTTAAGAGTGGAAAGTAACTGTAACAGCGCTTCAATTTCGTCTATTGTAAGATGCCAGAAACGCTTCGACATAATCCTGTCTCTAATTATTTCGAATTCCTCGGGAGTCCATATGGCTTTTAATTTTTCGAGAGCCGTAATTCTAACAGCAGGATCCGAATGATCCAGGTATGCGATTATGTCTTTTCTTTGTAATAGAGAAAAGAGAACTTCTTTTGTTTGGGGCAGATTGTTTTTTTCGAATAGTTCTTTTAAACAGGGAATAAAATATGGATCTTTTAATCTTTTTATAATTAGTAATAGAACCGAGAAAGTTTTTCCCGTAGAATTTACCAGTCGAACTTCAAGTTCCTCTTTGTGTTCGGCAAAAATGTTCTTTAATAAAGATATTATTAAATCTTTTGAAACAAAATCGCTTGAGATTTCCAATTCGTTAATCAGTTCATCTGCACCTGCGATTCCAACGTATTCAAGAAGATCGGATGCTTCTCTTTTTATTCTGTTTGAATTGGAGGAGGTTAATGCGTGAGTATATAATTGTAAAGCTGCCTTGGATGTTATGATTTCTTTCATTTCGTTTAAAATTTCGACAAATTCGCTTTTACTTTCCTTTTGACTGTCGATTAGTTTTTTTGTCTGATAAAGATCGGAAAGATTGCCGGCTTGAAGAAATTTAGGAATAGAATCTTTGAGAATCATATAAATGCTTTTTCTCTTTCTGTGATTTGTTTCATAAGAAAGAAGATCTTTTATACTTTCGATTAAAAGGAAAGAAGTGCGTTCTCTATTTAATGATATTTTTTGTTCATACTTTAGACCTATTTCCTGTTGATCGCCTGGGACGGTATCTTTTTTCTTTACTTTTACCGGAAGTATCGTAACCTCCTGGCCGGCTATTCCTGACGGAGCTTTTACGTCGCCGTCGTATTCCTGAATTTTTTTCGTTTTTTCTACTGCGTGGTAGATTATGTGAGGAAATTTTGATGCCCATAGGTCTTCCAATAGACCTATTTGGGAGGAATATTCTCTGCTGGCGATGATCGTTACGAGAGATTCGAGTTCTTCTTCGCTTATTCCTTCGAGAAATGTCAGAGATCTTATTCCGTTACGGTACAGGAAGAGAGGAATCGAGGTCAGGCGTTTAGGGTCGGAATGTAATACCTGTGAGTCATTCATGATTTTATCTTCATTGATTAATAAAACGACCGGACCTGATTCCTCCTGAACTTTTGTCAAATTAACGTAGCATTTCCCTATAAATTCTTTCGTCGTTTCAGATACCTTTTGATATAATTTATGGTTCTTTATTGATTTAATGAAGTTATTTACAAAAAACTCTAAATCTTTCATGAACTTAATTTTACTCTAACTTATAAAATTTTCAACCCCCCTAAGCCAAAAAAATCAGAAATAACAAATCACGCGAATAACACTGATATTAAAAAAATTACTATTCTATACGGTGATAAAACAGAATAAAACTAAATTATTTGTGTAATTCGTGCTATTTGTTGTTACTATCCGGCGTGGTTGAATTTCGTTGTTATTCGATAATTCGTATTGCTTCGGGGTCGGAAGTGGTTATTTCGAGTCCGTATTTCTTGTGGTCAATAAGTTTTCCCTTGATTTCTATTTCTCTTTTATTCAAATCTTCGAGGTTAAAATCCGTTTTCTTTAATTCTTCTACCCCTTCTTTCCAGAGTACGAATGTAAAATCTTCTTTTTCTTCTCCGAAGTCTATAAAAAGGTGTCCGGATCTGGAAAGATTCCAGCCGGTAGGTTTCCCTGAAATAACTACCCATTTTTCCACGTGTTTTTTTAAGCCCCGTAAATTATATGGGTCCAGGCTTGCGGGTTTTTTAAAGTTTTTACTATCTTCCCACAATTTCAGAAATTCTTCTTCAAACTTATTTATAAGTTCTTCTGCATCTTTTATTATAAGAAGATTCTCGTTGTTTAATTCCTCCGCCGAGTGGGTCCAGTTGTAAGAGCCTGTTATCAGGGTTTTGTTGTCTATTATTGCGAATTTATTATGCATTATTCCTTCATATTTATCGCCGTATGTTCTGTGGGTATTGTCCAATCTGACGTCTATTTTTCTTTCGCTTAAGAAATGGTGTTTTGAGTATCCTATTTCTTCTGCGCTTTTTGCGTCGAGAAGGATTTTTACTTTTACTCCTCTATCTTTTGCTGAAATGAGTGCGTTAGATAGTTCACGATCCGTTAGTATGTACATCGCTATATTTATTTCTTTTTTTGCCCCTGCAAGTTCCTTTATTATTGCGTCGCGTGCTCCGCCATTTGGGCTGAAAAAGACCTGAACGGATAAAGATATTATTATTAATAGCATTTTTGAAAACATCCCCCTCTTTTTATTTTGAGGGGGATGTTTTAATTAGTCAAATCAACCCTTTTATCTGTAGAAGAGTCCGATTACTCCGACGATTATTGCTGCTATCCCGACCGGCACGGTTAATATTGTCATAAGATTGTCAATTTGCTTCTCTGTTTCTTTCTTTGTAGGGATAAGTTTCAACAGGTCGAGTATAAGAACTGTTCCTGCAATAATACCCACCAATCCCTGCAGGGTTCCGGCCGCCCCGTGAGCTCCCCAGAAACCGATACTGGTAAGTATTACAACGATGCCGATTGGTATCTTGAGTCCGGAAAGAGCTTTTACCGAGTCTTTCAGCTCTTTATTGATCTTCTTTATGAGGTCCATTATCAGTATTAATCCGCCTAAAATTAAAAATTCCATACAATACCTCCTTTACTTTTTTATAAGTTAACGAGTTTTTTTACCATTTGACATCTAAATCTCTGTTTGCTTTTACTTCGTCGAGTCTTCCTACGGGAGTTGTGCAAGGACTATTTTTTAATACGTCCGGATTCTCTTCTGCTTGTTTTGCTATTGTTTTCATTGCTTCTATGAAACCATCTAAGGATTCCTTTGATTCGGTTTCCGTTGGTTCTATCATCATAGCTTCCGCTACGATGAGAGGGAAGTAAATTGTCGGAGCATGATATCCCAGATCTAAAAGTGCTTTTGCTATGTCGAGTGCCCTTATTCCGTTTTTTTTGAATTTAGAAGCGGAGAGAACAAATTCATGCATGCAATTTTTCTTATAAGGTATATCATATTCTTCTTTTAGATTTGAAAGCAGATAGTTTGAGTTTATTATTGCCTGTTCCGATGCCCCTCGCAGACCATCCGCACCCAGCATTCTTATATATGTGTAAGCTTTTACCATAACCTGGAAAGCTCCGTAGAAAGTCGAAACTTTTCCGATAGAGTTTTTGAGTTTCCAGTTGAATTTATATTGTTTTCCGTCGAATTCGACTGTGGGTACAGGTAAAAACTCTGACAGATGCTTTCTTACTGCCACAGGTCCGCTGCCCGGACCTCCTCCTCCGTGAGGAGTCGCGAAAGTTTTATGCAAATTGAAATGTATTATATCTACGCCAAAATCCCGCACTTTAGCTATGCCCATTAGTGCGTTTAGATTCGCGCCGTCCATATAAAGAAGAGCGCCGTTTTTGTGTAGTACTTTCGAGAGATCTTTTATGTTGGACTCGAAAACCCCTAAAGTATTGGGATTGGTAATCATGAGCGCAGCAACATCTTTGTCCATTGCTTTCTCTAAGTTTTCTACGTCTAAAATTCCATCTTTATTGGATTTTATTTCTTTGGTTTTGAATCCTGCCCGGCTTGAGGACGCGGGATTCGTGCCGTGTGCTGTATCGGGTATTAGAATTGTTTTTCGAACTTCTTTTTTCGAATTAAAATATGCTCTTGTAATTAAAAGCCCGGTTAATTCACCATGAGAACCGGCCTGGGGTTGAAGAGTTATCGCGTCCATCCCTGCAATTTCTTTTAAAAATTCTCCGAGCTCGAACATGATTTCCAGAGCGCCCTGAATTTCGCTTTCGGGAGCCTCTGGGTGTAATCCTAAAAGTTCATTTAGACTTGCCGTATCTTCACATACTTTCGGGTTGTATTTCATTGTACAGGAGCCGAGAGGGTACATTCCCTTATCCACATGATAATTCATTTCTGATAATCTTGTAAAGTGTTTTACAACTTCTCTTTCCGGTATCGGGGAGAGTCGCATCGGATTTTTTCTCATCTGGGAAGTATTAAAAAAATTTGTTAAAGGTTTTTCTTTTATGTCGAGAGCCGGTGTGTAATCGTTTTTCTTTGAACTTTTATATTCACAAAGAAGTTTCATAAATATATATTATAAGAGAGAATTGTTTTTGTCAACTAGTCGGATTAGTGGAATTTTAATGTAAAAGGCAACGAGGTTAATTTCTTCGACAGTTTGATTCGCAAGGAGTGCTGTCCGAGAAAGACGTGGTCAATTTCCCCGGCGGTTGTCGTTCGGGTATACCTTTCTAAAAAACCGCAGTCAGTTTTCCCTGCGGGTTGATTCGTAAGGAGTACTATTCGAGAAAGACGTGGTCAGTTTCCCCCAACGTGGAAATTGCCACTCGGCTCTCGGGTTCGCTCCTTTTGAAATGGCTACATTTCAAAAGACCATGCTCGCTCACCCTGCGAGACGCTTTCTTGGACAGTACCCCTTGCTCATTTTATCAATAAAAGACCGTGCCCGCTCGGTCTCCTCGCCCGGTGGAATAGCTGCTCAATACAGGGCAACTACTATTCCACCAGGCGAGACATTTTCTTGAATAAGTATCTCTCACTTTTAGGTTTAAAATATAAAAACTTAGTGTCTTTGCGTCTTTGTGTGAGAAAATTTTGGGTTGTGGGCTGAGATTTTTTAACAACATATATATTTTTCTCTGTGTTCCCTGTGTGTTTTTTTTCTGTGTGTTCTCTGTGGTTCAATAATTTTTTTGGGGAGGGGTGTGGCTTGACTTTGACATAAAGGGGATTAATATAATTCCATGATGGATTTGAATGAAATAATGTCTAGAGACGAAGAATATCCTCTACGAAAGAAACGTTTTGATATTTTTCGGAATTTCTTTAAATGGGTTCGTTCTTTGAAAAGATTTCTTCCTTTGAAAAAACGAAGATTTGTTATTTTGAATATTTTGTTTTTTATGTTTGGTGCGGTTATCGGTATGAATTTCGCGATATTAAGCGGTTTGCCTGATGTTGATTCATTGGCTAACTATGAGCCGAAGCTCTCCACAGGTATTTATGATATAGATAATAAACTTATTTTGGAAGTTTATGAACATAGGAGAATCCCGATAGTTCTTGATTCTCTTCCGGATTATATACCCGCTGCGGTTGTTTCTCTTGAAGATAAAAGATTTTATGATCATTGCGGTATAGATATCAGGAGATTGACAAAGGTTATATGGGTAAATTTAGTCAGAAAGATCGGCGGAAGAAAATGGGGGCAGGGAGCAAGTACAATTACGCAACAGCTTTCACGAAATATATTTCTGACTTTGAAAAAGACTCTCCTGCGAAAGGTAGAAGAAATATACCTGTCGCTTTTGATTGAAAGGAGATACACGAAAAGAGAAATACTCGAAATGTATTTGAATGAAATTTATTGGGGATACGGTAATCATGGTTTAGGAGCAGCCTCACGTTATTATTTCGATGAAGTGCCTGAAAGTCTTTCTGTTTCTGAGGCGGCATCCCTTGTGGGTTTACTTCGTTCTCCGGGAATCTATTCTCCTTATAATAGTTATGAGAGGTTCATAGAAAGACGCAATCTGGCTTTGAATGAGATGTTTGAGGAAGGTGCAATTACTAAAGTGGAGCTTGATTCCGCACTTGCGGAATCCCTCCATGTTGTCGATCAATCAAAAAAAGAAATAATTGGACCTTATTTTATAAATGAAGTAAAAAGAGAAATGGAGAACCTTTTTGGAAGAGCTTATATATCATGGGGCGGATATAAGGTTTATACCACCATGAATCAGAATATGCAGATGCTTGCAGACAGTATTCTGGAATGGGGACTGGGGAGAGTCGAATTAAACTGGCATCTCAAAAAGAAAGAAGAAATTCCGGACTCCCTTATTCATTCCGAAAATATTCCTTATATACAGGGAGCGATGGTTGTTATGGACCCGGCGACCGGTTATGTGTTTTCTCTTATCGGCGGCAGAGATTATAGGCATAGTTTATATAACAGAGCTACCCAGAGTAAGAGACAAGCCGGTTCGGCTTTCAAACCTTTTCTTTATACGGCGGCTATCGATAACGGATTTTTACCCTCTGATTTTGTTTTTGACCTTCCGATGATTAAAGAATTGGGAGGAGAGGTCTATGCACCTAAAAATTACGATGAGACTTTTATGGGTAGGATACCTTTGAGGACTGCTTTGAAAATGTCCAGAAATGTCGCTTCTTTAAATCTATGTCAGGAAGTCGGTCCTTTTTCCGTTGTTGAATATGCTTATCAAATGGGTATAGAAAGTGAACTAGAGCCCGTTCTTTCCATTGCGCTCGGTTCTTCGACGGTTTCGCTTCTGGAGATGGTCAGAGCTTATTCGACAATCGCGAACCTCGGCGAGAAAGTTAGCCCTATATTTATACGTAAAGTCATAGATAGGTATGGCAATACAGTATATGAAAGCAGAATTGTTAAACAGAGGGTCTTATCGGAAGCTACCGGATATATAATGCTTGATATGCTGGAGAGTGTGTTTGAGCCCGGGGGAACTGCTTCATATGCAAGAAGTAGTGGTTTTAAAAAGCCTGCTGCCGGTAAAACCGGTACTACAGATGATTTCAAAAACGCCTGGTTTATAGGTTTTGTCAAAGATTTAAATGTGGGTGTATGGATGGGATACGATTATCCAAGGACTATAGGGAAGGGCGCAAGCGGCGGAGCTCTGGCTCTTCCGATATGGACTGAATTTATGAAGGCGGTTTGTGATTCTGCAATGGACTATGAATTTCCGGTGCCCGAAGGCGTAGAATTCAGATATATTTGTTCCGAAAGCGGAGAGCTGGCAACTTCAAGGTGCCCAAATATCGCCAATGAGATTTTCAGAAAGGGTAATGTTCCTAAAAGGCAATGCGAGCTTCATAGTGGAGAAAGAAAGAATATAGAAAAGCCGATCGAGATGCTTGATGATTTTGATTTTTAGGAGGGTTTTATGAAAAGAGATATATTTTACTTTTCTTTTATTTTATTTTTATTGTTGTTATTTGGATTTTTTTATGTGAGGAAATACTCTCCACTTAATGATGCGCTGCTTGAATATAAGGAAGAAAACAAGACTCTCGTTTCTATAGTTAATGATCTAAAGAGTAATATGGAAAGCGTTGATACACTCGCTAAAGAAGAAAAAGCAAGTTATTTGATCCAGGATATTAAAGATATGGTCGAGGGTATCGAAGTGGAGCTTGAAAGAGAAGAAATTTCAATTACGCTTCCCTGTAAAAAAATGTTTCCGCCTGGTTCGGTTGAATTGAGCGATGAAGGTCAGGAGACTTTACTCAGGATTGCTAATATATTGAAAGAGATGCCTGACAGGGATATTCAAATTGAAGGACATACCGATAATATGGCAATATCAGGGAGCTTAAAGGATGAGTATCCGACTAATTGGGATCTGTCTGCGAAAAGAGCTGTTAATGTTGTTAAATTTTTGATCTCTAAGGTGGACATAGAACCTTCCCGGCTGGCTGCCGTGGCATTTGGCGAGTATCGACCTCTTGCCAGTAATGATACTGAAGAAGGAAGGAATAAGAACAGAAGAATTGTGATAGATGTTTTACCGGAATGAATGATAAAACAGAACCACAGAGGACACGGAGAAATTGATCGTGTTGAAAAGAACTCACAGAGAACACGGAGAAAAAAAAGATAATAGCTACGGATGAACACAGATGTACACTGATAAGAAAATTTTTTATTTTGTTGTTAAAAAAAGTATTTGGTGATGGGTGGTTGGAGGATCTGTGTTAATCGGTGAAAATCAGCGGCTATTTAAGGGTTTAGGGGGGTAAACAATAAACAATCTTGAATTAATCTTGTGGTTAAATAAAAGGAGGGGTTTTTATGAAAGTTTTAATATGTGATGCTTTAGCTAAGGATTCTGTTGATGGTCTGAAAGGGCTTGGAGTCGAAGTTGTCGAAAATACTTCGATTGAAAAGGAAGAATTGGCTGGTATTATAGCCGATTTTGACGGAGTTATAGTGAGAAGTAGAACGAAAATAAGGAAAGATCTCATAGATATCGCAGCAGGAAGTGTGAAATTTATAATAAGAGCTGGTGTAGGACTCGATAATATAGATGCAGAATATGCACGGGAGAAAGGAATAGAGGTCATAAATACACCTGAAGCTTCTACAAATGGAGTGGCAGAATTGGCTGTGGCTCATATGCTTGCACTTCTCAGGCATATTCCGAAGGCGACTGCGAGTATGAAAGAAGGGAAATGGCCAAAGAAAGAACTTAAAGGAAATGAGCTCGGCTCCTGCACTGTTGGTATTATCGGATTGGGAAGAATTGGTAGAAGAACAGCCCAGTTGGTTAAATGCTTCGGAGCATCTGTAATTGGTTATGATCCTTATGTTGAGGAAGTTCAGGGTACAGATATTAAAATAGTTGATTTAGATGAATTGCTCACTTCTTCGGATATTATTTCGTTACATTTACCTCATACCGATGAAACTCACCATTTAATCGGGAGAAAGGAACTCGGAAAGATGAAAAACACTTCGTATCTTGTGAATTGTGCGAGGGGAGGGGTAATCGATGAGAACGCGCTTTATAATGCACTTAAAGGTGGGGAAATCAGAGGCGCCGCCCTGGATGTTTTCGAAGAAGAGCCGCCGACGGATTTGAAATTAATGGAATTGGATAATTTTATTTGCACCCCGCATCTGGGAGCCCAGGCTGTCGAATCTTCAAATAGAGTAGGCGAAGAGGTAGTCAAAAAAGTAAAATCTAAATTATAGTAAAAGAGAGCAGCTTATCGCATTGCGCGAAAGACTTTCTTATTTTGCGAAAGTTGTTTTCGTTAAGTCATTGATTTTTATAAGCTTAAATTTTGGAATAGTTTTTGCATTTATTTTAACGGCTTTTTGAAAATTTATCAGAGTAGACTTTAAGGTGTTTAACCATCTTAAATTTCGGCTGTGTTGTGGCCTTAAACGTTAAGGGATGTAAGGAGGGGAAAAATACCTTGACAAAATTTTTTTTTCTCTTAAATTTCTTTTGTAATAAGGTTTTTAGAGGTTCGCGGATAATCGTTTTATCCTTGAATTTGGGTTTTGGGAATCGTCTTTTAGAAAAAATTTATATATAGGAGGACAAGTTTTGATAGAAAAGAATAGGAATAAGAAAGATCTCGAAAAAGAACTTAAAATGCTCCGTGAGAAACTTGAAGAAGCCCAGTTCAAGGGTACCTTGCTTGATGCTCTCCTGGAGCACATTCCGGACCGTATTTATTTTAAAGATAAGGAAAGTCGTTTTTGGGAAGTAAGCAAATCAAAGGCCGAAGGTACAGGCCTTTCCAGAGAAGAATTTAGAGGTAAAACGGATTTCGACTTTTTCTCCGAAGAAGAAGCGAAGACGATGCGTGAAGACGAAGCAAGAATAATGAAGACGGGAAAACCTGTAGTTGACAAAGTGCAAAAAATCGAAATGCCGGATGGTAAAGAAAGATGGTTTTCCGCCACAAAAGTTCCTTTTTACGACAAAAAAGGAAATGTTATAGGTACATTAGGGATCACAAGAGATGTTACCAGGTTAAAGACCCTTGAATTGGAAAAACAGGAAAAAATAGAAGCTCAAAAAGCAGAACTCATAGAGCTTTCAACCCCTGTAATCGATGTATGGGAAGGTGTTCTTACGGTTCCTGTATTGGGTTCGTTGGATAGCGAGAGAGCATCTAGGATTTCCGAGGCTCTTTTGACTGAGATAGTGGAAAAGAGAGCAACTGCGGCTATTATAGATATTTCCGGGATAAGCGCGGTAGATAGTGCTGTTGCCGACCGGTTGATACGTACGGCGAAAGCGGTGAGATTGGTGGGTGCGGAGGCTATATTGACCGGAGTCGGAGTGGAGATAGCCCAGACAATTGCCGATCTCGGAATCGACATGGAAGGGCTTAAGACGATGTCCACATTGAAAGATGGTTTGAAATATGTTATTAATCGTAAAAAAGAAATTCTATCATATAAGTAATTTTTGAAACGGGAGCATTTTATTTGATGATTGGGAGGTAATATTTTGGCGGAAAAAAATAATATAAAAGAGATAGAGAAATTACGCAGGGAGAACGAAGAGTATAAAAAATTGATAGAGGAAATGAGTGAGGGTTTTGCTTATCTTGAAGAAGATTTAACATTTTCATTCTCAAACCCTGCTTGTGATAGTGTTTTTGGGGTAACTGAAGGGAAATTGATGGGTAGAAAATTAACTGATTTTTTAAGTCCCGAGTCTTTAAAAGAAGCGAAAAAGAATATTATAACAAAGGAAAAGGGAAAAAAGAGCGTGTTTGAGATAGAAGTGAATGCCGGAGACGGTGAAAGGCGTTATTTGTTAACGAGGTCAAATCCGCGTTTCGATGATAAGGGTCGGTTTGCAGGTTCATTTGTTTTTTTCTATAATATAACAAAAAGGGTAAAGTTGGAAGAGGAACTCATTTTTGAAAGAGGTTTATTAAATTCACTTCTTAATACAATTCCCGATCATATCTACTTTAAGGACGAAAAGAGCCGTTTTATAAAAGTGAGTAAATCGCTCGCTGATTGGTTCAATGTTAAAAGCGTGGACGGTTTAATGGGAAAAACAGATTTCGATTTTTTTACCGAGGAACATGCAAGACCTGCTTTTGAAGATGAACAGAAAATAATGAAGACCGGTAATGCAATCGAAGGAAAGGTTGAAAAAGAGACTCATCCCGATGGTAGAGTCACCTGGGTTTCGACAACTAAAGTTCCCAGATACGATAAAAAAGGAAATGTAATTGGTATTACAGGTATTTCCAGAGATATAACGGAAAAGAAGCTGTGGGAGGAGGAAAGAGAGAAGAAATTAGAAGCACAGCGGGAAGAACTCATTGAACTTTCAACGCCTGTAATCGATGTTTGGGAAGGTGTACTAACCGTTCCAATATTGGGGTCTCTGGATAGCGAGAGAGCATCTAGGATTTCTGAGAGTTTGTTAACCCAGATAGTTGAAGAGAGGGCTGATGTAGCTATTATAGATATTTCCGGAATATCTGCTGTGGATAGCGCTGTCGCCGACCGATTGATACGTACGGCGAAAGCGGTAAGGCTGGTGGGTGCGATGGCCATATTGACCGGTGTAGGAGTGGAGATAGCCCAGACAATTGCCGATCTCGGAATCGATATGGGTGGTCTTAAGACAATGGCTACGCTGAAAGATGGTTTGAGATATGTTATTTCACGAAACAATGTAAAGGAAAAAGAGGATTAAGATGGCAAGATTAACACGTATGCATTTAGGAGATATTCTTGTTGTTCCTATTCAGGAAGAACTTCATGATACTGCTGCAGAGGAAGCCGGTGAAAAGATAATAAGAGAGGCGGATAATTCTAAAATTAAAGGAGTTGCTATAGATATTTCAGCTCTTGATATCGTGGATAGTTTTCTAGGCAGGTTGCTGCAGAAAATTGCCTGGGGACTCAAGGCTATGGGCAAGGAAGTTATACTTGTGGGTATTCAGCCGGAAGTTGCAGTTGCGCTCGTCGAACTTGGCTTATATCTCGAAGAAATAAATACTGCGTTCGAACTTGATTCGGCTTTGGAAAAATTAAGGGAGATGATAAAAAAAGGTTCTAGATGAAATGAAAGAGGAAATTCTACGCATTCCCATCAATAAAGAGATAGATGTCTTAATTGCCAGGCGGGAAATAAAAAGTGAGGCGGAACGTATAGGTTTCCGCTGGATAGATCAGACAAGGATTGCTACAGCTGTTTCTGAACTTACAAGAAATATTATAAAACATGCTTACCGGGGAGAGGTAGTAGTTAATAAGGATGATGGGGGTATAGAGATAATATGCCAGGATGAAGGACCTGGCATTCCTGATGTTGAGCAAGCTTTAGAAAAGGGATTCAGCACTACGAATTCGCTTGGTATTGGGCTTATCGGCGCCAAACATCTTATGGACGATTTTAAAATTGAGAGTAACGATAGAGGAACAACAATAACTGCTTACAAGAAGTTGAAATGAGTATAAAAAGAATATTCCCCTCCATAGAGTTTGTTGTCAGTTCTGATGAAGATATTTGCAGAGTTCGTTCGGAGATGAGTAAATTCGCAGGAAAAATAAGGTTGACTGAGAAGGAATTGGAGGAACTCAGAATTGTTATAACGGAGATTTCAAAGAATATAATAAAGCATAGTTCCTCAGGTAAGTTGAGTATTTCTTTCGGAGAAGATGAGGAAAAAGGTGTTTATATCGTAGCGGAAAACCCGACTAATAATCATAATACGACAGAAATCTTCGACGACGGTTACAGTACAGCCAATACGCTCGGGATAGGTCTGGGTGCGGTGAAAAGATTATTGACAGACGTTAAAGTTAAAGTAGAAGATGGAAAATTTATTTTGACCGGTAAGAAAATATTTTCAGAGAAGAAAGATAACATTATACAAACCAGTGTCTATAGCCGTCCCAAGCCGGGTTTTAAAAGTAACGGAGATGCTTATTTTATAAAAAGGTATGAAGATTATGCTGTAGTGGCGGTTGTGGACGGTATTGGTCATGGAGACAAAGCCAGCGAGGCAAGTAGCATAGCTTTAAAGGTTATCGAAGATCAGTTTAAAGATGAGCTTGAACAAGTTGTTCTCACGATACATAGAAGGCTGCACGGCAGCAGAGGCTGTGTTATAGGTATTGTTCGTATGAGCAAAGAGGGTAAAATAGAGTATCTTGGAGTGGGAAACATCCGCACGCAGATCTATACTCCGGAAATGTATAAGCGTCTTGTCTCGTTTGACGGTTTATTGGGCAGTAATATTAGAACTCTTAGGACAGACCATCTTACTCTTAGCAGACCTTGTTTGATAGTTTTGCATTCTGACGGAGTAACATCCTTTAATTTTGAAGATAAACGCATCGTGTATAGGCCTGTTATGGAGGTTGCAAAAGAATCTTTTGAAAAATACAAGAAGAGTTCAGATGATGCTACGCTTTTAATCGCGCGCGTCCCGTAACACTTAAAACCTTTAAAGGTTGAAAATTGAATAGCAAAATGGAAAATTATAAATTAAAGTTTAAAAATAAAAATTGGAAAGTTACAGGTATTATTATACAGGAGGTTAATAATGGCTAAGAAACAAAAAAGTATAGCGGAACTGGAAAAAAGATTAGCCGCTTTAGAAAAAGAGAATAAGGAATTGAAACTTGATAGGGGTTTATTGAGTTCTCTTTTGGAACATATTCCGGAAAACGTCTATTTCAAAGATAGAGAGAGTAAATTCGTAAGGATAAGTAAAGCTTTTTCCGATTATATGGGATTTAAAAAACCGGATGACATAATCGGGAAAACCGATTTCGATCTTTTCGATGAGGAACATGCAAGACCTGCTTTTGAAGATGAACAGAAAATAATGAAGACAGGAAAACCTCTGCAGAAAGAAGAGAAAGAAGTTTATACCGACGGAAGTGAAAAATGGGTAGAGACAACTAAGGTTCCCAGGTACGATGAAAAGGGCAAGATTGTGGGGACTTTTGGAATTTCAAGAGATATTACCGGCAAGAAACTCTGGGAAATGGAAAGAGAAAAGAAATTAGCGGCACAGCGGGAGGAGCTCATAGAACTGTCAACCCCTGTAATCGATGTCTGGGAAGGCGTTCTCACTGTTCCTATATTGGGTTCGC
>JAFGHJ010000010.1 GCA_016930175.1 Caldifarciminota bacterium
AGCCCTGACATCATCCATGAGCAGAAGACCGTTTTCGGCTCGTGGGTAACAAGCATCTGGCTCATGGAGGAACTGGTCGAGCGTCTCGTCCGCTGGGGCATCCATCCGGAAGACCTGGTAACCCATCGTTTTACACTCGATAAGGTCTCCAAAGCCTATGCGCTTATGAATGAGGGCAAATGCGGCAAAGTAGCAGTGGTGTTCGACGAAGAAATCAAATGAATTATAGTAGTAAATCATCCACGGCGGTCTGTAAATGGCTGTAACTCAGAAAGAGCGGATTTTTACCGGCGACCCCGACGGAGTCGATCCGGATAAAGTTCCCAAGAAGGTTCTCAAAAGCGGCGCAAAACTTCCGTGCATCGGCATGGGGACTTTCGGTAGCGACCGTTTCAGTGCCGAATCAGTGGCCGAAGCAGTAAAGGGGGCTATAGCGGTAGGATACCGACACATCGACTGCGCTTCCGTCTATGGTAATGAAGCAAACATCGGTGCTGTGCTCAGGGGGGTGAGGGGAAAGGGTCTCAAGAGAGAGGAGTTGTGGATTACCTCAAAGCTCTGGAACGATAAGCACGGGGAGAAAGACGTAATCCCATCATGCGAACAATCGCTCAAGGACCTGCAGTTGGACTATCTTGACCTCTACCTGATACATTGGCCATTCCCAAATTTTCACGCTAAAGGTGTCGATGTCACTTCGCGCGATCCTGATGCAAAATCCTACATTCACGAAAACTATATGAAGACGTGGAGACAACTGGAAAAGCTCGTGGAAATGAGCCTGGTGAAACATATTGGCACATCGAATATGACCATCCCAAAATTGAAGCTGCTCCTGCGGGACGCGGAAATAAAACCCGTTTGCAATGAATTGGAACTGCACCCGCACTTCCAGCAGCCGGAGTTTTTCAAGTTCTTACTCGATAATGATATCATACCTATCGGGTTCAGTCCGATCGGCTCACCGCTCCGGCCCGAGCGCGACCGGTCGGATGGAGACACCATTGACATTGAAGATCCGGTGATCGTAAAAATAGCGAGACGGTTGAACGTCCACCCGGCAGTGGTGTGCGTGAAGTGGGCAATTCAGCGCGGACAGGTTCCGATTCCTTTTTCGGTAAACCGAAACGAATATCTGGCAAATCTAAGAAGCGCGGTTTCAACTCCTATTACTCAGGAAGAAATGAAAGAAATCGCGGGTATCGATAAAAATTGCCGACTTATTAAAGGACAAGTATTTTTATGGAAACTAAACCAGAGCTGGGAAGACTTATGGGACCCCAACGGGGAGATTACTCCTCCGTAACGTCAAAAGGCAATTTCTCAACTCATACCGGGGAGAAAGATAAAAAATATTCATATGACTGGTGAAACATTGTTAGAGATGTGCGATATCACTAAACAATTTCCAGGCGTAGTCGCCTTAGACAGGGTGAACTTAAGTGTGGAAAAGGGTGAGGTACATGTTCTTGTTGGCGAGAACGGAGCAGGTAAGTCTACGCTGATGAAGATTTTAACTGGTGCTTATTCTAAAGATAAGGGGCAAATCTTTTTTATGGGAAAAGAGCTTTATGTAAAGAACCCACGTGAAGCGCTTGATCTTGGTATCAGTATGATTTACCAGGAAACCAGCCTGGTGCCCCATCTTAACGTTGCCGAAAATATTTACCTGGGTAGAGAGCCGCTCTTTCCATCCGGATGGTTGAATAAGTCAAAACAATATGATTGGACTGAAAAGATATTAAAGAAATTACATCTGCGTTTTTTGCCAACGACATCAATAACGAAATTAGGAATCGCCCAACGTCGAATGGTGGAAATTGCAAAAGCTCTCTCCGCCGATTCGAAGATTATGATTATGGACGAACCAACGGCTGCCTTAACTGAGGTAGAGATTGATGAACTTTTTTCTCTTATTTCCCAGTTGAAAAAAACAGGCATATCGGTTATCTATATTTCACATCGGTTAGAAGAAATTACTAAAATTGGGGATCGTGTAACAGTCTTACGCGATGGTCAAAAGATAAGCACAAGTGAGATTTCCGATGTAGATATTCCTTCTCTTATTCGAATGATGGTCGGAAGGAAAGTAGACGAAACACTTTATTATAAGAAGGAGGATGCGAAAATCGGAGAGGAATGTCTACGGGTGGAGGGACTCAGTCGGAAAGGGGACTTCAAAGATATTGACTTTACAGTCAAAAAAGGTGAAATATTAGGCATTGCAGGTTTGGTTGGAGCAGGCAGGACCGAGCTGGTTAGGGCTATCGTTGGCGCCGATCCAATCGATAGGGGTAAAATATTTATTGAGAAAAAAGAGGTCAAGATAAGATCGCCACACGATGCTATCTCTGCAGGTATAGGACTTCTTCCGGAGAATCGTAGAGATGATGGATTGGCTTTAGATTTATCGGTAAAGGATAACATTACCTTAGCTAATGTTACAAGATTTACAAGATTAGGATGGATTTGCAAATCGAACGAACATTCCGAAACCGAGATTTACAGGAAGAATCTGAAAATCAAATGCCAACAGCTAAATCAATCGGTAAAATTTTTAAGTGGAGGTAATCAACAAAAGATACTTATAGCAAGATGGCTGATTACTAACACGAAAATTTTAATTTTTGATGAACCGACAAGAGGAATCGATGTAGGCACAAAAGCCGAGATATTCGGATTGATAAACCGACTGGCAAAAAAAGGAGTAGCGATTATTATGATTTCTTCCTATTTACCTGAAATTCTAACAATGAGCGATAGAATAATGGTCATGCGCGAAGGGCGTATAACCGCGAGGTTTGAGAAAGAAGATGCAAACCAGGAAAAAATCCTACATTATGCTACGGTAGGATAAGGAGTCAGGTTATATTGAACATAAAAGCTTTTAAGAAAATTTTAGTAAGTAAAAGACAATCTTACATATTATTTTTCGAAAGATTGACTCCATTTTTTTCTTTAGTAATTATGTTTCTTATACTTGGTTTCCTATCACCTTATTTTTTTACTTTAAATAACTTACTTACTATCGGAATACAAGTCTCTGTTATCGCTATAATGGCAATCGGGCAGACTTTTGTAATAATCGCAGCAGGAATAGACCTTTCGGTTGGTTCTGTTTTAGCTCTTTCCGGAATAATATCAGCCATTCTGATGAGGGGAGGTTGCCCTATATCATTAGCCATTATTGCGGGGGTAGGTACAGGTTCGTTTTGTGGATTTATAAATGGCTTTATTATTACTCGAGGAAAAATTGCACCTTTTATTATTACTTTAGGTATGATGGGTATCGCCCGGGGGCTAGCTCTAATTATAACCGGCGGCAATCCGGTTTTTGGATTGCCGGAAAATTTCTCTTTTTTGGGAAACGGTAAAATCTTCGGAATACCGGTACCTATAATTATCATGTCATTTATCGTTGTTGTTGCGTACCTTTTTCTTTCCCGCCATATTTTAGGTAGATATACTTACGCTATTGGTAGCAACGTTGAGGCCGCCAGGTTATCGGGTATTAATATTAACCGTTATAATTCCGCTGTATACGTTATTTCCGGAACATTGGCAGGAATTGCTGGCGTTCTTTTAACTTCTCGGTTAGTCACGGGTCAACCCACTGCCGGGACAGGATATGAACTGGATACCATTGCTGCCGCAGTTATCGGCGGAGCGAGTTTAATGGGTGGTCAGGGAACGATTATCGGTACCATAATTGGAGCGTTCATCATGGCTACCTTAAGAAATGGATGTAACTTGCTCAATATCTCAGCATTCTGGCAGCTCATAATAATCGGCGCTGTTATTATTCTTGCTGTATACTATGACCAGGTCAGACGTCGTCACAGTGCAACACTGGGGGGATAATCGGAGCAAGGAGGAAAAATTTTAACCAATATGTAACAGATAAAGAAAATGGAGGATTAATATGTTTTCTAATATGCGGAATTTAGTAAAGAATCTCCTTCGATTAGTCGCTGTCTTTGGATTCCTGATTGTTCTTGTATTTTCGGGTTGTAAAGGAGGACCAAAAGAAAAAATTCGTTTTGCAGTAGTCCCAAAGACTAATGCCAATCCTTTCTGGCTCACTGTAAAAGCCGGTGCCGAACAAGCTGCTAAAGAGTCCGGCGTTGAAATCATCTGGAAAGGCCCAGCTGAAGAAACAGACATTGCTGGTCAGGTAGCTATAATTGAGGATTTTATCAATAAGAAGGTTGACGCTCTGGTTATGGCTGCCTGTGATGCAAAGGCTTTGGTGCCCACTGTAAAGAAAGCTGTAGATGCCGGGATTCCAGTGATTACCATTGATTCTGATGTTGATTCGGACTTGCCGTTAACCTTTATTGCGACCGATAATATCCTGGGCGGAGAGAAAGCTGCTCAAATTCTTTCAGATTTAATTGGTGGAAAAGGTAAAGTAGGATTAATACCATTTATTCCTGGCGCTGCCACTTCTATCATGAGAGAAAAAGGATTTAAGGATGAAATTTCCAAGTATCCTGATATTGAGTTAGTATCCACTCTTTATTGCTATAGCGACGCAGCTCGTGGAATGTCGGTTACCGAAGACATGTTAACTTCTCATCCGGATCTGAGTGGAATTTTTGCCGCTAATGAGCCGGGAGCAGCAGGCTGTGTACAAGCGTTGAAATCACTTGGATTTGCCGGCAAAGTGAAACTGGTTGGCTTTGACAGCGGTCCTACAGAGATAGAAGAGTTGAAAAAGGGAAATATTCAGGCTCTTATTGTCCAAAATCCTTATAAGATGGGTTATCTTGGTGTAAAAGCAGCGGTAGATGCCGTACACGGGAAAAGTGTAGAGAAAAGAATTGACACCGGAGTTACTGTGGTTACTATGGAGAATTTCAACGAACCAGAAATACAAAAAATACTTTTCCCTTTAAAGTAAAATCCGGTATTGCTTTACATAAAAGAAAAGGAGAGGGCGTATGTTAAGCGGAAAAATAAAAGAAAAAGTTAATTGCCTATGATCTATACGCATGTCTTCAACATGGGAGGACTGGGTGTGAAAAGCCCTCTCGATTAATTATTTGTTGATGGGAAGGAAGCTGTCAGGGGATCATTTTGCAGATACGCTAGTAGGACATATTCCACGTACCGTCCGCCGTTTCGACAACGGCTGCCCAATCCAATCCGCCTCGTATAAAGATCATGGCAATCGAGGCCGTGCCGCTCAGCTCTCCCGACAGTTGAAGGTCCTCGCCTACAAGTTCCCACTGCCCCCAGTATGAGGTTTCCCAGCCGTACTGAGTCGTACACGTACCGTCAACAATGACAGTCCCGGTCAAATGTGGATAGTACGAGTCGTCGCAGTAATCATCGAACTCTATCACTACGTAATTGTAGGTCTCGTCTTTCCGGCCAGAGTAAGCATCGTAGTCGTAGGTAAAAGAACCGTTGACGACGGCGCTTCCACTTTCGTCGCCGGATACGGTTGCATTTGACCATGTCTGAGTATTGCTGGAAGGAGCAACGCTCTCGACTGAAGAATTCACTGCCCAGGCGAACAGCTCAGCCGTTTCCTGATCTGAAACCGTAGGTACTGTTGGCGCGTTCTCCTTGCTGCAGCTGGCCATCAGAAGCAAGCCGCAGATTGTCGCAATAAAATAGATTTTTAATTTAATCATTCTTTTTAGTCTCCTTATAGTTTGTTCATAACATAGTTTATATGTACTAATATTAATCGTAGAAACTCCATTGTTAATCCGTATAAACTGATTTCAAAATTTCTAGATGGCTTAATATATGTCAACATATTATCTATATATCTTCTTAAATACTATATTACAATTATATAAGAAAATCCAATCTATGTCAATGTAGAAAATAGAGTCATTAGTCATCAGTCACTGGTCTCCGGTCAAGAAAAAGAAGAAGAAAAATTTACTTTGTGTCTTAGTGCCTTCGTGGCTAATTGTTAAGAAGAAATAAAATCAAAAGGACTTCTATGTTTAGTTTTTTGCTTGAGATTAATTTGGGTTGTAGGTTGGGTCTTTTAACTAATCAATTAATTCACCATTTCACTACTTAACTAAAAACGAAGTTTTTAAAAGGATTGCCTATTTTTTAAAACAAAGTTCGGACTGGTTTTTTAAATTAACTGATCCAGATTTTCTTTATAGAGTAATCCTTTAGGTAAAATTTTTTAAATAAGTTTTCTATCAAAGGTTCTTTTTTTGCATCGATTATGAAAACTCCGGGCGCAATTTTTTCCTTTTCTTTTATAAGGTTAGATTTCGATTCATAGAGTTTTCTGATTATTGCTCTTCTATCTTTTTCTTTTAATCCTTTTAAAGAATATGAACAGATTATTTTTGGTTTTAGGGTTTTATCTAAATCAATGTTTAAAATTAGTTCCGGTTTTGCCCAGATGACAATGCCTTCCTTTTCGACTTCCCATAAGAAATCCGGTTCGACATCTTTTTGGTTAAGATTGTAAAAAGTAATTGAAAATGAATGTTCAAGGCTGAATTTTTTAGAAATTTCAGAAGCTATTGAATGAGCGATCTCGGATTCCTTTCCGATTTCCGGATTCGATGGACTTTTTGTTACAAGTAGCAAATCTATATCGCTTTTTTTTGAAACATCTCCTGTAATAGCAGAACCAAACAGGATAACTCCTATTAGATTTGGGATTTCTTCAGCCCTTTCGACGAAATCGATTAGAGGTTGTTTGAAATCATCATAGATATTTACTTTATCCACTTTTCAACTTCCTTTATAAGTTCGAGGCATTTCTTTACGATGTTCCCGTTTCCTTTGCCTCCGTACCATCTTCCATGTCTGAAGGTATCGATAGTTTCAAATATTTCCGCAATATCGTCTTCTCCAAGATCCCTCAACTCTTTGCAAAGTCCGACATGTGTGTTTAGATGTCTTCCGTGTTTTTTCTCCATTCCGTAAGAAATTAGATGTTGTAATATGCCGTAAGTTAGTTCTACGATGGCAACAACATGTTTTCCTTCTTCATCGGGAAGTAATTTCTCGAGACTCTCTTTTATCTCTTCAGCTTTATTTTTATGTCCTTCTGCGTTCATGTGTCACTCCGTTGACAATAATATACATATTTTGGAGTATTTGTCAATAGGGTGACATTTTTCTGGTAATTGGTGTTCGAAAAATCGTAAAGAATGGCTGTCACTCCGTAAAATCTTTTCTGAAAAATCTTTTAAGTTTTCTAAAACAATTTTTGTTTCAAACTTTTCTTTTTCTTCTTTTTGAATTGAAAGTCTAATCCCCTCGTTTTTTTGTATTTTAGGGGGGGTTGGGCAACTCAGAACTAAGAACTCGGAACTCAGCACTAATGTATCTTTTTTCTTGTTTTCGAGATTTTCGAACAAATCACAATTCAAGGTCTAACCCTAGATACATTTATAAGTAACAGATGTGAGTGCTTTACCAAACGTTCTTTAATTGGATTGCCTAGTTAGCTTGACTTTTTATAAATCGAATCAACGGTTTTAGTATTACTCTTACTATCTTTTTCATGATATAAGATTTTTCGATGATTTTTGCAATTGGCGGTGATATTTTATAATATATTTTTACAAGTATTCTTCCAATCTTAATCTTCGATAATGACTCGTCGCGCCAAGTGCGAAGTTTGTATACTTCCTTGGACATGCTTGAACCATAGGCGGCAGTTGCAATAAAACATCCGGATCCCTTTATCTCTACCGCAGCAAACCCATGGGAGAAAGGTCCGGCACCATCAAATTGCGGTTCAATCACCACCTTACCCGTCTTATCGATATATCCGTATTTATGGTTTATATTTAGTATCGCCAACCCCTCGGAGAAAGGTCCGACACCATCAAATTGCGGTTCAATCACCACCTTACCCGTCTTATCGATATATCCCGTTTTCCACCCTATCTTTACCGCCGCCAGCCCCTCGGAAAAAGGCGAGGCGCCGCTGCCGCTTTTCTGTCTGATTACCATTTCCCCCGTCTTATCGATATATCCGATACCCACACCCATACTATGTTTATGTATTAGAGCCAACCCCTCGGAGAAACTCCCTGCCTTATTAAATTGCGGTTTGATTACCATTTCCCCCGTCTTATTGATATATCCCCATTTCATGTCTATCTCTACCTCCGCCAGCCCCTCGGAGAAAACCCCGGCATTAGCAAATTGCGGTTCAATCACCACCTTACCTGTCTTATCGATGTAACCCCATTTAGCAAAAAGATATCCTATACTTACCGGCGCCAACCCCTCCGAGAAGTTCCCGGCATTAGCAAATTGCGGTTCAATCACCACCTTACCTGTCTTATCGATGTACCCATATAAACCCGAATAGGTTTTCTTTGCCGCCGCCAGCCCCCCGGAGAAACCCCATGTATCATCAAATTGCGGTTCGATGATCACCTTCCCCGTTTTATCGATATATCCCCATTTTCCGTTTATCTCTACAGCCGCCAACCCCCAGGAGAATACCTTGGCATTATCAAATTGCGGCTCAATGACTATCTTCCCCGTTTTATCGATATATCCCCATTTATCACTCATTTCAACCTCCTTTATTTAAAAATATTATAAATATTTTTTTAGTTTTGTCAAATACGTACCTACCTAGTGACAAGAATGTACTTAAAATCTAAAACTATTTTTGTTTCAAACTTTTCTTTTTCTTCTTTTTGAATTGAAAGTCTAATCCCCTCTAAATCAAATCCCAATGAACAAATCGATCATTTCACACTTCAAGGGTTGTCTTTAAGAAAAGATAGATTGAACCGAAACTTATAATACAGCTACGGTTAGTATAATTATTGTCTCCATATTGTTATCAAACATGCTAAGTACCTAACGGCGTAGCTTTTCACCTGTCCGTCACTAACTACTTAATTTTTATTTTCTCAGACAAAACTATTTATACTTGATTGCAATTCCGCCTGCATTTAAACCGTATATCCTGTAATCAAAAACAGCATAATTACCGGCAATCCCACCTGCTCCAGATATTCTGAAGTCAATAACAGCATCGGCTCCAATGGAGGCAGCTTCTTTCTTAGTTGCCTCTTTTAATGCATCGCCGCTGCTAACATTTATAACATGGACGGAAACGTAACCCATTTCAATATAGGATGTGTCGGGAACTGTGTGCTCAGAGAAAATCATTACTTTATTAGCCGATGTTGCAGGAAATTTATTTACGCCATCGTTTAAATAGTACATACTTACAGTACCACATCCTGTCAGCAATGTAATCATAGTCGATAATATTAGAAGCTGAAATCCCTTTTTTTTCATAATTATATTTTCCATTTATATATAGTTATCAAATTATTGTTTAACGACTATACCCTGAGCATAATAGTGAATGGACGGAATGGGAATAAATAGTATTATCAGGTAACTTCTTTCCACATACGTTTGGAGTTTGATAACCGCTGTACCTCCCAGTTCGGCTGCTTTCAATTTCAAGTTTTCAATGGAAGAGCTAATGGTTTTTCCGTTGGCAAAAATATAACCTATCTCTGAGTATTTACCTTCAATTTTATTGTTTGTAGTTACTTTGATATTAGCAGATTGAGTGGCAGGATATACTCGTTCATTATTTGTTAATGTGGAAAAAGACGGTGTGCATCCATAAGATATAAATACCAAGCAGATCAAACTTAATAATAAAACATTTTTCATTTTGTTCCCTTCTAAAACATGCTTAAATTAGGATTATCGTGGCATTATGCCAGAATATAAATTGTAGATTTTTTAATAGGTGCCTAACATAGTTTAAACTGATTTCAACGTCTCTGGTTAACTTCATATACATCAACATATTATTTATATATTTCCTTAACTTTCATGTTAGAATTATAAGGAGAATTCAATTTTTGTCAATATAGGATTTTAGAGTCTGAGATACAGGTGGTAATTGGTGGCGTGAAAAATCGGAAAAAATATCAGAAAAAGACCCGACCGCCCAGTGAAAAACAGAAGAATCCTTTTTAAAATAATTGTTGTAAAGAGAAGAATTTAAAGATTTTGAAGAAAAAGAAGAAATAAAATCGAAAGAGAATAAAAAAATGGAGGGCAAGTAAGTATGCCCTCCGTTTTTTTTATTCTGATTTCAAGTAAGGCTATTTTAATATCGAGAGTTTCAATTTATAGCCGTTTTCCTCATCTATTATAAAGTATATACCCGCTTTTACCTCTTCGCCTTTTCCGTCTTTTAAATCCCAGAATTTAGAATTTAATGTTATTATTTCTCTTCCCGTTACATCATAAACGATAGCGTCTGCCGAACCTATTTCTACCGAACTTCCTGCTAAGACAATCTGACTGTTAATTTTACCGGCAACTTTATCTTTCTCCTCGTCGATTCCACTCGGTAGCCATGGTGCGTCGAACCATAGGTTTCCATTATAATCATTGTATACGACTCCCGCTCCGCTTCCTGGTGCCCCTGGTGAATATACCAGTTCCGGGACCGAACCGAACAATCCTCCGTCTACATTGATGTTGTCGTGCCAGTCGGTTGGGTCGGATTCCGAGGACCATCTGAAATAATTGTTATAACCCATAAAAGGGACAGAAGTAGTAACAGAATATGTAATATCAATATATTCGTTGGGTTCAGCCTCATAACCCCTTATATCGGAACGGACTGCCGACTTGCTTCCTTTTCTGAGTGTATCCGGAGTACTTGTCCAATTAATACCTCCATCTTCCGAATATTTATAAAGAAGGTCCCAGTTTCCGGTTTCCGAATCTTTTTGAGAAAAGAATGTATAAACCAGTTGTCCGTTATCGGGCAGGGTAGTAGTAGCTCCTATTCTCGGGTATCTTACATTTGCGTTAATAGTGTCACTTACTGTTTGCAGCATTGCGTTAGTATCCAATCCGAAACATCTATCTCTATAAACCCTTGTTCTTATTCTTTTTGCGCCTTCCTGGAAAAAAGAATAAGTCCAATATACAGTAGAATCACTTACAGTCAGGTCACAGTCATGGTAATCAACAGATCCAATAAATTCAACCGCTCCCCATGAAAGTAATTTATCAATCGATATATTTAAATATAAAAGATCATTCCCGCCATCATAATGTTGAATAAAAGTTGAGTACAGATAGAAGGGTTCAAAGTCATCACGTACAAGCTTCGGGGAACGGATTTCTGCGTCGGATAATTGAATATCGTTCAAGAAAGAATAAACCCAGTTCGAGGGTCCTTCATAAAATTTACAGTATTCTATGCGATCATGCCCTGAGCTTTTTCTATATGCATGAGCTGATACATACAGTGTATCATCCCTTGCTACAACAAGATCGATATCTCTTGCGTCCCAGTCAGTTTGAGGGAAAGCACTGGAAAAGATTCTTTCCCAATTCAACCCATGATCCTGCGAACGAAAGATAGCCCATCCAGGGTGATCACCAAAATAATATCCTGAATCAACTAGGCACGCAACATATATATCACCGGTTGTATAATTGTAATCCGCGGCGAAAGCCACATAAGGTCCTAGAGAATCTTCTATGAGTATATCCGACGGATCCCAGCGTGAATTACTTGTTTCCGCTGGACCTTGGGAAATTAATAGTAAACAGATTAACGATATCATAAGGTCCTCCTTTTTTAAAATTTCCGTTATTGTTTGATGTTATAATTTTAAACACTTCTTTTAGGTATGGAGTTTTCATATTTTTGTACATCTAACTCATAACCTTTTGATTGCTATATATTGATATCCATATTATAAGAGGAGCGGTTGAATTGTCAATATATATTTTTTCGTTGAAATTTAAAAAGAAGAAATAAAATCAAAAGGACTTCTATGCGAAAAAGTTAATTGCCTATTTTTCTAAACAAAGTTCGAACCGGTTTTTTTCTTATTTTCACCCTTGACAAATTAAATCATTTTTATTATAATTATATTTGAAATGAAAAAACTAAAAGAGATGGAGAAGAATATAGTGGGGCTTGTAAAAATAGTAGCTTCTGTGAATTTTATAGAGGTTATCAATTTTTTGAGAAATAATCCTGGGACTAACTCATCGTTTATCGCCGGCAAGTTGGGGTTGCATATTTTAACTGTCCAGAGGATATTGGATGAGTTGGCGAGGGATGGGTTTGTAGAGACAGAAGAAAAGCGTGGTGTGGGGCGTCCTTCTATTGTATATGCTTATATAGGCGGGAGTTTTCAAGTCGATTTAGATAAGCTTTTACGTCAATACGAGTACAGGTCAAGTATTGTACGTGAAAAAGGGGACGGTAATATTCGTTATAGTTATGACGTCGACAAGGAAATAGTGAATGCTGTTATAATCGGTGGAAGGCGTGGCAAAAAAATAAAACTTGACCAGAAGATGGGCAAAGTGCTCTGGTATGTACCTCCTCCTGATTCGGAAGGAGCAAGTGTTGAATCGATAGCAAAGGAGGTATCGATACAGGTTTTCGAAGCGGTTCAGTATGTTCTTCAGTTCATTTATTTGAATATAATAGAGGAAGTTAAAAAATGAAAATTTTTTATTTGGGAATATTTGCGATTGTGGTAGTAGTTTCTGTTGCGATTTTCATTCGCGAGAAGGGCAAAATAAAAACAAAAAGCGCGCTGAAGGGAATTCTTCTTGGGATAGCTCTTGGGTTCTCCTTTCATATTACATATTTTTATCATCGAACTAATCTTGATTTCCCGTTTGATCCGAGGTTCTTTTTGCTTTTTCCTCTTGTTTTGCTTGTTTGGGCTCAAGGATTAGAATGGTATCAGGCAATTAAGAAAAGGGATTCATTTTTGAATGTTTTGTTTATGACTATTGCTGTTCTTATTTATCTGATTATTCCTTTTCTCTCCTTGCGGTTGGGGAACTGGTTGTTTCTCGGTAGTCTACCTTTCTTGATATCTTGTTTCGTACTCGATTTTAAAGCGCGTAAGGTTCCGCAGGGCTGGTTAGAGTCCTTCATTAAAGAGGCGATATCAGAAGTCAAAGAAAAAGGTAAGTATAGTAACAAACCAATAATTATTAAAGAACAGCTTGATACTCGTTTCGTTGGCCAGTATCGCGGTATTTCTATTCTTTTTAAGAAAGACCGCGTATTGTGCAGGATGAGTAAGAGATATCATAAAAAATTGGGCGAACCTAATCTTCAAGAGTTCTTTGAAATTCTAATAAGCAAAGTGAAAGTGTATCTTAAGAAAAAATCACCAAACAAAGCCGTGTAAAAGGAGTGAGAAAATGAAGAAAGTGATAATGACATTAGTATCGGTTTTTGTATGCTTGAATGTTAGTTATTCACAAACAATCGATGACTTAGTAAAAGGTCCTATACCAGGATATACCTGTACTCCAGATGCAGGTAAGTTCGGTATATTAACCGAAATGGTTTCTATCTCAACCAAAACAATGTTTGATGAGGATGGTAATGAGATTACCCTGGAAGATTTAACTGGAGGATTGGCAGATCCAAAAATGTCGATGGTCAATCTCTATCTAACTGGTGAATATTCACTTAATAAAAATGTTGGGTTTTTAGTAAATTCCCCCTTTTTTTTAAAACAACAGGTTAGAATGAATCCAGCGTCAGGCTATGAGGACTATTTCACAGATAAAAATGGAAAAATTGGTTTGGGAGATATGACTATAGGAGGGTGGTACTTCCTTATTAAAAACCAAATAATTCAATTTATGGCTCATAGTTGCTTCACACTAGCAACTGGTTCTTCTCCCGAAAATGTTAATGAGAGCGAGGCAGCATCAACTGGTTCTGGGCACAGTTCCTTTGGCGTTGGTGCATCGGCAGATTTTATGATGGTTCCTAAAATTCTCTTATCAGCTGGTGGTAGATTCACCATTAATAATAAAGCATCTTTTTCGACAGATGGGGACTCTTGGGATGAGAAAGAAGGCAATCAAATTCATTTGTGGGGAAGAACATCTTTTAAGGTAATGCCAAATTTATCAACAGGGTTGGATTTTGAATATTTCCTTAAAGGTGCAACTAAAGTCGATGGTGGAGAAAGTTCTGATTCTGATCTTAATTATATGAACATTACACCGATGGTTGGTTGTCAATTATCACTTGGGACAAGTATAATAAATATTACAGGTGGCTATTTGTTGCACATAAGTGGCAAAAATTTTCCGAAATTCAATGGTTTCTTAATAAACACTATGATATTTTTTTAAAGAGAAGAATTTAAAGATTTTGAAGAAAAAGAAGAAATAAAATCAAAAGGACTTCTATGCGAAAAAGTTAATTGCCTATTTTTTAAAACAAAGTCGCCGTCTTCGACGGCGTTTTTCTTAAAGAAAATCGAACCGGTTTTTTGTTTTTTCGTTCTTAAAAGACACTTGACATCACCCCTACTTTTGAAGTATACTATATAAAAGGAGGAGTTATGAACAAAAAGAAAAAAATTTTATTTGTTTCTTTAGCATCCTTAATTTTAATTATACTTTTGTTGCTTGCATTTGCTTTTGGCTTGAGTGAGGGTTATAAGACTGCGACTCTTAAGAGTCTTGTTGAAGCTAATATAAACGATTTGAAAGAACTTAGAGAAAGAGAAAAAATATCTGACGGTGATATTACATATGGAATATCAATACAGTTAGCAGAACTTAAGACTTACCTTTCGGAAAACCTTGAATCGGGAGATCCAATTTCACAGAGAGTGTCTATAGCTTTGTTGGGGCTAATGAGTTCGTCTAGGCAAAAATACATTGATATTATAATTTCAAAACTTGAGGAGGAAAACGAAGAAATACGCAAAGAAGCCGCAAGTGCTCTATATTTTCTTAAAGCTCCTGAAGCAGTAGACCCATTAATAAAAGCCTCAGAAAACGGCAGTGATTATAAATATTATTGCTCTTTCTATCAAACGTTAAATCAGATAGGTGGCGAAAAGGCTATGTGTTTTCTGAGGGAAAAGGCTAAAAGTGGAAACCCGGCCCAAAGAAAAGCTGCCACTGCTATAGCAAAACTTGATAGCTTAACAAAATGACAACCCTTATTTTAATGGCACTATAAGGGAATACTTTTATTTTCGTAAATTATAACTCAAGATTGGTTTTTACCTTATTTATTATAAATGGATATATCTCTTGACAATATTTTTTTTATCCTTAGACTATCATTATGAGAAACAAAATTCTTTCTACTCGTTTCTTCTAAAGGAGTTATAAGTGGAAGGGGTTAATTCTTTTATGAATGTTGTAGGATTAATTGTAGGGGGATTTATTGCTCTTCTCATTTTGATTTTTATTCCTTTGCTTATTTATGCCTTTATTGAAAGTAGAAAGAAATCGCTCAGACGAATGTGTGAAGCTAAAGAAAAATACAGTATAGGACAAGTTGTAATATTCAGAAAGAATAAAGATGATATATTATCATTTAAGGAGGAAGACATCGATAAATTATATAAGGGATATATTGCAGGGTTTAGAGAGACATTGCCAAATTCCGGCTATCCCTGGGAATTGCGAATTGTAAACATAGATGGTGAAGAATTGAGAATCCCTCTTGAAAATATTGAAAAAGTTATAGGTCTAATTTCACTTAACAGAATATCTCCGTTGGATGAAGAAGAGGATATAGCTGATTTTGAAGATTTTGGCGTTTAAGAGAGGAAACTAATGGCCAATTATTTCATATACGCTCGGAAATCAACAGACGAAGAAAACGAATAGATTCTTTGAATCTAAGTTAAATGGTTGAATTGTTGAGTAGTTGAGTAGGGAAAACAAGAAAAATTACTTTGTGGCTTAGTGCCTTCGTGGCTAATTGTTAAGAAGAAATAAAATCAAAAGGACTTCTATGCGAAAAAGTTAATTGCCTATTTTTTAAAACAAAGTCGCCGTGGTCGGCGGCGTTTTTCTAACGAAAAATCGAATCGGTTTTTTATTTTTTTTACCCTTGACATCAACCTCACTTTTGGGGTATACTATAAATACAGGAGGTTTAAATGAAAAAACAAACTTTTTCCAAAATTATCTTTTTTATTTTTTGTGTTGGGATTATTTTTGCGACGAATTGTAAAGACAGTTTTCGCCAAATTGATTCTCGCCCTTTTTCAGAAAGTTTGGCTTCTGTTAAAAAAGGTGATAAATGTGGGTATATTGATACCTTAGGGAATGTGGTTATTCCCTTTGAATATGATTATGCCTCTGATTTTTCAGAGGGTCTGGCTCCGGTTATGAAAGGTGATTGGGGGTCTGGTAAATGTGGTTTTATTAATAGATCAGGAAATATTGTTATTCCCTTGGAATATAATATTGCCGAAAGTTTTTCAGAAGGATTGGCTCCGGTTAAGAAGAGCGACAAATGGGGATATATTGACAGATCGGGAAACGTGGTTATTCCCTTTGAATATGATGATTATGCCTCTGATTTTTCAGAGGGTAAAGCTTTGGTTACGAAAAGTGATAAATATGGGTATATTGATACCTTAGGGGATGTGGTTATTCCCTTTGAATATGATTATGCCTTTGATTTTTCAGAGGGTCGAGCTCTGGTTATGAAAGGTGATTGGGGGTCTGGTAAATTTGGTTTTATTGATACCTTAGGGGATGTGGTTATTCCCTTTGAATATGATTATGCCTTTGATTTTTCAGAGGGTCGAGCTCTGGTTAGAAAAGGTGATTTGGAATCTGGTATATGGGGTTATATAGATAGAATAGGAAAAATGGTTATTCCCTTTGAATATAATGTTGCCGGAAGTTTTTCGGAAGGCTTAGCTCCCGTTAAAAAAGGTGATAAATGTGGATATATTGATACCTTAGGGAATGTGGTTATTCCCTTTGAATATGATGGCGCCGAGGGTTTTTCAGAAGGATTGGCTCCGGTTAAGAAGAGCGACAAATGGGGATATATTGATACCTTAGGGAATGTGGTTATTCCCTTTGAATATGATGGCGCCGAGGGTTTTTCAGAGGGTCGAGCTTTAGTTAGAAAAGATAGCAAATGGAAATATGGCAAATGTGGATATATTGATAGGTTGGGGAAACCTTTAACTGACTTCATTTTTGATTAGATTGAGTGGCAACGAAATTTCTTTTCTATTGTTGAGTTAAACTATAGATGCAATCGGTTACAAAGAAAAACAAAATAATGCATAGGATATTCCAGATTTTCATTGTATCTATTTGCTTATATGGGATAGTTTTTTTTGGATTTTCAAGTAAGGAGGTGACAAAATGAAGAAAGTTTGCTCCAAGTGCAAAAGCACTGAGATTGAAATTACCTACCCAAATAGATATGGAAAAGATATAATAATTAATTGTAAGACTTGTGGACATGAAGAGAAGATACCTACAGACTATCGAGGACCTAAAGCTGCTGGTCTGGGAGGACCTCTTGGAATACCTATTGATATGGCTATAGAGAGTGCTCATTTTATAAAATTTTTAATTGGGAAAAAACGCAAGAAATAAGGCCCCAATGGTCGAAATTTCTCTTGAGTCATAAGAATAGCGTGTGAAGCTTAATTAGTGAAAGGAGGTCTAATGAAAGAATTCTTTACTGAAGAAGAGTGGGAGCATCTAAGGCTTCTACCTTTTTTGATATTTTATGTAGTGGCAAGTGCTGATGGTAAAATTGATGATAAGGAATTAAAAAGTTTATACGTTTGGCTTAAGAACTGGTCTTGCTATAAGATCCCTTTAATACGTGAATTATATTATGATATAATGCATGCATCTGAACAATCAAAGCAGGAATTTTTCTCTAAATCATATGAACTTTTGTACGGTTCAGAGAGACATAATCTTTTATATGGTTCTAATGCACCGAGAGTTAGACTTCACGAATTACTTCTGGAATCGCAGATGTTTCTTGTTAAAAAATTATCAAGAGATGAGTTCTTAGACTTTATGGAAGGATTATGGCTTCTTGCGTATGAGATAGCGAATGCTTCAGGAGGCTTTTTGGGTTTCGGTAAAAAAATTTGCAAGGAAGAAAAAAAGGTTTTAGATTCCTTAGTAAGAGTTATGCATATAGATTCGGGACGTTATACTAAGAAGGCTAAAAAAGAACCTATTTGGCTTTCTTTGTTACCTCCGCATTTGAGACCTGATGATGAATGTGTTAATAAGTTAGAGAATTTAAGGTTAAAATTTAGTATTCCCCACAAGCTTTTAGCAATGAGGGTTTTGGGTTCTTCTTCGATGATCAAAAAAACCCAAATGTTTAGTTACAGAAAATATAAGAGCTTAAATCCCGGAGCTTCAGAAAAGGAGTTACTTAGAATGGTTTTTCAGGAAAGGCTTCAAACTCCCCCTGTCATTGAGATGTCTAAAAAGAAAATTGATGAAACTATGAAGAAAATAAATTCAATTGAAGATTTATGCAATGTGGTTATAACTATGGAAGAGCAAGAGGACAAAGATTTCTCTTTTGATTCGATTACGGATTGTTTTTTAGCTTTAAATAACCCTTCTTATAAATCTAATATTTCTTATGAGGATTATATGAATCTGAGCGAAAGTGAGCTTATAGAGAAATATCCTGAAGATCCACTTGCTATTGGTAAAAGGATTGACAAGATATTAGCAGAGGGAAATAAATAATATTATGTTTTTTTATTCGTTATATAGAGAATTTAGATGTAAGAAATTATTAAGGAGGATTATTCACAATGACTAAATATTTGATATACGCACGCAAATCAACAGACGAAGAAAACGAATAGATTCTTTGAATCTAAGTTAATTAGTTAAATCGTTGAATGGTTAAATAGTAAGAACAAAAAATCTCTGTGTTCTCCGTGTCTCCGTGGCAATGTTTGGGATTTAGGATTTGGTGTTTAGGATTTAGTAAAAAACAACAAAAAATTTCTGTGTTTCTCTGTGTGCTCTGTGGTTATATTTATAGTTGGTGGGTTAGTGGGTAGATGTGTTGATGGGTTTAAAACAAAATACTTTTCTTTGCGGCCTTTGCGTCTTTGTGTGAGATTCCTTAAAAATTGGCTGCTCACTCCGTACAATCTTCGAACTCTCCGCCTGACATTCAAAAACTCAATTTTCAAGACTTCCTAAAAAAAGAAAACAACG
>JAFGHJ010000011.1 GCA_016930175.1 Caldifarciminota bacterium
GCTATAAAAAGCAAAAAAGCGGTAAACGGCGAATGGTTTATTTCCGATACGCGCTTTGGGCCTATGAGCCACGCGAAGTTAGGTGTAGCCGAGGAAAATTCCGGGAGATTGGTAACGCTGGTCAGAGATAAAGCGGCTCTGCTTGCAGGAAATGATAACTCCGACGCAATTATGGATGGAGCCCCGGGAACGGGATGCCCTGTGATTTCATCTATTTCAGGAGTGCATTTCGCGCTGGCCGTGACTGAACCCACAGTATCGGGGGTACACGATTTAGAAAGGGTTTTACAGGTAATTAAGCATTTCGGTGTTAAGTCCGGCGTGGTGGTAAATAAGCACGATTTAAATGAAGAATTAACGAAAAAAATTAAGGAAATAGCGGAAAAATATCATTCGGATTTCCTAGGGACAATCCCTTACGGCAAAGAGGTAACAGAAGCCCAGATGAAGAAATTGTCCGTGGTGGAATATACCAAAAGCCCTTTAACTGAAAGTATAAAGGAAGTTTGGAGGAAAGTAGAAGAAAAGTTCTCTACCTGATATGTCAAATAGGAATACATCTAACAAGAAAAAAAGTATTGTTACCGGCAAGGGAGACACGGGCTACACTTACACTCGATCAGGAGAGAAAGTAAGAAAAGATGATATACGCATAGAAGTGTCAGGGACAATAGACGAGTTGAGTTCTTTTATAGGTTTAGCTAAAAGCATACTTAAGGGCCAAAACTCCAAAGATATTTTAAAAAAAATTCAAAAGGATTTACTGGTTTTAGGGACTCGGATTTCCGGAGAAACGCCAAAGGAATCAAAAGAAAAGATCGAACGTAAGCATATCCAGTATTTAGAAAAAATAATAAATGAATTAGAAAAAGAATTAAAATTCGAAAATTTTGTATTAACCGGTGACGACTTAGCCTCCTCATCCTTACATATTCTACACACTATAACCAGGCGTTTAGAACGGAGAGTGGTTACTCTTACGGATGAAACTAAATTCGATGACAAAAATGTTTTAATATATTTAAACAGATTGTCGGATTTGTTCTTTTTGTTAGCCTGCAAGTGCAGCTGCAAAGAAATAATAAAAAATAAAAGACTTTAATTATGTTTCCGGAAAAAACTGCCTGATGGATAATGTCGTATTAATTTATAGCCGGGATTTCACCCCGGAAATATCAATACTGCAAATGGGTGTGAACGGTTCCAAAGAATGCGCCATCTCAAACATGAGATTAAACAGGAACAGTTATGACTTTGCTTCAAATCTCCTTATGGATTTGCAGAATAAATACGGTTTCAAAACCTTGGTTTTAGGAGGCGGAGGATTCGTCCACCCCATGCTGGGACAAAATTGGGGGATTCAAATTAAAAATTTTATAAAAAATGTTAAATCTTAAACAAATATATGGAAGAAGATTTCACCTCTATTAAATTTAAAAAAATAGGGATCAAAAAAACGCCTTATATAAATGATGCACCTTACCAGCCCGTCAAAGAAGATAAAGGTAAATTTTGTATTGTTCTTGATGGTAAATATGTCGAGGGTCTTGCCAAACACTAAAAATTCCGCTATATATATTATCTGGGTCGCGGCAGAGAAGAAAACCATATGATTATAAATCCCGCCTGGATCGACAACGCTAAAGCCAGTTTATTTTCGAGTAGATCAATGCAGTAAATTAATTTTTAAGTTTTGTTAAAATAAAAAAATAAGGAGTGAAGAATGAAAGAAAAAAATATAAATCGAGGTATTTCACAGGTGAGAAAGAAAGGAAGCGGAGTTTATAGAGAAGGAGCTCATATGCTGCCGGGAGCTTGTCTTATGATAGCGGAAGGAGTTATTGAATCTATAAAAGATTTAAAAAACCCCTTTGTGACTATAGTGAACTCTTACACCACACAGATTCCCGGACACGCCCACCTTGATAAATTAGGCGCTGTTTTGAAGGAAGAGCTGGAAAAACATAACGTAAATGTGTGGTATGCTAATATTGGCGGAGCTATTTGTGATGGAATAGCAATGGGACATTTTGGCATGAAATATTCCCTTCCCTCCAGAGAATTAATCGCCGACCAAATAGAAACAATTATAGGCGCACATCCTACCGATGCCTGGATCGGTTTGGGTAACTGCGACAAGATTGTACCCGCGATGTATAACGCTATGGTAAGGATTAATATTCCCGCGATATACGTCAGCGGCGGACCGATGTTAGCCGGAGACAATAATACGGATCTGATTTCCGTTTTTGAAGGGGTGGGGCGTTATAGTTCCGGAAAAATAAAGAAGAAAGAATTGGAAGAACTGGCTGAAACAGCCTGTCCCGGTTACGGAAGCTGTGCAGGTATGTTTACCGCGAACTCAATGAATTCCCTTGGGGAAGTGCTTGGTTTTGCTTTACCGTGGAATGGTTCTATACCGGCTACGAAAAGAGTAAAAGGCAAAAAGAGACAATTTGAGATAAACCCTGAAAGAATCGATCTGGTCAAAGAAGCCGCGGGAAGACTTATATATCTGATGAAAAACAAAATTAAACCCCTGGATATTTTAAACAAGAAATCTCTGAACAATGCTTTTATTTTAGATCTGGCTATGGGAGGTTCTACAAATACCGTTTTGCACCTGCTGGCACTGGCACACGAAGCGGGTATAGGATACAATCTCGATAACCTTAACGAATTGGCAAAAACGACCGCGAACGTTGTCAAAGTCGCGCCTTCACGCCCGGAAATACACATGGAAGATATAGACAGGGTAGGAGGAATGGGCGCTATTTTAAAAGCTGTTTATGCTGGCGGACGCTCGAAGCTGGATCTTAAAGCCAAAACGGTTTACGGAACTTTAGGAGATTATGTTCTAAAATCTCCAGATCCCGACGGAGAAATTATACGTTCCGCAGAAAAAGCTTTCTCTCACGAAGGAGGTCTTGCCGTGCTTTTCGGCAACATAGCGAGGAATGGCTCTGTTGTTAAGACGAGCGGAGTCGACGCGGATATGTTTAGTTTTGAGGGAAAAGCCAAGGTCTACAACTCACAGGAAGAAGCTTTAGAAGCTATCCTGAACAATAAAGTTAAAAACGGGGACGCTGTAATCATTTGTTACGAAGGACCAAAGGGCGGTCCCGGAATGCAGGAAATGCTTTCCCCTACCGCTGCAATAAGCGGAGCGGGAATAAAGGCAGCTTTAATTACCGATGGACGTTTTTCTGGAGGAACCAGAGGTCTCTGTATAGGTCATGTATCTCCTGAAGCAGCCAGCGGCGGTGAAATAGGATTAATTAAAAATGGGGACATAATCCAGATAGATGTTAATAAGAGAGAGATAAATGTTAAGCTTTCAGAAAAGGAATTAAAGGAAAGAAGGAAGAAAAAAGCTCCCTTTAAATCTAAAGTACCCGGAGGATGGCTTGCGAGATACGCTCATTTTGTACAGAGCGCCGACAAAGGCGCAATTTTATCCTTCGACGATTGAAAGAATCTAAAAAATTACGCAAAGTTAGAATAAGCCAACAAAAATCTCTGTGCCCTATGCGGTAAAAAAACGCGAGGATATGGCACACAACTTAAAGCCTTGACAAAAAATTCATTTGTGTTATATTTGATAATGAAAATCATTTTCAATAAATTTGAGGCGAACAAATGAGCGGAAGATACGGCAGAGGACCACGATGGTGGGACAGCAACTTAAGAAAACATAGCTGTAGGATTACCATGCCAAGACAGGTAATTTTGGATGTCTTGAGCAATGAAGAACAACATTTAAGCGCTGAAGACGTTTTTTTGAAAGTCCATAAGAAATACCCGGATATAGGGCTTACTACAGTATACAGGACTTTAAATTTGCTTACACAAATAGGTCTGGTGGTGAGATTCGACTTCGGTGACGGTAAAGCGAGATATGAACTATCTTCGGGGCCCGAAAAGAAAGGGCACCACCATCATCTCGTCTGCACAAAATGCAATAGAATAATAGATTATGATGATTTTATAGAGGAAGAGGAAAAACTGTTCGGAAAGATAGAAAAGGTACTCTCTGAAAAATATGACTTCGAAATCACCGATCATCTTGTTCGTTTTTACGGTTTATGCGAAGAATGCAGAAGCGAAATTCAAGAAAGTCTTTAAATCTAAAAAAAGGAGGCGCATTATGCCATTAGGAGACAGAACAGGTCCTCTTGGGATGGGCCCGATGACCGGAAGAGGCGCTGGATACTGCGCGGGGTACGGCGTTCCGGGATATATGAATCCAATCCCGGGAAGAGGTTTCTTCGACAGAGGAAGAGGCAGAGGCTGGTTCGGACGAGGTATGGGTCGAGGTTGGGGAAGAGGATGGGGAATGGGTTATTTCGCCGGTGGCTTCCCCGGTTGGGGATATTACGGGGCACAAGTTAATCCTTACGCCCCGGATCTAACTCCAGAACAAGAAGCAACTCTTTTAAAAGAAGATGCCGAAGTTTTAAAACAACAGCTTAAGGAGCTTCAGGGTTACATAGACACGCTGGAAAAGGCAAAATCCCAGGAGAAGAAGTAAATTTATCAGATAGGGGTAAAGAGCCGAAATTTTACCCCTATCTCCAAATAAAGGAGAAATTTGAAAATGCGGATTGCTATATCTACAGATGGAGCACAAGTATCTGAACATTTCGGAAGATGCCCTTCTTTTACGATTGTGGAGATAGAAGGGAACGAGATTAAGAATAAGGAGATCGTAAATAACCCGGGTCATCATCCCGGATTTATACCCGAGTTCTTGCATAAAAAAGGAGTCAATTGTATTATTGCCGGAGGAATGGGTAGAAAAGCAGCAGGATTTTTTAAACAGTATAATATAGATACAGTAGTGGGAATAACCGGCACAATAGAAGAAGTACTGGAAAAAATTAGAAACGGAACACTGGAAAACAAAGAAAGTTTATGCAGTCCGGGATCAGGTAAAGGTTACGGTATAGAAAAGACAGAAAGATAGGAGGAGAGCAAAAGATGAAAATTTGTATTACATCACAGGGTGATAATTTAGATGCGGAAGTTGATTCGAGGTTTGGCAGAGCGAATTACTTTTTAATTGTAAATACGGATAAGATGGATTTCGAGTCTATCCAAAACCCTTATACGGGGGCCGGAGGAGGTGCGGGGATTCAGGCGGCTCAGTTCGTGGCAAATAAAGCCGTCGAAGCGGTTATTACCGGAAACACCGGACCAAATGCTTTTCAAGTTTTAAAGGAAGCCGGTTTAAGTGTAATTTCAGGTGTATCGGGTAGTGTAAAGAGTGCTATTGAAAAGTATAAAAATGGTGAGTTGAAATCGGTCGAAAATCCGACTGTAAACGAGAAATTTGGTATGCCGCGAGGAAATTAAAAGGAGGAACAATGGCTATTACGATAAATAAATCGAAATGCACAGGATGCGGAGAATGTGTGGATACTTGTCCCGTTGAAGCGTTGAGCATAAAAAATGAAAAGGCTGTTGTAGATAACGATGAATGCATTGATTGCGGTGCGTGCGTCAACACTTGTCCTGAAGGGGCAATTTCACTTTAAGTAATATGAATGAAAAGCAGAACATGATTAGGATGTAATTTTATGCCACTTGGAGATGGAACTGGACCAAAAGGTCAGGGACCCGGTACGGGAGGAGGAATGGGCAGCGGTCGCGGCAGAATGGGAGGAAATCGTCCCGGATCAGGTCCGTCAGGAGAATGTGTTTGTCCTAAGTGCGGCACGGAAACGTCACATCAAGTCGGGTTTCCTTGTTACAAGCAGAGTTGCCCGAAGTGCGGGACAAAAATGGTCAGAGAATAATAGTTCGAACCTCAAAATCCGCTGTCACTAACTTCACCATTTTCCGCTACTGGGTCAATTAGTATATAGTTATGTCTCAAAGGGTGGCTAATATATAAAAGGAAAAAAGATATAATGAAAACATACCTTGAATGTATATCATGTTTTTTTAAACAGGCTCTCGAAGCCGGGCGAATGGCTGGTGCGGATGATAAGACTCAGAAGAAAATTCTGGACGAAGTCGCAAGAGCTATTCCAGATATAAAATTATCATCTACTCCTCCGGAAATGGGGAAAACGATACACGATATAGTAAAGAAGATTACCGGACAGAAAGATCCCTACAAAGCACTGAAAGAAAAAGCTACCGAACAAACTCTGGAAATTTATCCTGAGTTAAGAAAACAGGTGGACTCGTCTGACGATAAATTACTCATGGCGGTCGAGCTGGCAATCGCGGGGAACATAATAGACTACGGTACCAAGAACTCTCTTAACGTGGAAAAAGAGCTTAATAAAATTCTCCAAAAAGAACAGAGAGTTATAGAAAAGGAAAAAGAATCTATTTTCGATTTTAAGTCTTTCAAGAATGCTCTATCGGACGCAAAGAGTATTCTATATATCGGAGATAATGTCGGAGAAACCGTTTTTGATAGTATACTGTTAGAACAAATCAAAAAAATAGACAAACATAAAAAAATAGTGTATGCGGTCAGAGAAAAGCCTATAATAAACGACGCCTTAAAAGAGGATGCCATCGAGGCGGGTATAGATAATTTTGCGGAAATTATATCAAGCGGTTCAGAAGTTCCGGGAACCATTATCCCACTTTGTTCAAAATCTTTTGTGGATATATTTAAAAAATCCGATATGGTAATCAGCAAAGGACAGGGGAATTATGAAACCCTATCAGAAGAAAAAAGAGCGACATTCTTTCTTTTTATGGCAAAATGTCCTGTAATCGCGAATCACGCATATTGTGAAGTGGGTGATTTTATTCTCCTTTGTAATTATCCCTCATCTTACGAAAAGAATTAAATGGCAGAGAACTTAAATTTTTACAAAATAAAAGAAGAAATAAAAAATTGTAACAAATGCCCTTTATCCAAAACAAGAAATAACGCTCTTCCCGGGGAAGGAAATCTTAAAGCCAGAGTTATGCTGGTGGCTCAAGCACCCGGAGAAAAGGAAGACGAAGATGGGCGGATGTTTGTGGGTCCCACCGGCACCGCTTTGGATGAATTGTTCGGTGAACTCGGAATTGAAAGAGACAGTTTCTATTTAACAAATCTTGTTAAGTGCATGCTTCCCGATTACCGAAAACCACAAAAAGAAGAAATAGATGCCTGTTCGGAATATTTAAACCAAGAGATAGATCTTATCGAACCAGAGATAATATCTCCATTGGGATATTATTCCACTCACTATATTTGCAACAAATACAATTATACTTTACCCGATAAAAAAAGGGATTTTAAAAATCTGTACGGTAAACTCTTAATAACAAAGTCAAAAAAAATATATCCGCTAATTCATCCTACAGCTCTGATTTTTGAAAACACTGATAAAGAAAAGATAAGGACGAATTACAGTAAACTCAAAACTTTGCTTTCCGAATGTAAATGGTATTCCGTGTGTCCCATGAAAAGATTCTATGAAAACGGATTGCTCGAAAGCAAATGGGTCGAACTATACTGTAAGGGAGATTGGAAAAGCTGTACCAGGTATAAGATGGAAGAAAATGGCGAATATCATCCGGATTGGATGCTGCCTGACGGCAGTATCGACAATAAATTAAAACAGGAGGATATATAAAATGGAAGTAAAAATAGTCTTCGATAATAATAATTTAAACGAAAAATTTATCCCCGGATGGGGTTTTTCCTGTCTTGTTGATAAAACCGTGTTATTCGACACGGGAGAAAAATGGGAATATCTGCTTAAAAACATGAAAAATTTAGATATAGATATTTCTAAAATAGAAAAAGTGGTGATTTCTCACGACCACTGGGATCATACCGGTGGTTTATGGGGATTACTTGAAAATACAGAAAGTCTCGACGTTTACGCATGCCCCGGCTTCAGTGAGGAATTTAAGAAAAAAGTTGTTTCCCTCGGAGGAAATCTTATCCCGGCAGAAAAATTCACTGCTATCAAGGATGGGGTTTTCGCAACCGGTGAAATTGAAGGAAATTATAAAGGCTCATTTATAGCAGAACAGGCGCTCTTGATAAAAAAGAACGAAGGTATTATAATAATTACAGGATGCTCTCATCCGGGTATTGTAAAGATTATAAAACAAGTTAAAGAAAATTTTCCTGAGGAAAGAATAACCTTTGTTTTTGGAGGTTTCCATCTGATGGATAAGGATATTAGAGAAACAGAACTTATAGTTGGAAAATTTAAAGAGCTGGGAGTCGAAAAGGCCGGCCCGACACATTGCACCGGTTATGAGGCGCAAAGGATTTTTAAAAACGAATATAAAGATAACTTTATAAATATAGCAGCGGGCAAAACTTTCGAGATTTAAAACATGTTCAGGGAAATTATAACAGAATTAAAGCATCACGCGCCTTTCACAATATTCGGAGCAATTACGGGAATAGTAATCATGTTGCTATCGTTAAAATTGCCTTACAGGGTCTCGTATAATGTTTTCTACCTTCTTCACCCCTTGCATGTATTTTTAAGCGCCTTAGTTACGGCTGCTATGTATAAACTTCACAAAGACAAATTCCCTCTTATCGCACTACTGATAATAGGCTACCTCGGCTCGATAGGTATCGCCACTTTAAGTGATTCGATTATACCCTATATTGGAGAATCGATTTTAAATATGCCTAACAGAGGAATTCATTTAGGTTTTATAGAAAGATGGTGGCTGGTTAATCCCCTAGCGATAATAGGGATTATAGTCGCTTATTATAAACCAAAAACAAAATTTCCCCATGGTCTTCATGTTCTTTTAAGCACATGGGCATCTTTATTTCATATAATCATGGCAGGTACAGGACTCTTAAGCTGGTTGTCATATATAGGTATATTTATATTTTTGTTTCTAGCCGTATGGATTCCTTGCTGTGTAAGCGATATTATCTTTCCTCTTTTGTTTATTAAAAAACCCCGAAATGAAAAACAGAATTAAAAGTCTGGAAGCTTTCGAAGAGCACACCGAAAGATACGAAGAATGGTTTGCAAAAAACCGTTTCGCTTATTTATCAGAATTAGAGGGCGTAAAAAGTTTGCTCCCCGCGGGGAAAGGAATTGAGATAGGCGTTGGAACGGGAAGATTCGCAGCGCCTCTGGGAATAAAGTTCGGTATTGACCCGTCTCTTTCAATGCTAAAGGTCGCCCGTGAAAGAAAAATAAAAGTCATAGGAGGAATAGGGGAATATTTGCCTATTATAGGTAATTCTTTTGATTATGTTTTAATAACTACCACTCTATGCTTTTTAAAAAATGTAGAAAAAACCTTAGAAGAGATAAAGAGAATTTTAAGGAAAAACGGTGTCCTTATTTTAGCTTTCATTGATAGAGAAAGTTTCCTGGGAAAAGTATATCAAAAAAAGAAAGAGAAAAATCCTTTTTATAAAAACGCCAATTTTTATTCCGCTAATGAAGTTATAAAAAAACTAAAAAAATCAGGGTTTGCCAAACCAACAATAAATCAAACGCTTTTCACTTTACCCGAAAACCTACAAAAGATAGATGACATTAAAGACAGTTATGGTAAAGGAGGTTTTGTAATTTTGAGAATGAGAAAAAACAGGGAGGTTTAAATGGCTGTAATGGAAATAAGTATCGTTCCAATCGGCACAAAAAGCCCTTCACTGAGCAGATATGTGGCTGGTATCTTAAACTTTTTAGAAAAAGAAAAGGATATAAAATATCAGTTGACTTCCATGGGTACAATTATAGAAGCTACCTCTACCGAAAAATTATTATCGGTCGCCGCAAAAATGCACGCCATTCCTTTCAGCGAAGAAGTTAAAAGAGTGGTAACCACTATAAAATTGGATGAAAGAAAAGATAAAGAATTGACTATGGAAGGAAAAGTAAAATCCGTCGAGGAAAAACTTAAGAAAAATTAACCACAGAGAAAGAAAAACGCACCGAGTACACAGAGAAAAAATTTTATTTGTTTAAAAATTTCCTTCCCACAAGTGAAAACTAATTCTCAAAAAACAAACAAATCCTGTCTATCTGCGTTTATCTGCGTCTAATTATTGGGGATTAATAGGTTGTTGACAAATACAAAGAATTTTGCTAATTATATAGAAATAAGGAAAAAAATGCAAAGCAAACAAGCAAATAATTTAATTTTTATAAGACTCTTTCCGGATGAAAATATTCATGAGAAATTGGAGGAAGCCTGCAGGAAATATGAAGTTACCACCGCTGTTGTGATATCTGGCATTGGACAATTAAAGGATTTTAAACTCGGTTATTTTAAAGAAAAAGGAAATTATACGCAGGAGAATTTTGAAACTCCACACGAATTACTTTCTCTTGCAGGGAATATATGCAAACAGAAAGATGAATATGCGTTTCATTTACACGCGGTTTTAGGCAATGAAAAAAAAGAGGTTGTCGGAGGACATCTAATTGAGGGACTAGTAGAGGTAACAAACGAGATTATTCTATTAAAAAACGCCCTGCAAATTAAGAGAAAACTTGAAAAAGATACCGGTTTGGAAGGTATGTTTTTATAATAAAAGAATGTTATATCTTATCATAAAGATTGATTTATTAATGCAAGTACGGAAAGTATTTATTTGATTTTTTTAAGGTATAAAAAATGAAGTTTACAATATTTGAATGAAGGTTTATAAGTGTAAATACAGATGTTTTTTCGTTAGATTCCGGCAACTAAGTCAAGATACTGAGTCTAAACGCGGTTAAATATAGGTTTTTTATAATGAAGTTAGCCCTTCTCTTATAGCTATTTTAGTTAGCTCGGCTTCAGTTTTTGCCTTTAGTTTGCTTTTTGTGTGCCGTATGTGAGCTTCTACTGTTTTTAAGGAAATAGATAAATTATTCGCAATTTCTTTTGTGGTTTCGCCTTCGGCCAATAATTGCAAAACCTCTATTTCTCTCGATGTTAATTTTGAATCAATTATAGCTTTTTCCTCAGATTCTTTTCTGATGTATTCTTCGACTAGTACATTTGCAATCTCACGACTTAAATAATTCTTACCTTCCATAACTGTATTTATCGCTAAAACAAGTTCGTCAAATGTGCACTGTTTTATAAGATAGCCTGAAGCTCCTGCTCTTATCATACCCAGAACAAATTGCCTTTCGGAATGCAGCGATAGCGCTATTATTTCAATTTCCGGGTTTTTTAATTTAATCCTACGGGTCGCCTCGATTCCATTTAAATTTGGCATGGTAACATCCATTAAAATCAGATCGGGAGTATTTTTTTCTACTAAATCCAAGGCTTCTCTCCCATCTGTTGCTTCTCCTACTATTTCCATATTAGGTTGTTTAGCAATTAATGTTGCTAAACCTTCTCTTACAATTTTGTGTTCGTCAACAACCATTATTTTTATACTCATATATAACTCCTTCTATTTTTCTAGAGGTGCTTCTAGTTTTACTGTTGTTCCTTTATTTTTATTTGATTCTATTTCAAAATGCCCCCCTACAACGTCGATACGACTTCTGATATTCAAGAGCCCAAATCCGATATCTTTTTCCACATACGAATCCAGTGTTGAAGTATCGAATCCAATACCATCATCTATAATTTCTATCTGTATATTATTGTCGCATCTTTTTACGGAAATATTGACATTTTTTGCCCTTGAGTGTTTTATAACATTTACGAGTATTTCTCGTACTGCTTGAAACAATAGAATGCTGAGGTCGTCAGTAAGCGGTTTCTCTTCTCCATCGTCTTTAAAAGTATATCGGATATTGCTTTCTCGCAAAAGGTGTTCTGCTATCCAGTCGACTGCTGGTACAAAACCGAGTTCATAAAGAATGGCCGGGCTTAACTGCCTCATTAATAAACGAGTAGAAGTCATAGCCTTTTGTGCAAGGTCATAAACTTCCTCTAATTCCTCCTTAATATTTTTAGGATATTCTTTCCCTTTTAATTCACTCATTTTAAGTGTTAGAAAGGCCAGTGTTTGCCCGACTTCCGCATGGAGAGTGGTTGCTATTCTTTTTCTTTCATGTTCTTCAGCAAGAGTTAATTTGTGGGATAAATTCTTCATTTTTCTCTTGTAGTTTTGTATATTTTTTTTCTCCATATTCTTTCTCTCGGTTATGTCCCTTATGGATATTACACTCTTTGGATTTTCTGATGCTTTATTTGAAATCGGATAACACTGAATATTGAAATATCGAATTGTTCCGTTCTTTGATACTCTTGTTTTTTCAACCACAGGGAAATCTTCTCTGTTTTTAAATAGCTTTTCAAGAGGACAATTTTCACATGTTTCTTCCCATGGACCGAATATCAGGTTACATTTTTTACCTATGATATCTTCTCTTTTCAGTGCAAATAATTTAGAAAGAAATTCATTTGCTTCGAGGATTACATGCTTTTCATCTACAATTGCAAGGCCTTCACTGACAGCATTTACAATTGTTTTTAATTTATTGGCGCTCTCTTCTAATCCTTTTTCAGCGACAACTTGATCTGTCACATCTCTAGATATACCAAGGCTGCCTATAACTTTGCCTTTTTCATCGTAACGGGGAATTTTAGTGGTTGAGACCCAGGTTATTCTACCGTCTGGGTGAGTTTCTTTTTCAACTTTAGACTTGATCTCTTTACCGGTTTTTATTATTTCCTGTTCATCTCTATAGGCTTGCTCTGCGTGCTCTTTTGTAAAATAATCAAAGTCTGTTTTGCCTATTACTTTTTCTTTTGAAAGGCCGACCTGCTTCGCTTTAGATTTACTTAACTCAACAAAACGAGACTTTTTATCTTTAAAGTAAATTAAATCGGGTATATTATCTAGAAGAGAATTAAGAAGTTCGTTTTTGAAATGAAATGCCTTTTGCGTTTTCTCTAATTCCGTCATATCTTGTGCAAACAGTACGGATTTCCCATTTCTTTTATTTTTACCACTGACAATTAAAGCGGAACAATTAATATTAATATCTTTTTTATCTTTAAATATAAGGTTTAGTTTTCTTTTCGCTTTTCGCTTTTTTGATAGAATATGGAATTCATCATTGAATAATTTTTTTGAATCACTTTCAAGAAGTTCAGTGAAAGATTTACCTTTAATTTTATTCCTATCAAATTTAAGTAATTTAATTGCGGCAGAGTTTATATCTTCGATTATCCCTTGCCTGTCGAGCAGGAAAATCGGGTATGGAGAGCTATCGAAAATTAGGGAGAGAGATCCCTCATCTTCTAAAATTGAATAATTTGATTCATTTTTTGTGTCTTTGACTTTCTTTTTTGAGTTTGTTAAAAATTTATCTTTAATCATATCCGATTATGAAATTTAACAAAATGAAAACAAAACGCAAGGTTGTATATGTGGCTGTCAACCCCCCATTTTTTTTAATAATGCCACAGATAAAAATCAGAGGATTTGCTGGAAAGGTTTGCGTCTCGGAGGGTGAGCGGGCATGGTCTCTTGAAATACTTGTATTTCAAGAGGAGCGAACCCGAGAGCCGAGTGGCAATTTCCTCTGCCTTCGGAAATTGACCACGTCTTTTTCGAACAGTAATTCCTCTGATTTGCCAAATATTCAAGAATAATTTTTCCGCGCGTATAATTTTTTATGTGCTTTGCAATAACTGCTTTTACGTGTATTAAGGTGAAAATCTTGGGGGGTTGGCAGTGTATATGTGGGTATTCAAAGTTCCGTGTCCACTCTGGATTAGTAGAACAACAGTTGGCCAAGCGAGGATTAAGGATTAGATGAAAAGCTTTGAAGAAAAGCACGGATTAAGAAAAAACACTTATCACCTAATCCATAACCCCTGAATTCCCGCCTCACATCACTTCTAATCCTATTTTTTTTCTATGGTCTCTGTGGCTCAAAATTTTTGGGGTGGGGGATGTGCTTGACAACAGATAAAAAAATATTAAAATTTATTGACATGAATAGAAGAGAGTTCCTAAAAACCCTAGCAGTCCTGCCTTTAACTGCATTGGCGAAAACCTCATCCAGAGGATATTACGTCGATCCTAAAGTAGCCTCATACTGGATAAAAAAAGAAGGGAACACAGTCCAATGCCAGAATTGTCCCCACAAGTGTGTCTTAAAAGACGGGCAAAGAGGATTTTGCAGGGTACGTGAAAACAGAGGTGGAAAACTATATACCCTCAGCTATGGTAATCCATGCGCCGTCCATATAGACCCGATAGAAAAGAAACCTCTTTATCATTTCCTCCCCGGAACTACAGCTTATTCGATTGCGACAGCCGGCTGTAATTTTAGATGCAAACACTGTCAGAATTATCAAATATCTCAAGTTGCTCCTGAAGAAACGAGCAATTACAAACTCCCGCCGGAAAAATTGGTTAATGAGGTTCTGCACCATAAGAATCGTAACAATATAAGTTCTATAGCCTACACATATACGGAACCTTCAATTTTTATAGAATATATGCTCGATTCGGCTAAGCTTGCCAAAAAAGAGGGAATCAAAAACGTATATCATTCCAACGGGTACCTGAATGAAAAACCACTCCTTGACCTCATACCATTTCTCGACGGAGCCAATATAGACCTTAAATTTTTTAAAAACGATTCATACATGGATATAGCCTCAGGAAGTCTCGAACCCGTGCTTAATACCTTAAAAAAGCTTAAAGCAGGAGGAGTCTGGTTAGAAATAACTTACCTTATAATACCTACCATAAATGATGACACAAAAGAAATAAAGGAAATGACAAGCTGGGTTCTGGACAATTTGGGAGATGAAGTCCCGATACATTTTTCCCGATTTTACCCGACATATAAACTCGAAAATTTACCACAGACGCCTCTAAAAAGCGTGGAGAAGGCGAGAGAGATTGCTATCGACATGGGCGTTAAATACTCTTTTGTTGGAAATGTGCCATCAGGGAATCCCGGGGAAAACACTTATTGCCCCGCATGCGGAAAGCTATTAATAAAAAGGAGAGGGTATTATATTCTCGAAAACAATATAAAAAAGGATAGTTGTCCTGCCTGCGGAGAAAAAATAGCGGGTGTTTGGAAATGAAGATATTAGATATTAAATCGCTTGTAAAAATTTACCGTTCTCCTTTCCTAATGAAAAAATCGGTAGGATTAGACGGACTCGATTTGGAAATAGAAAAAGGTGAAATATATGGGCTGCTGGGCCCGAACGGAGCGGGGAAAACCACCGCGCTTAAAATAATAACAGGGTTACTAAAGAAGACTTCGGGAGAAATAAGATTATTCGGGAAATTATCCCCCCTGCAGGCCAGAAAGCAAATCGGTTTTCTACCTGAAAATCCCTCTTTCTATCCACACCTAACAGGGGGAGAACTTCTCTCTTTTTATGCAAAGCTGTACAATAAATATCTTTCTACAAATGAGATTAATAAAAACCTGGCTATGGTCGGATTAAACGAAAGTATTAATAAAAGATTAGACGGATACTCAAAGGGTATGGTCCAGCGCATAGGGTTTGCCCAATCCATTATAGGGGACCCCGATTTTATTATCCTTGATGAACCTCTTTCGGGACTTGATCCGCTGGGCAGAAGAGAAATAAAAGATTTAATTGTCGAAATCAACAGGAAAGGCAAAACTGTCATGTTTTCCTCTCATATTTTATCCGATGTGGAAGCGATTTGCAGCAGAGTTGGAATAATAATTAACGGAAAAATGAAGCAGGTCGGAAACTTGAGAAACATATTAAGAAGAGATATTAAATTTGTTGAGATAGAATTTGAAGGTATTAATAATTTAAAGAACTTCAGTAAATTCGGCGAAATAAGAACCGAAAGCGGCGTTAATTTTCTTAGAATAAAAAGCGAAAAAACAAGAGACAAAGCAATTAAAGAAATAACAAAAAAGAACGGGAAAATCCTCTCGGTGGCCCCTGTAAAAAGCACTCTTGAAGAACATTTTATGAGGGCAATAAATGAGTAAGATTCTAACCATAGCAGAGAACACATTTAAAGAAGCAATACGTGATAAGGTTCTAATCTCAATAATAATAATGGGATTCATACTCATGGCTTCATCCAAAATTTTTATACCTATATCAATCGGGCAAGCAGAGAAAATTATAAAGGATTTCGGAATCAGCCTGATTGAAATATTTGGTGTTTTAATAGTAGTTTTTATCGGAACGAGAATCTTCCATCAGGAAACCGAGAGAAAAACCATATATTCAATAATGTCTAAACCTGTAAGCGAGCTCGAATTTGTTGCGGGAAAGTTTTTAGGTCTCTATTATTTAATAGTAATCATTCAGATTTTGATGTTTGCTATTTTTTTTATCTTTTCCAAATTTTATTTACACTCGGCAGATATATATCTCCTAAATATCCTTTATTTCTTTTTATTCGAATTTCTTTTGCTCGATGCTTTAGCCATATTTCTTTCCTGTTTTATGACTCCTTTAATCTCAGGAATTATGACCTTGCTTCTTTTCTTTATCGCGCACGTAACTTTCTATATTAAGGCTTTACCCCAAATACTCAATATGCCAACACTGTCCGGGCTTATTAATTTTATATACTATGTATTGCCAAATTTTTCGATATTCAATATTAAAGCAACGGTAATTTACCATCTTCCCCTCTCAATAAATTCCTATATTTTAGCGTTTTCTTATTCTCTTCTGTATTCAATTATTTTAATAATTTTTTCGTCTTTTCTATACTCAAAAAAAGAATTTCTATGAAAAGAATAGCTCTTATCCTTATATTAATTGCCCTGCTTGCATTATTAGAAATTAAAGGATTTAAATGGATCCCAAAACAACAAAGAGAAGAATTTCTTTACTTCCCCTCAAACAGATTCGTAAAAACAGTGACTGCAGGTTCCGACCTCCTATTGGCGGACTTCCTATGGATTGAAACCGGCTCCTACTTCGGTAAACATCGTAAAAGCGATAAACTTTATCCATATCTCTATCATATGCTTGATATCATCACTGATCTTGACCCAAAATTTATCCCTCCATACACGCTGGGAACAATATTGCTTGCAACTGACGCACGTGAAAGTGAACTGGCTTTAAAATTTCTCGATAAGGGAATGAGAGACAATCCGGAACTCTGGCAAATTCCTTTCACCAAGGGTTTTATTTATTATGTACATGATAAAAACCCAGAAAAAGCGTCAAAGTGGTTTCTCCTTGCATCCTTTAAGAAAGACGCTCCCGAGATTGTTCAAAAATTCGCGACCTGGACACTCTATCGGAGTAAAGGCGTCGAATTAACCTTGCAATTATATTCAAGATTATACGAAATGTCTTCAAGTGAGATATTCAAAGAGAAAGCCATAAGGGGAATAGCAAAGGTGCTTTTGGATCAAAGTAAACAGTTCAATAAAGATAAAGGTTATCATGCGGAATCTCTTTTCGATCTTTATAAGTACGGTTATTTACCCTTTATACCACAAATCCCCGGGGGAAGATTTAAAATCGAAAATGGTAAAGTTATCTTCCAACAGCTTCAATAAACCTTATAGCAATATAGCCCAGTACTACGACATCCTTATGAAAGAAGTCGGTTATGATAAATGGATAGAATATATACTGGATACCATTGACCTCTTCAATATTAAAGCGACTCCGCTGCTTGACTTAACTTGCGGCACGGGAAATTCAATGTTGCCATTAGTTAAGAGAAAAAAGAAACCCCTCTTGGGAGTAGACAACTCTATCGAAATGTTAAAGGTGGCAAAAGAGAAAGACCCTAATTTGACCCTTGTTCAGGCCAACGCAATGAGGCTTCCTTTCCTGAACCATTTCAATCTTGTTCTTTCTATGTTTGACTCTTTAAATTATATTCTTGAATTGGAAAATCTAATTGAAGCTTTTAGTTCGGTCAAGGACGCGCTCAAAGTTGGCGGACATTTCCTGTTCGATCTGAACACACCATACGGACTTAAGTGTGTTTCGGGAAGAGACGTTAGAGAAGAAAATAAAAACCTTATGAGTGTTTGGAGAAACGTATACAACAAAGACACCAAGTTGCTAACTCTTCATCTAACTCTTTTCGTAAAAAAAGATTCAAACTGGCACAGGGTTGATGAAATACATGAAGAGAGGGGTTACAGCGAAGAGGAAGTAAAGTATGGTTTAAAAACTTTAGGTTTTGAAGTTATCGATGCGTTTAGATGTTTCGGCCACTCAAGACCTGATAGGTTTACCAAAAGAATTTTATATATAGCCAAGAAAAATAAAAAAGGGGCAGTTAGTTAAGCTGCCCCTTTTTTATTTTCCGGTTCATCCCGATTACATCGGAGGCATACCTCCTCCGGGCATCCCTGGAGTACTTTCTTTTTCTTCTTTCTTCTCCGCAATCAAAGTCTCAGTGGTTGTAAGAAGAGAAGCAACTGAAACAGCATTTTGAAGAGCAGTCCTGGCAACTTTGGTGGGATCAACAATTCCGGACTTCATCAAGTCTTCGACTTTTAGTGTTTCGGCATTGAAACCGACGTTAACGTCTTTTTCCTTCAATACATGCTCCACTATAACTGCACCCTCTTCTCCGGCATTTGTAGCAATCCATTTAAGCGGTTCTGTGAGAACCTTCGCTATTATTCCGGCTCCGAGCTTTTCATCACCCTCAAGAGTACCAGCGAATTTCTTGATGGCAGACTTAGTTCGCAGGAGTCCTACACCTCCGCCAGGTATAATTCCTTCTTCTCGAGCTGCCCTTGTGGCATGAAGTGCGTCCTCGACTCTCGCCTTCTTTTCTTTCATTTCTACTTCGGTTGCAGCACCTACCTTAATAACCGCTACGCCGCCCGTAAGCTTTGCCAATCTTTCCTGAAGCTTCTCTTTATCATAATCAGAAGTTGTAGATTCTATCTCTGATCTGATCTGCTGAATTCTCCCTTTTATCTGATCACTCTTACCCTTTCCACCAATTATAGTGGTATTGTCTTTGTCAATTTTAACTTTATCGCATTTACCAAGATCCGACATCTGAACGGCATCCAACTTAATCCCTAGCTCTTCAGAAATAAACTGTCCATCAGTTAGAATAGAGATATCCTTTAGCATTTCCTTCCTTCTGTCTCCGTACCCTGGAGCTTTAACAGCGGCTACATTCAAGGTTCCTCTCAGTTTGTTAACCACGAGAGTAGCTAATGCTTCACCTTCAACGCTCTCCGCAATTATAAGCAACGGAGCACCCTGCTGAGAAATTTTCTCTAAGAGAGGCAGAAGCGGCTTCATTGCCGAAAGTTTCCCATCATGTATCAAAATATATGCATCTTCCAAATCAACCGACATATCTTCCTGATTAGTTATAAAATAAGGAGAAATATATCCACGATCGAACTGCATTCCTTCGACAACTTCAAGTTCTGTCTTTAATCCTTTCCCTTCCTCAGCTGTAATAACTCCGTCTTTTCCGGCTTTTTCCATAGCATCTGCAATTATTTCTCCTATTTCCTTATCATTGTTTGCAGAAATTGTGGCAACCTGTTCTATTTCATCTCTTCCTTTAACATCCTGAGAGAGTTTTTTTAGCTCTTCGACCACTTTATCAACAGCCATGAGCATTCCTCTCTTTAAAGCCATTGGATTTGCTCCGGCCGCTACGTTTTTCATTCCTTCCAGCAGAATAGCTTCAGCGAGAACAGTTGCTGTGGTAGTACCATCTCCTGCAACATCACTGGTTTTGGACGCAACTTCTCTTACCATCTGCGCACCCATATTTTCAAAAGGATCATCCAACTCGATTTCTTTAGCTACGGTAACTCCGTCTTTTGTAACAGTAGGTGCACCCCAACTTTTCTCCAGAGCAACATTTCTACCCTTAGGTCCAAGAGTTACCCTTACGGCTTTAGCAAGCTTGGTCACACCCGCTCTTAGAGCATTACTTGCATCCTGAGAATATATAATTTCTTTTGCTGCCATTTTTTTCTTACCTCCTTTTATCCTATTTTCGCCAGAATATCATCCTCACTAAGTATTAGATATTCTTCACCATCATACTCTATTTCAGTTCCACTATACTTGCCAAAGAGAATTTTGTCTCCCTTCTTAACCGGGAGAGGATCATCGTCCTTACCGACTTTCGCTACATTCTTGACAATACCTTCTTGCGGCTTTTCTTTCGCGGTATCCGGAACAATGATGCCGCCCTTCTTTTTCTCCTCTTCTTCCAATCTTTTAACTAAAACACGTCTGCCTACCGGCTCAATCATACTTACCTCCTTTTTATTATTGCGTTTTTTTATTTTCTTCAATTAAACTGCAATCAGTGTCAGAGAAAGCGCAAAAACTTTCATTAATAATAATACAACGATTATCAGATTTGTCAAGGGTATGAATTTGGGTTTATTTGCAAATATTATGATTGAATTTCGATAGAAAAAATAGCCACAAAGACACAAAGGCACAAAGATATGGTTAGTTGGTTGACCCAACAAATAAAATGGGGGGAGGGTGTAGCTTTGTGTCTTGGTGCCTTCGTGGCGAATTTTCCCCTTGACAAAAGCAAAAGAATGAATATTTATTCGTATGGGTTTTGTGGCCTTGAAAATACCGGGACTTTACACATTTTAAATTAAAAAAAATCCCCCTTAAATAAGATTAAAAACGAAAGGAGTTGTCATGAACGAAATAGCAAAAGAAATGAACGTTATTCTGAAGGAAAAATCGCCGACAATTTTTTCCCTCTTAAGCGATTTCGGCAAGGAAATATATATGCCGAAAGGCATAATTTCCCAGAGTGCGGAGGCGAAGATGCATGCTTATGAGTGCAATGCAACAATTGGTATTGCAAAAGAAAACGGAGAGCCAATGCATCTTACCGCGGTTAATAAGTTTTTTAATTATTTAACCCCTTCAGAGATTTTCCCTTATGCAACTCCTTTTGGTCTTCCCGAACTTAGAAAACTCTGGAAAGAAAAGATATTAAGAGAAAACGAGCTTGAGGATAAGAATATCAGCATTCCGATTGTAACCCACGCTTTGACTAACGGTTTGATGTTAGTGGGGGACCTTTTTATCAACGCGGGAGACGACATATATATACCTGATAAATTGTGGGGTAATTATAAGTTGATTTATCAACTCAGATATAAAGCCAATATAGTAAATTATGACTTCTTTGACGATTCTCTCAAAGGTTTTAACATCAATGCTTTAAAGAAAGTGCTGAATAATTCCAAAAAAGAAAAATTAGTTCTACTTTTTAATTTCCCTAATAATCCGACTGGATATACTCCGAAGGAAAAAGAAGCCGATGCAATAAAAGAGATTGTGATTGAATTCGCTAAGAAGGGAAAGAAAATTCTTGTTGTGGCTGATGATGCATACTTCGGACTTTCTTTCGAAGATGATCTACTTGAAGGTTCTATTTTTTCTAAGTTTGCAGGAGCCCATCCCAACATCGTAGCTGTTAAACTTGATGGCTTTACGAAAGAACTCTTCGTATGGGGTTTCAGAATTGGATTTATAACTTTTGCCGATTATGCTCAAAATAAAATCGTATATGAAATCATGGAAAAGAAGACAGCTGCTTCGATAAGATGTTCGATTTCGAACTGTTCCCACCCGGCTCAGTCTATATGTTTGAAGTTGTTAAGCGAGGGAAATTTTAAAGAAGAAAAAGAGGAAAAATTCCAAGAATTAAAGAGGCGTGCAGAAAAAGTCAAAGAAATAGTCAACAATGAAAAGTTCAAAAAATTATGGGATGTTTATCCTTTTAACTCCGGATATTTTATGTGTTTAAGGCTAAAAGGTATTAACAGCAACAAAGTCCGGGAACATGCACTTAAAGAATATGGTATAGGAACGATTGCCATAGGCAATAGCGACTTACGTATTGCTTTTTCTTCAGTCCCCATTGAAAAGTTAGATAAACTTTTTGATTTACTGGCTAAATCGATAAGAGAACTCAAAGTTTAAAATTATAGCTTTCTCACTCCGTCGGATATTCTGGAGACGTAGAATTCTCCTTTAATTCCCGCCCTTTTTTTATATTCTTTGCTTGCTTTTTTTATTATTTCCTCCTGTGCATCCTGCTTTATCAAAGCAATTGCACATCCGCCGAAACCAGCGCCCGTCATTCTCGCTCCGTATACACCATCTGATTCTAAAAAAGTTTCCACCATAATGTTCAGTTCTTTGCAACTTACTTCATACAGCTCTTTAAGTGATTTATGAGATCGTATCATTAACTTGCCCAACTTGTCCACGTCTCCCTTTTCTAAAGATTCTACAGCCTGCTTTACTCTTTCGTTTTCAAATATAACATGCTCACATCTCTTTGCTATTATCGGAGGAAGATAGTTTTTATATTCCCTGAACTCTTCTTTTTTAATATCACTAAGATAACCAATGTTTCCTCTTGTTATAAACCCTCTTAATATCTTCAATCCTTCATTACATTCTGCGACCCTCTCATTATAAGCTGATTTTGCCAGACCTCTTTTTACCTTTGTATTACCAATCATAATTACTGTGTCTTTAATGTTATGAAAAGGAATTAATTTATGTTCTAATGTTTTACAATTTAAGAAGAGAGCGTTATTTTTCTTGCCGAAAGTTACAATATACTGATCCATTACACCGCTCTTTACTCCAATAAATTCGTTCTCGGCTTTCCTGCATAAGAGAGGAATTCTCTCCTTTTTAATTTTTCGATCCGACAATTCCAGCAAACATTTCATCGTAAGAACCTCAATTGCAGCTGAAGAAGAAAGTCCGCTTGCCACGGGTATATTCCCCTCAAAAATTATATCTGCTCCACTTAATTCGATACCTTCCTCTCCTAATACCCAGGCTACACTTAGAGGATAATTTGCCCAGTCATTTTTTTTCTCATATTTAAGTACATCAAGAGAAGCGACTACTTTTTTCTTGAAATTCAACGATTCAAGGCAAACCTTTCTGTCATTTCTCTTTCCTGCAGCAGCAAGCAGACCAAGATTTATTGCCACAGGTAAAACATAACCTCCGTTGTAATCCGTGTGTTCTCCTATGATATTTACCCTTCCTGGAGCATTGAAAAGCTGTATATCTTTAGTCTTACCAAATATTTTTTTAAATTCTTCTTTAAGTTTTTCGACTCTTGTTTCTAAAGATTTATTCATCACCGTAAAGTTTCTTCATTGTTTTTCTTAACTCCTCCGCTTTTTCTTCCGGTGAAGTAGGATTACCATGAGTCCAGGAACCTGTTTCAGAGCTTGCATTAAATTTTTGAGTTTTTTCATTTCTAAGAGGCGGATAAAATTCGATATGAAACTGATAATATGAATAGTCTTTACCGTCTGTGGGCTTTTGATGAAAACACATCATGTAGGGAAAAGCTCTTTCGAATAGATGATCGTAGGTGGTAACTATCCTTTTTAAAGATTTCCCTAATTGTATCTTTTCTTCGCCGTTCAACTCATCTATAGAGAGCCTTTGTTTCCTCGGAACAATAAAAACCTGATATGGATAATCCGCAAAGTAAGGTACAAAGGTAACAAAAGATTCGTTTTCGTCCACAATTCTAATCTCCTGATTTAATTCCTCTTTTAGAATCTCGAGATAGAGGTTTTTCTTTTCCTCTTCATAGTACTCCTTACAGGAGGAAAGTTCGACTTCTATCTTCTTTGGAATAAACGGAAAACCATAAATCTGACCGTGTGGATGAGTTATCGTAACACCAACCTCTTCACCCCTATTTTCGAATATAAAAACATATTTTATAAAGTTTCTATTTCCCAGCTCAATATATTTATCCACCCAGAGGTCTATCAACTTCTCAATATTCTCATCCGACAGCTCTCCGAGCGAGCTATTATGCTCCGGAGAATACAGGATTACCTCACACTTACCATAAGATTTCGCGTTCTTGAAAATTGAAGAATTGACTGGCGTTACTTCAGGAGGAAGGGGGCTCAGAATAGGCCAATCGTTATCATAAGACAGAACACCATACTCCTCAGGAACTTTCCCTGACCCCGGACAAAAAGGGCAGTAATCTTTTGGTGTAAGAGGCCGATTTTGTCTCTCGCTTGAAACCATTACCCACCACTTTAGTACAGGGTTCCACCTCAACTCATACATTAAGCCGACTCCCTCTTTTGATGAAAAGCCTTAAGAAAAACGGGATTCATCTTAACGCTCCCCATCCTTCCGTTTACCCCATCTATTACCTGGAAGTTATATTTGTCTCTCTTTTTATAATAGCAAACCCAGTACGGATAATAGATTTTCTCGCCCTCGCTGATTTCTTTCAACTCTGCCGAAGTTTTCGCCATTAACCCTAACCTCAATATTTCTCCTCTATATTCATCTTCAGCAGTTTTTCTTGCTTCTTTATTTGTTATTTCAAAATCAAAAGATGTATTTCCTGCCTCCGAAAAAGTAACATTTTCCAAATTAAAAAAGGAAAAACTACCTTCAATGCCATCCACCGAAACGTAATTTTTTTTCAATCCCTTGTTCGTTTTAGCCGTAACTTCAAAAATGTAACAGGGAAAATTTATTAATTCTACCCTTACAATTTTGCCCTTTTTCCTGCGCAAAAGAGTCCGTTGCTCGGAGAAAATTTCTTTTGCTTCACCTTCAGAAATTACAGGTTGTACAAATTTCACTCTTTGCCTTTTATCCTTTAACCTTTCGGGCTTTTCCTTTTGTTATATGTCCCTTTTAAAAATGCCCCTACTCCCGAAAAAAACAGTATAGCCCCGCAAATCCCATTTGTCGCTTTACCCAATCCCGTTTTACTTACGAAAATACCAACTGATATTATTATTCCGAAAAAAATCCAGAAGAGACCTATGGCATGCAAGGGCTCGAAAGTTTCTTTCTTCTTTCCCATTATTTACCTCCCCATACGATGTGAATTAGAATTTGGATTCCCGCAAGTACAACAGCCCAGATGCGTAAATCTCTCCACCGGGCTTTATTTGGAGCGCCCTCGTAAATATATTCTTTAGGACGCAAAACCGCCCAGAGAGCAATGCCTACATAGAGAATTACAGTAATGATAACTCCCCAGTATAAAGGGATTCTTGATAAATCCATTATTTCCCTCCTTCGGCTCTTTCCCTTAGAGCTTCCTGCGTCGTGATATCTTCCAAAACAAACCCATAAACAAGTCCCCTGATTTTTTCAAGAGGTTCAGGTTTGGTTAAGAGACTTACTATAACATTTAGTATTAAAGCAGCCAGGAAAGACCACCAGGCAACATAAAGGAAGTTCATACCTGTTCTGGGTAACCCCATCATTGGTTCCCATATCTTTTGCAGTCCCAGGGAAACAAAGACTCCTCCCACAAGTCCGGTCAACGCTCCCCATTTATTGGCTCTCTTCCATGCGACGCCGAGAAGTACTGTCGCAAAAGTCGGGCCCTGGAAAACAGTCAAAAGCTCCTGCATTGCTCTGTATATACCGGGAAACCTGTTAGTTATTGGTGCAAACAATATTCCGAATCCTACAAGACCTAAAGTTATTAACCTGCCGAGAAGTAGATAGTGTTTATCCGATGCGTTCTTTATAATAAATTTCTGGTAAATGTCTCTGGTGAATAGCGCTGCTGCCGAGTTAATCGTAGAGTCCATCGACGAAAGCAAAGCCGCAATGAACCCGGCGAAGACCAAGCCGCTCAAGCCAACGGGTAACAGGTTACGCATTACCCAGGGGAAAGCCTGATCAGGATTTGCAATCTGAGAAGGGTCACTGCAAAGCGCAAGCGCGAAAAAACCCGGAAGTACAACAAGAAGAGGTACGAGCATCTTAAGGAATGCGGCTCCCATCATAGAGGCTTTCGCATCCCATTCTGTTTTTGCTCCCAATGTTCTCTGTATAATCGCCTGATGACAGCACCACCATGCTGGTGATAAGACTAGTCCCAAACCAAGAACTATCCCAAGCCATGGGAAGTCGGGACTATCGAGAGGCTGAAATAACTGAAAATGCTGCGGATGTAATGGCTTTATCATACTTACAAGACCGGTCCAACCGCCGGTTAAGTTAAATCCTACTATCATTACAGCGAGTCCTCCGACAAGCATCACAAGCATCTGGACAACGTCTGTCATTGCGACAGCCGCAAGACCTCCTGTAACAGTATAGATTGCGACCACCGCCGCAACAATAAATATACTAAGGCCTATTGGCCAACCTAAATAGGTATTCAGCATAATACCGCTTGCCCAGAAAAACACTCCAAGAACGGCGGCAAGAAAGAAAAACCAGAGAAGGGCTTCAATAGTTCTTACAGCCGTGCTGTATCTTTTGCCTAAATATTCGGGCACGGTGTAGGCTCCGCTTCGCCAGTAAAAAGGTATGAACAACATTGCGGATAGAATCATAGCAGGAATAGCACCAAGCCATTCGTAATTAGCCTGAGCCAGACCAAAACGATAGGCGCCGCCAGCCGCACCCACATAATCGTATGCTCCTATATTCGTCCCAATAAGAGACATACCGATCACCCAGAAGGGCAACATTCTACCCGCGAGAAAATAATCTTCTTCGGAGTGGACATAGCGTTTAAAGAAAATTCCAAAAAGTGGTATTGCGGCTAGATAAATAATTATTACGGCTAAATCAAAACCTCTAATAAACTCCATAAATCACCCCCTTGCAAAATTTAACAATAGATACCCTATAAAATACTTATGTTAACCGGGTTTACCTTCAAGGTGTAAAACTCTTTTTATTATACAAAACAATAAGAAAAAATCAAGAGAAAAACACTTTAAGTTTTGATCGCTCTTACTCCAACATCTCGGCTTTCTTCTGTAACTCAATTAATTTCGTGAAAATTTTCCTGGATATATTCCTTCTTTCAAGAAAACCGAGAACTTCATTTTTAGAGGAAACAACCGGCAGGTATTCAAGATTATACCGGCTTAAAATTTCATTTACTTCCGTCATCGGCACATCAGGAGAAACCTTTGCTATAACGGGTTCCATTAAGTCATGGGCTAACAGAAACGCATCTAATCCGCTTGTCTTGAAAGAATTTTTTATATTATCGACAGTGATAACACCGAGCAGCTTCTTTTTTTTATCTAAAACAGGATAGTAAAGATTATCCGTTTCACTAAAAATCTTTATTATTTTTATTAACGATACACCCTCATAAATTAAAGGAATAGCTGTATCCATAATGTCTTGTGCTTTACTCATACGGACAATATCTTCCTCGCTAATATTTAAACCGGCCTCGCCGGCTTTCGTTACTGCTACCCTCATTGCCAGAGGTCCTATAATTTGAACAACAAAGGTTGTCGCTGTTACAATCACAACAATCGAATTTCCGATTTCTCCGGGAAAACGCTCGGATGCAAGTATAGATAAACCTATTGCAACTCCAGCCTGACTAAAAAGGCACCAGGGCAGATACTTTTGCACTGTTCTGGGAGCTTTTGAGATACGGGCTCCAAAATTTGCTCCCAGGCCTTTACCTAATGTCCTTCCAATTATATATACAATTGCGATAAGTATTATAGGAAGAGTGAGATTATCCAGATTTAACTGGGCTCCAAAAAAAGTGAAAAACAGAATATAAAGAGCAGGCATAAACTCGTTTGTCAATTCGAAAATTTCTTTGCTTTTTCTCGGAATAAAATTAGTTACGAAAACCCCTGCTGCCATAGCCGAAAGAAGAATATCACAGTCTAATGCTTTTGAAAAACCAAGAACCACAGCGATTATTCCAATAGAAAAGGTAACAATTGCATATTTATCACTGAGTTTTTTTACGATCAAGGACATAAGCACCCCTCCGAAGATTCCTATCACGATTGAAACCCCAATACCATATACAATCTCTACTAAAATATATGCACCTCCTGTTTCCCCAACACCCACAATTGCCAGAGCAACACTTGATGCGATAGCAAATAAAACAAGACCCAGACCATCGTCCAATCCGACAATACCCAGGATGGTAGTGGTCAAAGGTCCGCGAGCTTTATATTCCCAGAGAACATCGGTAGTAGCTGCAGGGGCTGTCGCGGCGGCAATCGAGCCCAGCAATAAACCCAAAGCCCAAATGAAAGCGGAATTCTCAAAAAATAAGTTACCTAAAAAAACCACAAAAACAGTAACAAGAACAAAAGCGAAAAGCCCTTCGGAAAGTAATATGTTAACAAATTGTTTGCCGTATTTTTTAAAAATTTCACTTTTTAATTCTCCCCCAATCAGAAAACCCGTGATACCGAGTACAAAAATATTGAACGGAGAAAAAGTAGAAAGCATTTCTCTTTTAATTATACCAAAAACAGAATCCCCGAGCAAGAAACCGATTATAATAAACGCTATAACCTGAGGTATTTTAAATCTCTTAAAAAGACGCGAACTGGCTGTTCCCAGAAAAATGGTCAGTCCTATAAGTATTAA
>JAFGHJ010000012.1 GCA_016930175.1 Caldifarciminota bacterium
AAGACCACAGAGAAAAAAATACACACAGAGCACACAAAGGTTTTTTTATGTTGTTAAAAAACACCACACCCCGCATCCAGATTAATCCTCACACAAAGACACGGAGAACACAAAGCCCCAACACACACCAGGTTTAATGTTGTTTTTTTAATTGCTAACTGCTCTCTGCTCCCTAATAACTAAATTTTACACAGATTGCACAAATTGTTTTCTCATAGCTGAAAACAAATAGCCAAAATTTTTTTATTAAAAGTTATATTTATTTTTTAGGTATAAATAGAAATCATTTTCGATAGCTAAATCATTTTGTTCTCTTCATCCAGAGAGCCCAATCGAAGAATAAAAGCAATAAAAGAAAGATTATAAAAAACCAATTGTGACGCAGATTTATCCATATTTCTTTTTCTTTAAATTCCAGATTTTCGCGCTTAAAATCTTTGTCCCATTGTCCGCCCTTGCTCACCTCGGCAATGCCTTTAAGCATCAGCGTATCTATTCCCATTTTATCGGTAGTTTCTCTTACAATCAAAACGGAGTCTTCGATGCTATGTGACGGTAAATCGATTTTGAAATGATGTAGACCGACGGTTGGTTTTTTTATTATTATAGAATCTCCCGCAATCGGTATTTTTTTCTCGTTCCAAAAGAATGCATTTATAGATTTCTTATTTCTATCGAATCTTATTATGAAATCTTCTCCTTCGGATAGCTTTTTAGAATAAAATATGGGTATTTCTTCTACTATTAACTCATGCAGGATTTTATCCATTAGCTCTTTAAAAAAGTTTTCCGGATATAGTTGTTCCGATCCGAGAGCGAGTTTCCATAGTTCAAGATATGTGAATTGGATAACTGTTCCTTTCCCAATAGACATCATGTATCCGACTTTTTCTTCTGTGATTTCAAGCGTTTTTGCGTTTCTTCTTAATCCGGCGGCTTTTAAATAATAACTTTCGGGTAGTTTCCCGGAATATTTACTTAAAACGGGTGCAATTACTGGTAGGAAATCCAGGTCCGGAGAGACGGGACTGACGACAATTATCTTTCCTCCTTTTTGCAAATAATTATCAATGTTCTCTCGATACTTTACCGGATCGCTTAAAAAACAGATAACATCTGAGCTCCAGATGTTTTCATTGATAATATCGTCTTTTTCATTTCTGTAGACACTCCACCCTTTATCTTCGAAATAACGTTTAATGAATTTATGATTCCAGGTCGGAGTATCACTTATAATATGAAGCTCTCTCCTTTTCTTGACATCGAGTGACCAGTTGATTTTGTCCGCGGTATCGTTCTCGATTAGTAGATTAAATTGTATGTTTTTTCTACCGGCGGAAGGTAAGTAGGAGAAATCAAATATACCTTCTCTCTTGATATCTGTTTTTCTGATTTCGCTTTCATAATGTATCGTAAGACAGGCTGTGTTGGGTGTTTTGTAATGTACGGTGATTTTGGCGGAGTCTCCCTCTTCAACCGAATTGGGGCCATAAACCGAAATAAACCCTTTGTTAGTTACTTCCGTTAGTTCGGGAACTATAAAATATACCGGAATTCCGATTTCACTTGCTGCCTCGATAGGATTTTTACCCTTGGTATTTGAACCATCGGAGTATAAAACTATGAAGCTTGCGTTCGGGTTTGTTTTGACTGCGGCAAGAATTGCCTCTCCGATATCTGTTCCTTTTTTGTCTGCCCCGAAGTAAAAATTTTTTAGTGGGAAATCAGATTCGGGTTTTATTCTATTTGCCTCTTTCATCGATTCGCTCTGATCTATTAATAAAATTCCGTAAGGAGAAACTTTTTTCTTGAAATAAAAAATGGGATGAAAAATCATAAGAATAATTAAACCCAATATGATCCACTGGGTGATTCGCGGTTTCATTCTGTTACAGCGCTTTCGGGGAAGAGTTTCTGTATTCTTTTTGTCTGATAGGAGTCAAGTGAGGCTACGAAGCCGTCTATTAAATATTTTTCCCAAACTTTATGAACTTTAATGTTTTCTAATTCTTTGAGTTCCTTAAGCCAGTCTCCGAGAGTGTTTTTTTCTATTCCCATAGAATAAGTCAGGATTAAAAACCGGCTTCTGTTATTTTCATGAGCTAGAGCCGTAAGCCAGTTTGAAACATCCTGTACAGCTTTCTTAATTTCACTGCTCTTGGGACTAACAAAAATCTTGCTGCTTTTATCTTTTGAAACATAAATAAGGAAAGGAGAAGGAGCTGTTTCCGGCGAGAATTTAACCTTGAGATTTCTGTTATTCATAAGCCTTAAGAAAACAAGAAAAGCGCAAAAATCTTCTGAGAATGGGGAAGGAGAAATATTTGCTATAAAGTTTTCTCTTCCAGGGTAGATATGTTTACCTATAACCCTTTTTAATTTATAATATGAATTAGAATTCGAAATCATTGAATCGGGAATCATGTTAACTATGTCGATTATTTCGTTTTCATTTATTCTTCCCGTAATCCCCAGGGTTATATTAATAACAGGTGAAGAATTACCGTTTACATCATTGAGTGCTAAACGAAGTAAATTTGTGGGGCCGTTTTCATTGGTGTTATAGAAAATCCTATTCTGGGAAAGCAGTTTTACAAATCGGTCAAGTTCACTAAGAGAATCTATATCTTTCAAGTAAAAATAATTATAGCCGCTTCTTTCAAAAAAACTTCTTTCGTTGTGGTTTATTTTTGCTGAAGGGCTTAATTCAATACCTACTGAAATTTTTTTAGTTTTACATTTTTCATCCTTCAGGATTTGAATGCCCGAGGGTAAAAGCAATTCAGATATTGATAGAAGAAAAAGAACTACTCCCATTCGATAGTTGCCGGAGGCTTAGAACTAACATCGTATACTACTCTATTAACTCCGGAAACCTCGTTCAATATACGATTTGCGATCTTTGCAAGGTCTTCACTTTTGAAGGGGAACCAATCTGCTGTCATGCCGTCCTCACTTATAACAGCTCGAAGTCCAATAACATTTGAGTATGTTCGAGTGTCTCCCATCACACCGACGGTCTTAATGGGTATAAATATCGCGAATGCCTGCCATATCGAATCATATAAATTAAATTCTTTTAAAGTATTTGTAAATATATGGTCTGCTTCTTTTAAAATATTTATTCTTTCTTCCGTAACCTCACCCAGAATTCGAACAGCCAGACCGGGCCCGGGGAAAGGGTGTCTTTGATAGACTTTTTTCGGAATATTCAATAGTTTTGCGATTTCTCTGACTTCGTCTTTAAAGAACTCCTTTAATGGTTCTATTAATTTAAGTTCCATTTTTTCGGGAAGGCCTCCAACATTATGATGTTTTTTTATTGTATGGGAAGGTCCGACATCGGAAATACTCTCGATTATATCCGGATATAAAGTTCCCTGTATCAGATATTCCGCTCCTATTTCTTTTGCTTCTTTTTCAAAGACCCGTATAAATTCTCCGCCGATTATTGTTCTTTTCTTTTCGGGGTCGGTTATGCCTTTTAACGCGTTTAAGAAGCGTTCTTGAGAGTTTATAATTTTTACTCCTAGTTTAAGTTTTTTGGATGTTTCCTTTATTTCTTGGGCTTCTCCTTTTCTCATGAGTCCTGTATCGACAAATATTGGTATGAAATTACTTTTTAGAATTTTCTTTGCGAGAACTGCGGATACTGTGGAGTCGACTCCCCCGCTGTATGCTAAAACAGCCTTTCCTTTATCCCTGTATTTATTCTTTATTTCGTTTTGCGCGATTTCCAAAAGAGAAGTAGGTGTCCAATCGCCTTTTACTTTGCATACTGAATAAAGAAAATTACTCAATATTTTTTTCCCTTCGGTAGTGTGAGTTACTTCAGGGTGAAATTGAATACCGTAAATATTTTCTTTTTTTATTGCGGCGAATTCCGAATTGGGGGTTTTTCCTATAACTTCAAAACCGGGCGGCAGTTTTGTTAGTTTATCACCGTGGCTCATCCAGACTGTAGTTCTTTTTGAGACTCCCTTAAAAAGAGTATCGTTAACCGGATGGAAATCCGCATTACCGTATTCTCTTTTCGGCGAGCACAAGACGTCCCCCCCGAAAATATTTCCGATTAGCTGTAAACCGTAGCATATACCCAGAATTGGAATACCTAATTCAAATATGTCTTTATCCGGTATTGGCGCGTTATGTTCGATTACGCTCCAGGGACTTCCGGATAGAATTATACCTTTGGCGTTTGCTAAATCCTTCGCGGGAGTTTTTGGTGAGAAAACGAGAGCATGGGTTTTAAGTTCTCTGATTCTTCTTGCTATAAGATGGGTATACTGGGAACCAAAATCTAATATTGCTATTTTTTCACTCATTTATACCTTTTAACCGCCTTACTGCTTTTGCTCGGTCTTTTGATGAAAAGATATAAGAATTTGCAATTATGACGTTTGCACCCGAGTTTAGTACGGAATCGATTGTTTCATCATTAATGCCGCCGTCTACGGCTATGTCGATTTTTGGGGAAATTTCCCTTATTTTTTCTATTTTTGAAAGAACTTCGGGAATGAATTTCTGACCGGAAAAGCCCGGATATACGCACATTATAAGAACCGAGTCTATTTTTTCTAAATAAGGAGTAACTGTATCTGCAGAGGTATCGGGATTAAGAACTATTCCGCATTTAGCTTTCATGCTGTGTATTTTATTTATTATATTTTCAGGGTTTCCTTCGGATTCAAGATGGAAATAGATTTGAGAACAGCCTACGTTTATGTAGTCTGCAAGATATTTTTCAGGATATTGTATCATTAAGTGTGCGTGAAGGGGAAGATGGGTTAGCTTCCTTATTCCTTTAATAACAACTGGTCCGAAAGAAAGATTCGGTGCGAAAACGCCGTCTAAAATGTCTAGATGAACGGAATCTCCTCCCGCATCTTCTATGGTTTTTAAGACTTCTCCGAGGATAGAAAAATCTTCGGCGAGAATCGACACTGAAACTTGAATTTCTTTATTCATTTCTGCAAATTTCCATAGTTACGGTACCGCCGTCCGTCAAATCGTGCGGATCCATACATTGAATAAAAATACTTTTCCCTTTACCCAAACCAAGCTCTTTTGGAGAAACTCCTTTTGCGAAAGCATTGTAGTAAGGCATTAAAGAAGATAGGGAATGCATGCACAGGGGTATTTCGCTCTGGACTTTGTATCCTTCTTTTATAATAAATTTGTCGCCTACTTCATATACCGGACAGTTGCCGCATATTCTTATTATTTTTACTGTTAAATCCATAGGATTATATTAGAAATTATTTGCGATATGTCAAGCCACCCCGTACTTCAATATTAATCTCACACGGGGTCACAGAGAACACAGAGAAAACAACAAATTATATTTATTTTGTTTACCTCCAACCCAAAAACAAAGAGAAACAACAAATTACACAAATAGCACAAATAGTTTTTTGTTTTTAATAAATCCTTACCCCCAACTAAAATGTTGTCACAAAGACCGCAAAGAAAGTAATTAGGATTAGAAGCTGAGCAAATTCTCACACAAAGTACCCGAAGGATGCAAAGAAGAGAGTGGTTAAGTTGTCTTGTGGTTTAAATTTGGGTTTTGTCCTTGACATATGTGGTTTTTTTTCTTATAATTATACTATATGGTAGAATTTGAATGTAAGGGTTGCGGAACCTCTATTTGTATTCCTTCAAATAGATCTAAAAATCCGGTATGTCCGGTTTGTCGCGGTGTAATGTTATTAATCGGAAACACAGGAGACCAAGCAGATCTTAAAGAATTTGTATGTTCAGAATGTGGAGAAGTATTCTTTATGGAAAAGGATAAGCTCCCTTATAAATGTCCTTTCTGTAACTATACTTTTTCCGTATCACCAAGGTTAAAGCAGCAAGAGAGGTTATAAAAAACCATAAAAAAGGAGGTTTTTTATGAGGATTTGTAAAGTATGTGCGATGGTAGCAGTGCTTGGGCTTTTGTTAATGTTGTCTTCTTGCAGCGGTGGAGAAGTTACTAAAAATGATACCGAAACGTTCCTTGCCGGTTTGTCTACGATGTTCGCCGAGGCTGCCATGGATGAATCTTCTCAGGTTATTAATGATTTTATGGCGACCGAGCCTCCTGGCCCGGAGCTTCCGGAGCTTATGAGCTTTACTGGAATGAGTTTGGCGTCGGCAGAAAAACTCAGAAATCCTGACCCCTACGGTCTCGATACATTATACGGTACCTGGGGGTACTATCCTGCGCAAGGATGGGTGCTTATCAGTCCGAATAACCCAGCGAATGCTGTTCTGTTTGAATGGGAATACTTGGATACTGCTTATGTTGAACATGATGTTTATATGCGACTTGATTCACTCAATTTTTATCAGGATTCACTGCCTACCAAATTATGGGCGGGTGTCGGAATGGATGGCAGCTTGCTCGCCTGGTTGAAACTCGAGGCAGGATATCTTTCACTTGATGAGGTGAATGAGGTGAGTTTAGTCTATGAGGTTGTCAATCAATTACAGGTAGGGATCTCTTTATCTTCTGCTACTGCAATCGACACGATTTTTGTAGGAACCGTAAGTTTATGGGCGATTAATTTAACCAATGATTACCGGGTTGATCTTGATATTACCGTGGATGAGGATTTCCCCGAAGAAATAGTTTTGTCGGATTCGGAAGGTTGGAGAATGGAAGTGAATTTTTCAGACGTTGTTGAGACCGATAGTGATGAATACGATGAATATGAAAGACGAAACGTAAGCGGAGAAATAACAAGCGACGGGAACCATGCAGCGGATATAAGCGGTTATGTATGGGAGCCTGACGACGGGGATGAGCATTCCTCTGAAATAGTTATCACCTTCTCTGATGACACAGAAGGGGATCTGGCGGATTATATACCCATTGTACCCTGACTATTAGGCGTTATTTATAGTAAACGTTAGCAGTTAGTTGTATGAATAAAAGAGGCGGGATTATTCCCGCCTCTTTATTTTTCAGAAAAAAACAAACCGCAAATCCCACAAAAAGTCTGCAAAGTTATATTCTTCTTGTCTTTGTAGGGCACAGCTTTAGCTGTGCGACCATATTGATAACGAGGTATTTTGCAAACCTGAAGGTTAGCCAAATGGAATGTGAAACTATTCCATCGAGGGTTTGCCCTACACAAGAAATCTTGTGTTAATCTGCCTGCCCTGCCTGTCCCGTAGGGAAGAATGACCGTATCCGTATAGTGAGGAAAGACCGTTCAGGGTGTAATCTGTGGTTCCTGTTGACTTTTAATAAAAAGAGCGTAAAATAAAAGTTATAATGGCTGTCAAAATTTTTAAGCGTTTACCTGTGGCTTTTATTTCGACTTATCCTCCGAGAGAGTGTGGTATAGCTACTTTTACCAGGAATCTTACAAATGCTATTTTTAAACTATACGGTAATCCCTTAGGGGAGGGAAAAGATGTGCAGATTGTTGCTCTTTCCGATGAAAGAGAAGAATATCATTATGGTAAGGAAGTACTTTTTGAGATAAGATCGTATAATCGCGGAGATTACCGGAAAGCGGCGGATTTTCTGAATTTATCTGATGTCGATATCGTGTGTATACAGCATGAGTTCGGTATTTTTGGAGGTGATGACGGTAGCTTTATATTATCTCTGGCGGAAAATCTTAAGAAACCGATAGCTTTAGTTCTTCATACCGTTCTGAGCGAGCCGTGGGAAAATCAAAGGAAAACTTTGATACAACTCTGTTCCCTTTCAACAAAAATTATAGTACTAGCGAATAAAGCTGTCGATATGTTAAAAGATGTTTATGGAATTCCCGAAGAAAAGATTAAAGTAATACCTCATGGCGCTCCCGATGTTCCATTCCTTGATCCCTCTTATTACAGGGATGATTTCCAGATGGGGGGTCGTGAAGTCATGATGACGTTTGGTCTTATTGGTCCCGGTAAGGGTATCGAAGTCGCTATAAAAGCGATGGGCGAGGTTGTAAAAGAATTTCCTGAAGCCATATACCTTATAGTGGGCGAGACACACCCTGTTATAAAAAGGGAGAGGGGAGAAGAATACAGGATTTCTTTGAAAAGACTCGTAAATAAATTGAATCTTGAGAAAAACATAATTTTTCACAACAGGTTTGTCACCTTAGAAGAGTTAATAAAATATCTGGTTATGGCGGATATATATGTTACCCCTTACTTATCAAAAGAGCAGATTTCTTCGGGTACTCTTTCTTACGCGGTCGCCTGCGGTAAAGCCACAGTATCGACGGATTACTGGTACGCTGAAGAATTGCTTTCGGATGAGCGTGGAATAATTGTTCCTATAGGAGATGAGAAAGCTCTGACAGAAGCTATTTTGAAATTACTCCGAGATGAGCAATTGAGAGATCAGATAAGAAAAAGAGCCTATCAGTACGGAAGAAGTATGACATGGAAAGAAGTGGCTTCTTCGTATATTAATTTATTTGAAAATATTCAGGAAGAATTTAGAATTCGGATTAAAGCAGGATTGATCCAGAGGAAAGCGGAAGACGCTGTAAAAGTCCAGGAATTGCCCGAAGTTAATCTTGACCATTTGAGGAGACTTAGCGATAGTACGGGTATTCTTCAGCATGCGACTTTTTTTATTCCCAATAAAAATCACGGTTACACGACTGATGATAACGCAAGAGCTTTAATTGTGGCTTTAAAGTATTGGACCCTATTCAAAGAGTATTCTGTTTTATCTTTAATAGACACCTATCTTTCTTTTCTACTTTTTGCATATGATTCCGGAAACGGAAAGGTTAAAAATTTCCTTTCGTACGACAGGAAATGGCAGGATGATGAAATTTCTGAAGATTCTCACGGCAGGTTTCTCTGGGCTCTGGGGAAAATCATAACGGTGAATCTCGATGAAAGCATTACCGGTTGTGCCACACAACTTTTTCAGCAGGCTCTGGGAACCGCCTATTCTTTTAAATCTCCGAGAGCGTGGGCTTTTACCGTACTCGCACTCATTGATTATTTGAAAATGTTTCCCGGAGATGTAAATGCGAGGAATCTGAAATCGAAATTAGGAGAAAAACTTTTAAATTCCTTCAAGGATAATTGGTCCGATGACTGGTTGTGGTGTGAAAACATTGTAAGTTACGAGAACGGAAGGTTGCCTCAAGCTTTAATAGCGCTGGGATTAGATGCCGCTTCTGAAGAGATGAAAGAGTGTGGATTGAAAACATTAAATTGGCTTTTGAAGTTACAGACCGACAGCGAGAAGGGACATTTATCTTTGATTGGAAATAACGGATGGTTGAAAAGAGAGGGCAAAAAAGCGAACTTTGACCAGCAGCCCGTGGAGAGCGCGGCGCTCATTGATGCCTGTTACGAAGCGTATAAAGCCACTGGCGAGAAAGATTTTTTGGAAAAAATTAAATGGTGCTATAACTGGTTTCTTGGCGATAACGATATAAATGAAACACTTTATAATTTTAAAACCGGGGGTTGCAGGGACGGAATACATTCATCCAGATTGAATCATAATGAGGGAGCAGAATCTCTGCTTTCCTGGCTTTCTGTACTTCTCCTTATGTACGAAATTTCGGAAAAATAACCAAAAGTCAATTTCTTATCGCCAGTCTCCTTCTATCTTGAATATTGACTTTTCACCGGTTTTATATTAAAATGGCTACATTATTTGAACTTTATAATAAAAGGAGGGTTAATTTGGGTTTTTCGGAAGTTGGCGGTTCAACTTTGTTTCGTAGATATGAGGGGAATCCTATATTAACTGCTGCTGGCTGCACTTACCCGGCTCATTCCGTGTTTAATCCGGGAGCCGCTCATATGGATGGAGAAACTTTGCTTTTGGTTAGAGTTGAGGATTTGCGGGGTTTTTCGCATCTCACGCTTGCAAGAAGCAAAGACGGTCTTACAAATTGGAATATCGCATCCGTTCCTACTTTAGAGTATCACGAGGGCCATCCTGAGGAAAAATGGGGACTCGAGGATCCGAGAATAGTGTGGCTCGAGGATTTCAAAAAGTACGCTATAGTTTACGTTTCCTATTCTTCGGTCGGTCCGAAGGTTTCCCTTGTTTTAACGAAGGATTTTAAGACATTCGAAAAGTTAGGAGAATTGTTGCCTCCTGAAGATAAAGACGCGTCTCTTTTTCCGAGAAAGTTCGGAGGCAGGTATGCTCTGATTCACCGTCCCATAGTGAGTGGCGAGGCGCATATCTGGATTTCTTTTTCCCCTGATCTTATTCATTGGGGAGAACATCGTGTTCTTCTGCATAGGAGGGGTGGTTCTTGGGATAGTAACAGAGTAGGGTTGGGACCTCAACCCCTCGAAACTTCAGATGGATGGCTTATAATTTATCATGGAGTTCGTAAGACCGCTTCCGGTAGTCTTTATCGTGTTGGTCTTGCTCTTCTCGATCTCGAAGAGCCATGGAGAGTGGTTAAACGCAGCCAGGAATGGGTTTTCGGACCTAAAGAGCCGTATGAATTTATTGGGGATGTTCCCGGAGTTGTTTTCCCTACAGGTGCGATAATTAATAAAGAAAATAATGAGCTGAGATTGTATTACGGTGCAGCCGACTCTTCAGTCTGTGTTGCTTTTGCAAAAATAGACCAGCTTCTCGATTATTTAAAGAACTGTCCGGGTGAATGATTTCAGGGAGAGGATTCTTATTAGAATACTTTTAATTCTTTGATATCAAAAAGATACCGACAAGTGCAAAAAAATTGGGAAATAAATATGCTCTTTTTTTTGTCCCCAGGTAGGTTGCTTTTTCTATTTTTATTTTTCTTCTTTTGCAATATTCTATAAAGTCGGATATACTCAAAAAGTGAAGGTTAGGAGTATCGTACCATGAATAGGGAAGAGAAGGGGTTATAGGCGTTTTTCCTTTAAGGAAAATCTGGAGCCGCGCTCTGTAGTGAACGAAGTTCGAAAAGCTTATTATTACTTTTCTGCCGACTCTTAAGGCTTCCGCTATTACTTTATCCGGCTGTTTTACTACTTCCGAGAGACTTTGCTGAAGGACAATATAGTCGAATGAATTATCTTTATATTCTGAAAGACCGTATTCTATATCTTCGTGAAGTACGGAAACCCCTTTTTTTACGCATTTATAAATTTCCTTCTCGTCGATTTCTATCCCTTGAGCCCTTACATTTTTATTCTTGATAAGGCGGTAAAGAAGCTCGCAATCTCCGCAGCCCAGATCGAGAACCGAGGCACCTTCTTTAACGTAATTGCATATTGTTTGAAATTCTATTTCTCTAATATATCTAAACATCTTTACCCAGCTTGAACTACTTTTTCTAAGAAGTGTTTTATAAGTTGAGTTTCTTCATCTATTTCAAGAAGAAATGCATCGTGTCCGTATGTGGATTCTATTTCGCAGAAGGTGGTATCGATTCCTGCAACTTTGCAGGCTTTTACAATCTCTTTCGACTGGTATTTCGGATAAAGCCAGTCAGATTTAAAAGCCAGTACCATTACTTTTGCTTTTGTACCGTATAAAAGTTCCGAGAGATTTTTTCCTTCCGATGCATCGTAGCAGTCTATGGCTTTTGTTATATAGAGATAAGAGTTGGCATCGAACCTTTTGACGAAATTGCTTCCCCTGTAATGGAGATAATTTTCTATTTCAAAACCTGTATTGAATTTGTGCCTTTCTCCCACATCCCTGATTCGCCTGCCGAATTTTTCCATCATTGATCTATCACTCATGTATGTAATGTGACCCACCATTCGAGCAAGAGCGAGTCCGTTTGCAGGGGTTTTTCCCCCATAGTAATCTCCGCCGTTCCATGCGGGATCCGAAATGATTGAAACTCTTCCCACTTCATCGAAGGCAATTTGCTGTGGTGAGTGTTTGATTGCTGAGGCTACTATTATTGCGCTTTTTATTTTATCAGGATGCTTGATTAGCCATGATAATGCCTGCATGCCACCCATCGAACCACCCGCGACTGTCAGAAGTTTTTCTATTTCTAAGTGTTCGATTAGTTTGCTTTGTGCTTTAACCATATCATTTATGCTTATGAGGGGGAAGTCTAAACCGTAAGGTTTGCCAGTTTTGGGATTTACAGAAGAAGGTCCGGTAGTACCGCTGCATCCTCCAAGAACATTGGCACATAACACGTAGTATTTATCTGTGTTGAAGGCTTTTCCCGGACCAATCATGCTATCCCACCAGCCCGGTTTATCATCTCCTTTGTGATATCCTGCGGCGTGGGCATCACCGGAAAAAGCATGAGTTATAAGAACGGCATTCGTTCTTTTTTTATTCAGCTTTCCGTATGCCTCGTAGGCAACAGTAATGGGTCCGAGTTTCTCCCCGCTTTCCAGTTCCAGTTCATGCGGCGGTTCTGCAAAATTGAAGTATTTTGTTTCGACTATGCCCAGATTTTTATCTTTCATTTATTGAATTATTTGACGGCCTTTTTTAAAGCCTGATCAATATCGCACTCGATGTCTTCTATGTTTTCCAATCCGATTGATAATCGAATGTAATCCTCGGTTACTCCTGTTGCTTTCTGTTCTTTTTTTGTAAGTTGTTGATGCGTCGTTGAAGCAGGATGAATTACAAGGCTTTTCGCATCTCCTATATTGGCAAGATGTGATAGTAATTTTACGGATTCAATGAATTTCTTACCGGCTTTTAGTCCGCCTTTTATTCCAAATCCTACAAGACCGCCGTATTTATCCTTCAAATATTTTTTTGCGGTTTTATAGCTTGGATGATTGGATAATCCCGGGTAATTTACCCAGCTTACATGGGGATGCTTTTTTAAAAATTTAGCAACAGCGAGAGCGTTTTCACAGTGCCGTTCGACTCTCAGGTGAAGTGTTTCAAGCCCTTGCAGGAATAAAAAAGCATTGAACGGACTTAAACATGAGCCAAAGTCTCTCAACATATGACAGCGTATTTTAGTTATAAATGCGATGTTTCCTATGCCTTTAACGTTTCCGTATTTTTTCCAGTAGCTTATTCCATGGTAACTAGGGTCAGGATTAACAAGCTCGGGAAACTTTCCGTTATTCCAGTTGAAATTTCCCGAGTCCACAATGACGCCTCCGATGGAAGTTCCGTGCCCTCCTATCCATTTGGTAGCAGACTGTACTATTATGTCTGCGCCATATTCGATAGGGCGCACAATCCCGACACCGACTGTATTATCCACCACTAAGGGTAATCCCGCTTTATGAGCTATTTTTGAGATTTTATCGAAGTCCGGAACATCGAGTTTCGGGTTGCCTATTGTTTCAATATATATTATTTTCGTTTTCTTGGTTATTGCCTTCTTGAATTCTTCAACTTTCGAAGAATCGACAAAAGTCGTTTTTCTTCCCAATTTCGGCAGCGAATGGTTAAGTAACTGATAGGTTCCGCCGTATAAATTGTTACCGGCTACTATCTCATCTCCTAACTCTGTTATTCCCAGTATAGCAAGTGCTTCTGCAGCCTGACCGGAAGAAACTGCAAGTGCGCCAGTTCCACCTTCTATATCGGCTATTCTTTTTTCAAAGGCTTCTACCGTTGGATTGGAGATGCGGGAATAAATATGTCCTTCTTCTTTCAGCGAAAAAAGGTCGGCTGCGTGTTTTGTATCTTTAAAAACGAAAGACGTAGTCTGGTAAATCGGTACAGCCCTTGCGCCTGCCTCTTTATCGACTTTCTCCTGTCCCGAATGTAAATTGATTGTTTCGATTTTCTTTTTTGTTTTATTTTCCTCCCTTTATTAATCATATATATTAGCGGTTATCGGTTAATTAGCAAGCCCCATTGTTTATACTATTGCGATCGGCTTTTAACTCTTTTTTTGCATAAAAAATATCTTAGTTTATTTCGTTTCATTTGGAATTTAAACATTAAAAATAAAAATGCAAAATTACATATGCAAATGTAAAAATTATTCCTTACTCCACCCACAGGAATTAAAAAAGTTTATTTTTTCTTATAAAATTTTGATGTTTTTGACTTATCTTTGAACTTTGATTTGTATTTTTACAATTTGATATTTGATTTTTAAATTTTCTTTACTCTCTTTTCCCAAATATCAAAGACCCTATTCTAATCATATTTGCGCCTTCTTGAATAGCCACTTTATAGGAATTGCTCATTCCCATTGATAAGATTTCCATTTTAGAATTGATTGTGTTAACATCTTTTAGTTTTTCAAAAATTTTTCTTGTTAGAGTGAAGTATGGTTTTGCGTCAGCCGGATTACCTTCTTGAGGACCCATTGTCATAAGACCTCTGATTTCAATATGTTTTAAATCTTCCATTTGAATTAAAGCTTCTTTAATTTTCTTTATAACAGGTAGAAACCCGGTTTTCGTTTTTTCTTTTCCGCTGTTTATTTCTAAAAGAACAGGCATGTATATTTTTCCGGCGTTTTCAACTCTTTTGTCGATTTCCTTTGCCTTATCTATCGAATCTACTGTCTGGATTAAATCAAAGATAGGAATGGCTTTATTTATCTTGTTGCTTTGAAGATGTCCTATCAGATGCCATTTTAATTTAATCGATATGTCTCCCAGTTCTTCGTACTTTTGAGCTGCTTCAGGATAAACATAATTCTCTCCGATATGTTCTGCACCGGCTTCGATTACTTCCGTTATTTCATTAAAGCTTCTTGTTTTTGTGGCTACGACTATTGTTACATCATCTTTTATAGAATCGCGTAACTTTTTGTAATTATCTCTTATTTTCCCCATTTTAAATATTCCTTTTAAAACTCCGCAGGAAAAACTTATTTTTCCCGAAATTTACCATTTTTAATTCTCCTTTATTTACAAGGTCTTCTACTGTTTTCCAGCTTTTACCCGCCTTGTCCAGGATATTTTTTACATCTTCTTCACGCATTGGATGAACAGAGGTTATATTTAGTATTTCGTCACTAACGTTTTTTGTCGCAGGGAATTCTGTTGCGGAGTAGCCGATTAATAGTTCAGTATTTAAATTCCTTTCCGTGAATAAATTGTAAGCCATATTGGTTATCTCTTCGTCAGGTACTTCTACAGATTTGCTTGCTGGCGGTCTTGTGGGAATTGAAAGGTAAGCTTTCTTTATTTTTAAAGTACGTATGAATTCGGCGATTTCTTTTATGTTTTTTTTATCTGTGTTTATGTCCTTTATCAACATTGTTTCGGTATAAAGATTACCTTTATATTCTTTACTGAATTTAACGATTCCTTCGAGTATATCTTTCAGTGATAAATCTGGGTGGGGTCGGTTGATTTTTTTCCAAACTTTTTCGCTGACTGCGTCGATTTTAACGGAAACCCAATTGGCTTTACTTAAATCTCTTCTAACATCGGCCCTGTCTATTAAAGAGCCGTTCGTGATAACTGCAATAGGAATACCGTGGTCCTTTAATATTTCTATTTCTTTCCCCAGATTTATATCCAATGTTGGTTCGCCGTCCGGAACAAAACTCAAAAAATCTATTTTTTCTTTTTGCTTATTTAGCTCATTTATTTTTCTTAAGACCTGATCTTTGATTTCTTCTACTTTGTAGAATTCCTTCCTTTCATTTGAAAGACTATAAGTTTTTCCGACCTGACAATACACACAGGAGTACGTACATATTTTAGGGGGTATATTGTTTATTCCCAGGCTTTTTCCGAGTCTTCTTGAAGGAACTGGTCCGAAAGGTATATTACTCTTCATCTTCTTCTAATCGCATGTACTTTTTTCTTTTTTTCTGGAGCTTTTTTACCAGTTCGTGCTCAAATATTTCGGCGGAATAAAAACCGACACTCTTACCCAGATAATCCATGGCAACCACTTCGGCAATAGTGGCTATGTTTTTTCCGGGTACGAGTGGTACACTTATTTTGGGTATTGGGACGCCTAATATTTGTACTTCTTCCGTTTCAAGTCCGGTTCTCGTGTAATCCTTGCTTTTTTCCCATTTTACCAACTCTAATTGCAATTCCAGTCTTTTTTGCATTCTAATAGCCTTGATGCCGAAAAGTGCCGCGACGTTCAGGATACCCACTCCGCGTATTTCGATATTGTGCATAAGGATATCTTCCTTTTCTTTTTCCTCTCCGACCAATACGTCTCTTTTCCTTTTTACGCAAACTATATCATCAGCAACCAGACGGTGCCCTTTGGTAATTAAATCCAGCGCTAGTTCGCTCTTTCCCATTCCGCTTTCTCCTGTTATCAAAAGACCGATGCCGAAAACATCTACTAAATTTCCGTGTATGTAAATAAAGTCAGCCATTTTTTCTTCAAGATAAAAGTGGATTACCTCTGATATCTGTGAGGAAGTTGCTTCGGTCTTTACAAGAGGTATATTTAACTTATTGCAGCCTTCAACTAATATTTTTGGCGCCTTATAATTACAGGTTATAACTATTGCTGGTGGTTCGAATGAAAGAAACTTGTCTATCCTTTTCTTTAACGCGTCCTTTGAAAGGGTAGACATATAACCTATATCACGGTTGCCTATTACCTGGATCGCATCGGAAGGGAAATCTTTATCGTAGCCAGCGAGGGTGTATCCCGGTCTGCTTATATATTTTTTGCCAATCTCACGGTTAAGCCCCTTTCTCCCGGCAATTAAATCCAGGGAAAAATAGCCTTTTATTCCTTCTATTAAATCTTTAACTTTTATTTTATCACCTTCCATGATGGTTGGTTACTTTCTCCTCAAATTTTTTAACCTGTCTTTCGACTTTATTAAAAGCTTCGGCGAGTGTTTTAAAAGCATCCTCACCTTTCGCTTTTGCGTTTATTTTTTTATGATTCATAGAGACATTAATTTCAGCGTCTCTTCTGTTGCCTTCTCCGTCAATTATAATTTCAACATGTTTTATCCATTTCGAGAATCTCGCAAGCTTGTTCATTTTTTTTGAGATAAGTGATTCGAGCTCGTCCGAAGACTCAAAATGCCGCGTTATGAGTTTATAATCCATTATTCCTCCTTTTTTAAAAAAGTATGTTTGTTAAATTCTTCCTTTTCTGCCGGATGATCTTTGTTGTAATGAAGTCCCCTGGACTCTTTCCTTTTGAGCGCAGATTTCGTTATAAGATAAGCTACGGTCACAAGAGAGCGGAGTTCCGCAATATCTCTTGAAAGGTTACTGTTTTTATATAACTCTTCGATTTCGCCCAGGTAAAGTTCAAACCTTCTCACGGCTCTGTTTAGAAGATAATCTCTGCGTACTATACCGACGTAATCCCACATTGTTTGTTTGATTTCTTTTCTTGTGTGAATAGCTAATACGCTTTCTCCGATTTTAGTTCTTTTTTTATCGAGCAATTTAGCTTTTTTGTGATTGCTATCGGTGACCTGCCAATTTTCGGCGATGCTGGCAGCCCTTGTTGAGAAAACAAGAGCTTCTAATAAAGAATTACTTGCCAGTCTGTTTGCTCCATGAACGCCGGTAAAGGCTACTTCTCCTGCCGCAAGCAGCCCTTTAAGGTCTGTTCTTCCGTATAGGTCTGTGTAAACTCCGCCGCACATGTAGTGAGCTGCCGGTACTACGGGGATAGGTTCCTTTGTAATATCTATAGAGTGCTTGAGACATTCCTTATAAATGTTTGGGAATGTTTTTTTTATCAAATCTGAATCTTTATGTGATATGTCGAGTAATACGTAATCATATCCTTTTTCCTTTAGCACGGAATCACAGGCGCGAGCCACAATATCCCTTGAGGCAAGCTCCAGCCTTGAATCAAAATCCTTCATAAATCTATTACCGTTGCCGTCCGAGAGAATTGCCCCTTCTCCGCGAACAGCTTCTGAAATAAGGAATTGCCTTTCGGTATGTTGTGGAGTCCAGAGAGTAGTCGGGTGAAACTGGAAAAATTCCATGTCTACGATTCTGCATCCGGCATTGTATGCAAGAGTAATGCCGTCTCCGGTCGCGACCGATGGGTTAGAAGTATGCTGGTAAACCTGACCCGCACCACCCGTGGCAAGTAAAGTAACTTTCCCAAAAACTCTAATAAGTTCACCTGTAGAAACGTCTAAAGCTGATATTCCATGAACTTCGCCGTCTCTCGAGATTAGTTCAAAAGCGATATGATGTTCGAATATTCTTATATTTGGGTGGTGTTTTATTGCCGACATCAAGTTTTTCTCGATTTCTCTTCCGGTAAAATCTCCTGAGTGAACTATTCTCCTATTTGAATGTCCTCCTTCTTTCCAGAGTTCCAATCGAGAAGTTTTATCTTTTGTAAACTCAACACCCCATTCGATCAGGTCTTCGATTAGAGACGGGCCTTCTTTAACCATTATTTCTACGGCTTCTTTTACACAGAGCCCCGCTCCTGTTTTAAGTGTATCCTGGATGTGGGAAGCAAAAGAGTCTTTTTTATCTAAGACAGCAGCTACTCCTCCCTGCGCGTAGTTTGTATTGGTTTCGGTTCTTTCTTTTTTTGTGAGAATTAGTACGTTTCCTTTGTCAGAGACCCTGAGGGCGAAATTTAAAGCTGATATTCCGCTACCTATTATAAGAAAATCTGTGTCTATTCTTCTTGTCTCCATATATGAGCACCCAGATTTCTTAACCTTTCTTCGATATTTTCATATCCTCTGTCTATGTGATAAATTCTTCCTACTTCTGTAGTTCCGGATGCGGATAGACCGGCCAGGACTAGCGCTGCTGAAGCTCTTAAATCGGAAGCCATAACTTTAGCTCCATAAAGACAGGGTACCCCCTTAATTATCACGTAGTCGTTTTCCCTTTTTATATCTGCCCCCATCCTCACAAGTTCCAGGACGTGCATAAATCTTTCCTCAAAAATTTTTTCTCTTACAATTGAAACACCATTCGAGAGGCATAGTAAAGCTGTGAATTGAGCTTGCATATCTGTTGGAAATCCTGGGAAAGGGGCGGTTTCGATATCCGTACTGCCGATATCTTTGTCCATTTTTACCGCAAATCCATCCTTTTCCGAAAAAACATCTACTCCCACTTCTTTAAGTTTGCTAATGAATTCTTCGAGATGTTCTGTCTTAGCCCCTTTCAAGAAAATTTCTCCTCTGGATATAGCGGCTCCGACAGCAAGCGTTCCAGCTTCAATTCTATCCGGAATAATTTCGTATTCGCAACCATGTAACTTTTTTACTCCTCTTATTTCTATACTTCTTGTTCCCTGCCCTTTTATTTTTGCACCGCATTTATTTAAGAAATTTGCGACGTCGGTTACTTCTGGTTCCATTGCCGCTCCTTCTATAACTGTGACGCCTTTTGCGAGAGTGGCGGCGGCCATAACGTTTATTGTGGCTCCGACAGAAGGTCCATTCTGACCTTCAAGAAATATGTGTGAACCCTTCAAATTATTTCCGTACGCATCTATATATCCGTGTGTGATTGAAATATCTGCTTTTAATTTTTTGAGTCCCCTGAGGTGAATATCGATAGGTCTTGTTCCAATTGCGCATCCTCCGGGTAATGAGACCAGAGCCCTTCCAACTCTGGCGAGAAGCGGCCCCAGCACATAATAGCTTGCTCGCATCTGCTTTACGAGTTCATAAGGGGCTTCATAGCCTACGGCACCTCTTGTGTCGACTATTGCTTTGTTACCGTCAAGAGTTACAGAAGCACCTAGGACCTCAAGGACTTTTTTTATGGTAAAAATATCGCGGAGTAAGGGTACGTTTTCTATTGTGAATTCGTCTTCGCAGAGCAATGTGGTTGCGAGTATCGGAAGGGCGGAATTTTTTGCGCCCTTAACTTTTACCTCGCCTTTTAAACTGTGTCCGCCTTCGATTAAAAATTTATCCATTCCTCTTAATAATATTTAACAGGTCGGCAAGAACGTAAGTATTTATTACAGAATTACTTGGTATCCATGCTCTTCTTGCTATTCCTACGCCTAAATTCATCCATTTAAACATATCGAAATTATGTGCGTCTGTACTTATGCAGAGTTTAATTCCTTTTTCGTTAGCCTCTCTTGCATTAAACTCATTCAGGTCTAATCTATCATAATAAGCGTTTATTTCAAGTATCTTTTTTTCCTCTTTTGCTTTTTCCATTACTTTTTCTAAATCGACTTCATAGCCTACTCTGCTGGATATCAATCTGCCCGTAGGATGAGCTAATATTGTAAGATAAGGGTTTTCTAAAGCCTTTTCCATTCTCCTGGTTACGTTTTTTTTGAAGCCCGAGTGTATTGCGCCAATGACAAAATCGAGTTTTTCCAGGATTTCGTCTTTGAAATCGAGAGAACCATCTGGCAAAATGTCGCTTTCTGTGCCCTTTAGTATTCTAAAATCTTTCAAATTTTCATTTAAAGCGTCTATTTCATCTATTTGTTTTTTTAAATCATCTTCTTTTAGCCCGTTTGCATAGGCGGCTTGGGCGGAATGATCGGTAATGCCTAAATAAGAGTATCCGAAATCTTTTGCAAAAGAGGCGAGTTCCTTAATGCTGTTCTTTCCGTCCGAATATTTTGTATGTGTGTGTAAATTGCCTTTAATATCATTGTAATCTATTAAATCAGGAAGTTTTCCTTCGAGGGCTAATTCGACTTCTCCTCTATTTTCCCTGAGTTCGGGAGGTATGAAATCCATACCCAGGAGATTATATATTTCCTTTTCGCTTTTTCCTGCTACCATCTTTTCCTTTTTAAAAACCCCATATTCGTTTATTTTCAAGCCCTTTTTTATTGCCAGACCTCTTAACTTAACATTGTGGTCCTTTGAACCTGTGAAATATAAAAGAGCCGCGCCGTAAGATTCTGCCGGAAGAACTCTAATGTCCATTTGTATATCAATGTCTTTCAGCATAACCGAGACTTTGGTTTTTCCTGCTTCTAAAACTTTTTTTATTTCCGGAAAAGAAATAAATTCTTTTATCGCCTTTTCGGAATGCGCTGTTTCTATGAGAATGTCGATGTCTCCCACGGTTTCTTTCATTCTCCGCAAGGAACCGGCGGTAGAAAATCTTTTAACCGATTTTGATTTCTTTAAATTTGCCAGTATTTCTTCTACCATTGGCATTACTTCTCCGATAGTGAAACGGCGATCTTTCCCTGTTCTCTCTTCATAGAATTTTATGTTCTCAAGGATCTTTTCTGCTTTTTTATCTCCCAAACCCTCAATTTCTGAAAACGAACCGTTTTGTATGACTTTTTTTAAATCCTGCAGGTCATTAACTCCTAATTTCTTATGGAGTAAGTGAATGGTTCTGGGGCCTAAATCTCTGATATTTAAAAGATTGAAAAGGGATTCGGGAACATCTTTTGTAACTTCTTCGAGTTTTGTCATCTTGCCGGTTGTTAAATATTCCTCTATTTTTTTTGCAATGCCGGAGCCTACACCTTCAATATTTGTGAGATTGCCGTCTTTGTAAATCTTTTCGATATCTTCCGGTAAATCTTTTATTACGTTTCCCGCTTTTCTGTAAGCGCGGATTTTAAAGAAGTTTTCACCCGACAGGTCTAAGCCGTCAGCGATTTTGAATAGCAAATCTGCAACCTCACGGTTTCTCATTTATATTATTATAAAAATTTTTTAACTAAAAGTCAAGCGGGAAAATAGCCACAAAGACACGAAGGCACAAAGATTTTAGGACGCAGATTTAAAAGGATTATTTTTTTGTTTAAGTATATTACAAAAAAAAGGCGGAGTTGCCTCCGCCTCGATTTTTGTTTTTTGGGGGTATTTTAATCTAAGCTTATGTTTTTTGCTATCTGGTACTCTTCTCTGTAGTTTTCGAATCTTTTATTCGTTAGTTTCATTTCTAACCTCCGTTCATTTATTAAGTTAGACGCAGGAAAGAGGATTTTGTTTCAAGGTATTCATATTTTAGCATATATTTTAAAAGATCCTACTCGAGATGCCATACAAGAGAAAAGTCTACGAGCTGACTACCGAAAGAGGTGAGAGTTGTGCTATAACCGTAATCCGAAGATGAGTGCCAGATACCAGATAGGGCGCCGACATTTACAGAAAAATTGTCGTTAATAAAATGCTCAATTCCAAGCCCGAAAAGAAGAGCGTAACTGTGAGAACCTTCACCGCCAAGTATTAATCCGCCCAGTTTTAGTAAAAGATTCGATTTCTCCTTTCTTATAGGTTTGAAGTTGGCTAACATTGAGGCAGCAAAGAAGTCGGAAGAATAGTAATCCTCCGATATTTTATAAAAACCGAAAGACGGTTCTAAGCTCACATACTCAGATGCGCCGATTTGGACGTTAGTAAACGTAATTATAGGGGACCCCCAGAATCGGACACCCATACCGAATTTTCCTGCAGTGTTATAAGCGCCGAGACTCAAGGAAAAAACTACTATACCGAGCATAGAAAACTTTTTCATATTACCTCCTTTAGTTAAACCGCTAGAAATTTTACACTTATCTTATCATCCATTTTTTTGTTTTCTCCGTTGGTGGCATTTTAGTTTTTTGCAAGTTATAGAGAAGATTACTAAAGATGCCATATAAGAGAGAAATCCACAATTTGGCTGCCAATGCCTGTTAGAGAAAAATTTTCGGAGTACACATCTTCTTCGGATTTGCTGCGCCAGTAACCGGATAGAGCGCTTACATTAACTGAAAAATTGTCGTTTATAAAATGTTCTATGCCCAATCCGAACAAAATAACATAGTTGTTGGTTGTAGACGAATAAGCATAGGAATAGTCGTCATACAAATAAGAGTAAGAGTGAGAATTCCTGGCGTACAAACCGCCGAATTTTATTAAAAGATTAGACCGCTCTGTTTTGATGGGTTTAAAGTTTGTGAGAAGTACTGCGAACAATATATTCTCTTCGGAATCGCGGAACCCTCCGTCGAATTCATCTTCACTCTTTGTTGTATAATAACCTATAGAAGGTTCAATTTCAATTAAGTTGCTTATACCGTATTTTACAGTAGAAAACGTAATTATAGGGGACCCCCAGAATCGGACACCCATGCCGAATTTTCCCGCTGTGTCATAAGCCCCGAGACTCAAGGAAAAAACTGCTATACCGAGCATAGAAAACTTTTTCATATTACCTCCCTTTTTAAGATTATAAAATTTTTCACTTACCATATCATCTATTCTACCGTCAATAAACAAAGTACTTTGTTATATAAAGTAATATAATAATATTTTTTATTTTGTCAAGGGGTTTTTTATTTTTTTTATGCCAAGAAGACACTGAGTCGCAAAATCGTTAGAGGGTTAGAGCGTTAGAGTGTTAGGGTGTTAAAATTTCAAATACTTGGATGAGAGGAGTGGTTAACGCATTAACGCTTCTACGCTTTTACGCAATAACTGCAATTAAATTCTCACACAAAGACACAGTGCGCACAGAGGATATAAAGATTTTTTATTAATTAACAAATATTTAAATTAACCGATTAACGGATTCGAAGAATCCAATGTATTAAAATAGATTTTTTAAAGTGCTTACGTTTAAAGAATCGTAATTTTCGACAATTAAATCGGCTTTTCCTAAATCCTGTTTGCCGCTGTTTGGATTTTTAAAACCCACGCATTTCATTCCGGCGGTTTTTGCAGCCAAAACACCATTTTTTGAGTCTTCTATTACGATACAGTCAGATGGTTTAGAGTTAAGACGTTTTGCGGCTTTAAGAAAGATGTCCGGTGAAGGTTTACCTTTTTTAATTTCTTCTCCGCCTACAATTGCCGAGAAATAATTGCTGATTCCGAGTTTGTTTATTACCAGTTCTATTACCTCGGTAGGCGATGAAGAAGCAATTCCTATTTTGATATTCTCTTGGGCTATTTTGAAGAGTAAATCTGTCACTCCTTTTATTTTTATTGGTTCAATCTCTTCGTTTTTGATATAGTCGATATTTCCGCTGACCTGCATATTTACAAGTTCCGGAACGCTTTGAGGAAGGTTGTATCTTTTCTTTATTGTACTCCACATATCTTTATGGGTGGTTCCTATAAAACTGTGGTATTCTTCTTCGCTTAAATTTATTCCTAAATTAGCAAAGATCTTTTCGTTGACGACCAGATGAAACGGTTCGCTATCTATAAGAACTCCGTCCATATCAAAAATTACCGCTTCTAACATTGTTTACCTCGGTGTATAACTTATTGGTTTTTCCGAAAATTTCAAGTATTGACAGAACTCCTTTTTATTTCTTGATTTAACGTTTCTTGTAATTCATCTTGTGGTGCTGAATATCCCCAGTTTTTATACTTTCCGTTAAAGAATAAAGCTCGTTGGGTCTGATATTTTTCAAGGATTTTTTTATTACCGCAATTATACTCGTTTAGAATTACTTTATCTCCATATTCGGTGCAGACTTCTCTAACTCTTTGTATTTCGATAATAGACGTTAAACAAATCGGAGTCCAGAGAGCGTCGACCACGACTTTACCCTTGACTGGCTTAAATTTATAGTTCAACTTATGCATAACGGGTGGGTCAACATTACTCCATGCCTTTATGGCAATGACAGTATCGTTTTGTCTCTCTATTTCCTTGTATCCGAGTTTCTTGAAAAAAGCGGAAGGCATAAAAAAAGAATCATTGTCGTAACACAGAACTGCAACACCGTTCTTCTTACTTTCTTTTGCTTCTTCCTCTACCGCTTTTATAAGTGCTCTGCCTATACCGCTGCCCCTCGCTCTATTGTAGATTCGTCTATACTGAACTGCCAGACAGGGAATTGTCATTAAATCCTTTCCTGACACGCCCCAACTTCCAAGTTCGATAGGCAAACAATGTGCGGATCCGACCGGCTTACCTTTATCAACAGCTACTTTAATTTTAAGACCCTTCGCTATAGTATCTTTTATCCATTTTTCTCTAATAGAAGCCGCGTATTTCATTTCTTCATTGAGGTCGTCAATGTGGGTGCAGACTGAGACAAAATGCATGTATTTTTCTGTTAAATTGATCACTTCCATTTATCTCTCCTTTTCCTATTGCTATATTCTTCGTTCTCTAATAATTTAAACTTGATTAGTTAGAATATTAATCGAACAAGCCAAAAGTCAAGGATATCAAACCAACGTTCTTTGCTTATACCTGAAAACCAGATTTCTTTCTTTGCTTACTATAATAGTGTCTACATGTTAATTGCTGGGGGTAGTAGAGTTTTGAACAAACCTGTCTTTTTACTTTGTGTTCTCTGTGAATTCTTTTTTCTCCGTGTCCTCTGTGGTTCATTCTCTTTCCTTCGACAAAATTGTCGAATATTACAAGATTGTCGAAAAGATACAGTTTTAAGAATCAAAAGCATAATGTAAGGTATTTGTTATATGTTATTGTTAATCAGGTATATATATTAATTATGATTTTAATTTTGGTATTAGAAAGAAAAAGTGGAACGGTAATTGTATTAAGTAGAATAGGAGTTAAAAATGAAAAAGGTTGAAATCGTAAAAGAAAAGGTTAAAATAAAAAAGGAGGCAAAAATGAAAAAGCCGTTAACCTTACTTATGTTGATTGTTCCGTTATTCATCTTAGCGCAGACTGATGCTGGTGTTGCCGATGAAGAAGTCGTAATCGAGGGTGAAGTTGTCGAAGTGGAGGAAGTTTTACCTCCCAATGGTAAAGTGAATGTTATTCAGGCGAAAATCAGAACTCAAAATCAGGAAACGATTCAGGCCCATCTTGGTCCGAAGTGGTTTTTGGATGATGAAATCGAGATAGGTGACAAGTTAAAGCTTCAGGGTGCTTTCAAAGAGAATAAGCTTCAGGTAAGAGTCATGGTCAGGGATACGAATAGATATAATATCAGAAATGAGGCAGGAGAGCCGCTCTGGATACGAAGCAGACTTCAGGAAAAGAAGTGTATCTATAACCCTGTTAAAGAGAAAACCATGAAGGGCAAAATCGAGGAACTTTATTTGACCGGAGAAACTCATAATTTAGAAGCGCAGGTACAGACCGGAGAAAATGAAAGGGTGAGGGTTCAACTGGGTCCCGAATGGTTCCTTCAAAACAGAATTAGAGTCGGAGATGAGATAGAATTCAGGGGTGCGAACGCAGATGTCGACGGCGGTCAGATGCTGCTGGTCCGCGAGATGAGGAATCTCAGAAATAAGGAAGAGTTGAAGCTCAGAAATAAGCAGGGGTTTCCCGAATGGGCAGGAGAAGGGGGAGAACAGCTACAGAAAAGAATACAACAGCAAAAAAGAGATGGGAGCCAGGCTGGCGAGATGCAGCAGAAAAGGTTAAACGAAGAGCCAACTCAGGGTAAAGGTCGATAATGGTGAATCTATGAAAGTTAGAAATCTCGGGATGGCAGGAGGAGCAATTATTTTGCTCCTCCCCTTTCTTTTATTAGGTTATACCGGTATTTCGGTGTCTAATTCGTACACGGATAATTTGTATTTTATAGGCGAAATTGAAAAAGCCGGTAATAAAACGAACGTCTCACCGTTTTTAAGCTATTCAGGTTTTTTGGATTTTGATTATTCGGGAGATGCAACAATTATCGATTTCGATGAAGAAGATATATTTATTGGCAATCGAGTGGGTATACAGAAAAGATTTAATCTCCCGGGTCTTGGCAGCAGAAATTATTTGTATCTGAATGGCTATAATTTCATCCCTCTTAAATACGAGAATTATGGACTGAACGAAATATACGGAGGAGATTCCCTGTCTTTTTATATTGGTAATTTTTTATTGGGAGTGGGAATTGGAGCTGGTTATGTTGACTTTAGTTCCGATTCAGTCGAAGATTATTTTAAACCGGAAATAACAGCCGACTTATCGATACCGATGCCTTATTTTTATTTTGTTCCCGGTGCAGGTGCCGGTTTGATGATTTATGAAGATGATCGGCTGCCTTATTACAATTTTTCTCTTTCTTTAGACTTTCCCTTAACAGGGGACTTTACAATGTCTTTTGGGGGTAATTACTCCCGATTATCGGAACCCGGAAACGATTATCCTATTTCAGATTCACTCCTTCTGGATCCTTTTTTTGAGAATGAAGGGATTACAAGAAGTGTCGATCTCGATCTTTCAGTAAACAAGACTTTTGTTGAGCAGAAGGCTTATTTGAGCTTATATTTGACTCTCTTTGAAAAAGACTTCTTTGAGGTTAGCAATATACGGCGGAATGATTCGGGATTTTTTGCTGGCTTGCGATATACTAAGATAATAAACAATAACACTTCATTCTTCGTCAGCTTTAGTTCGGAAATTAATAACTCTACAATAGAAGATTTAAATTATACAAAAAACAGCATTGGCGGAGGAATCCGATTGATTTTCTGAAAAATTTTGTTAGATTAATACAATGAAATCTAAATCAGTAATACTGTTTTCTATATTTGTAGTTATAGGGGTACTGGCTTTCTTTACAGTCCAAATAACCAATAGAAGTATCGAGCGTATATATAAAAACAGCCACACGACGACTTTTCAGTTGTTGTCTGAGATTGCCGACAATTATGTGAAGAGAGATCTGGAGCTTAATAGAATGGAAATTGGCAAACTAAAGAACAAAGGTAAAGATATCCTGCGAGATTATTTTGAAAATAATTATATTGCCTTAAGTGAAAATCTCTATGGTATCTGGATTTTTAGTGATTCTCTTTTGAAAAGTTCGAGCAGATTTCCCGGGCAGGAAGAAATTATACTGGATTTTTACCGCAGGGAATTGAAAGATAAAGATTATGGAACCCTGGTGAATTTAGAAGGAGAACCATTTTATCTGGTTAATATAATTTCTGAGAGTTACAGTATCCTTCTTTTGTCTAAGAGTGTCTATGGTGAGACAGAAAATATTACACAGGTTCTGGATTCTCTTGTTTCTACATCGAATCTTGTTTACTTTGCGATAGTTGATGAGGATGAATCTCCTATAATTTACAGCTCTATTTATGAGGGTTTTTTGCCGGTGGAAGGAGAGGGAAGCCATATTATTGAAACACCTGACGGTAAAATATTCCAGCTTGAAGAAGCAAATAACGAAAAGACTGTTATCGCCGGTTTTTCAATGCGTCCGCTTGAACGTGTTATTGCGTTTAACGGGGTATTTCTATTAATAGTTATAGCTGGTTTTTCGGTTTTTCTTGGATTCCTTATATTTAATTTGACAAGGACCGAAAGATATAGAATAGACAAACAAAGAGAAATTCGTCATCTTGAAGAAATTGGCGCTCTTTCTTCGGGCTTTTCTCACGAAGTGCGGAATTCTCTTAACACACTTTCTTTGCTTGCCAGAAGTATGGAAGGTGAACAGGGAAATATTCTTAAACAAGAAGTTAAAAGAATGAATCTTGTTATGGATTCAATAAAGTTATTGATACTTTCCGAAGTTGATAAAGAAGATATCGATATCGATAATACAATCGTTGAGGCTATCTCTTTGACTGATAATAAGAATAATAAAGTAGAGATAAAATTGGAGTCTGCGGTCAAGTTGAAGATACAGGCGAATAGGGCTTTGTTAGTATCCGCGTTTTCAAATATCTTTAAAAACGCCGTTGAAGCAGATGCCGATAAAGTTAGAATTCTAATGCGAAAAGTGGGAAATATTGTAAGAATTGTTATTATCGATAACGGAAAAGGAATAGAAAAAGACAGTATCAAAAGAGTTTTTGAGCCTTTTTATTCTAGTAAGAGACAAAGCGGAATTGGACTTTATTTGGCACGTAAAATTATCGAATATCACGGCGGCAGTATAAAACTTGAGAGCGGTAAAGAAACCAGGGTAGATATACTTTTGCCTATAAAGGATTAAATTGAATATCTTAATTGTCGAGGATGAGGTAAATCAGCGAAAATTACTTAAAAAAATTCTTTCAAAAGAAGGATATACTGTCGAAGAGGCAGGAAACGGGGTAGAGGGGATCGATTTATTTTTTAGGGGAAATTTTGACCTTGTGCTTCTGGACCGGAAATTACCCGATAAGGAAGGTGTCGAAGTTTTACGAGATATAAAAAAAATAAATCCAATTATCCCGGTTATAATAATTACCGCTTTTGCCAATGTCGCTAACGCCGTGGAAGCCATGAAAGAAGGCGCTTTTCATTATTTGACAAAGCCCATAGACCCGGAAGAGCTTATATTAATAATTAAAAATTCTCTCGATAATCTTAATTTGAAAAGAGAAAATATAGAATTGAAGGAATCTTTAAGGGAAAAGTTTAGGTACGATAAGATTATATATAACTCCGGGATTATGGAGGATTTGATGTCCCTTATATTCAGGGCATCCAAGAGTGACGCGAATGTTCTTATAACGGGTGAGAGCGGTACCGGTAAGGAGCTTATTGCCGGTGCTGTCCATAATCTTTCTTTGCGAAACGAGAAACTTTTTGTTACCGCGCACATCGCGTCTCTAGCCGAGACGCTTATAGAGGCGGAATTATTCGGGCATGAAAAAGGAGCTTTTACAGGAGCGGATAAAAGGCGAATAGGCAAGTTCGAGTTTGCCTCAGGCGGCACGATATTTCTGGATGAGATAGGAGAATTGCCTAATTCGGTGCAGGTCAAGCTGCTGCGGGTAATTGAGGAAAAGAAAATAACGAGGATTGGTTCGAATGAAGAAATTCCTATCGATATAAGATTGATCTGCGCTACAAACAGGGATATAGAGAAAGAAGTCGAAAAAGGAACGTTTAGAGAAGATTTGTATTACAGGCTGAACGTAATCAGAATCCATGTTCCGCCTCTTAGAAAGAGAAAAGAAGATATTCCTTTGCTCGTGTCTAATTTTATAAAGACTCAAGGTAAAAAAGAGAAAAAGGATGTTAAAGGGATTACGGATGAAGCCCTGAAAAAAATTCTTAAATATGATTTTCCGGGCAATGTCCGGGAACTAGAGAACATAATTAAGCGGGCTGTTGTTTTTTCCCGCGGTGATTATCTTACCGGTGAAGATATTTCTGTACCGGTGGATAAGAGATTAAAATACAGCGGCAAATTAAATGATGGAGTTAGAAACCTCGAAAGAGGTATGATAGAAGAAGCGCTTAAAAAACATGACTGGAACCAGAGTAAAGCCGCTAAGGAATTGGGTATCTCCGAGCGGACGATAAGATATAAGATAGGGAAATACAAGATTAAAAAAAGCTAAATTCACCACAGAGAACACCCTGAGCGGTCGTTCCTCTCTACAGGGCAGGCAAATAGCAAAAATAGTTTTGAAGATTGAACCATAAAAATATCTATTTCTTATAACTTATATTAAGTTTGGCAGCTATGCCGTGAAGTTTTCGGTCGTAAGTAAAAATAGGAGTTTCGCTTAACATTGCCGAAGAAAGAAGATGGACATCGACATAACGCAACCCTTTACCCATCAGATACCGCAAATCGATAAATTCCATTACCTCTTCGTGAGTGGCAACTTTCGCAAAAGGCAAAGCATTGAGTAAAGTAAGTATTTCCGAACGTTTATTCAGATTTCCACAGGCAAGTTCGCCGACGACAAAAGGATGACACACTACCATACCGCGATTTAGTAAGTCCTCAAGCAGAGAATCTCCATCTCGAAGATGCGAAACCCAAACAGAAGTGTCGACAAGAATCATTTATTAATTCTTTTCCGAACTTCTTCTGGGTATAGCGTTTAGTTTTTTCTCCGTTCCGCCCAATTTAGCAAGCCTCTTTGCACTCTCAAGAGAAATCAAAGCTTCAAGCCCCAGGTTTACCAGAGATGTTTTTTCTTTTACTCCGGTTAACCTGGATGCCTTTTCTACAAGCTCATTGTTTATATTTAATGTAGTCCTCATTTATCCCCCTTTTATATGCAATATTATATGTATAAATATGCATAAAAGATGCATTTGTCAAGTGCTAAATATTAAACCACGAAACACACGAAAAAAACGTAAAAGTTATCATTGCGAATTCTTCTTCTTGCCTGACTTATGTGAAGCAATCTCAAGGGTACTTGCACCGCAAAGCCGCCCCGCATGGAATAGAATTTGTCATTCCACAGGGCAGGCAAAGTACGCAGAGGTTTTTTGTTTTTCCCACTCAACTATTAAACAACTTAACCATTTAACTAATCCGAAGGATTTATAAGCCGTAAGCAGTAAGCCGAAAGCCGTTTCTGACTAATGACTGGTGACTAAGTCCTCTTTTCAAAAAAAGGACTGCCCATATTAGCATTTATAATGTCACAGTGTTTACCCCGTGGAATGTGGAACTATTCCATAAAGGGTCAAGCACCGTCCCCGAATATTTGCCAACCAAAAAGTTTACATAATACAATTACCAAATTTCACATTTTCGTTACGGACAAAAATGTGAAATTTGGAGTTGAGGTTATTTATTGTGGGGGAATTTTTTCTCCAATTCTTTAATCTTATCCAGGACTTCCTGGCTGAAATTTTTGTTTCTTTTCCTTCCTAACTTCCCAACGCTCCAACCCTATAACTTTAAGAATTAATTCTTATGAGCTGTCAGCGGTATGCATATTTTTCCTTGATTGCTTTTCTAATAAACATAAAAACATTTGACGAAAACAAACCGTAAAATAAAAGATTCTCAAAAAATCCTAAATATAGCCAGAACATCAAACCGGATACAACAAGAATGAAAACAAGAGCAATGACTATTGGTGTAGCTTTTAAAGTGTTTTTAAATAATCTTTTAAAATATTCAACGACGGAAGTTTCCAATAATTTTTTGCATTTTACGCAGAAAATACGTGTAGGATAGTTTTTAGCTCCACAGTGTTTACAAATATGAGTTTTTTTACTTTCTTCTTCGTTGATTTGGTGCTCCAGGGATTTGATTTCTCTTTCGGTTACAGTAAGAACATCTTCATTTGTAAGCTCACGTGCTTTTTTAAAACTTTTTAAAGCGTTTCTGACATCCCCGAGGTCTTTATACAAATATCCCAATCTCATATAAAGTCCGACGTCGGCACCTTCTTTTTCGAGATATTTAAGTATATTTCTAATTTCTTCGTTGTCTTTACTGATTCTCCTTTCTTTAAGTTCACCTTCCTCTACACTCAAAGAATTTATAGCATAAGGAAAACCAAGCAGCGCTAAGAAAGCTATTATTCCTACACCAGGAATGTCACTAAAAATAGCAAGTACAAATACTATGATTACACAAAATAGAGCGATGAATAGTCTTGTGTCTTCGAACAATTGACCAAAGTAAAAATCTTCCCACAAAAAAAAGATATATAAGAGATATAGCGCTATGACCTCAACAAACCACAAGGCATAGATAATTATAACAAAAATAGTAAATTCCATTTCTTATATTGTAAGAATTTTGATACTTTAAGTCAATATGGTGATTCTCACACAGAGACACGGAGAACACGGATTTTTTGTTGTTTTCTTAATGAATCAACAATATTGTTTTAAAAAATCGGCTGGTTTTAATATTTTTATTTTTCGAAATTCGGAAAGTTCCAGTAAATGAGCATCTCCGGATATAATGAAATCAGCTTCCGATTCGATTGCGCATTCAAGTAGCGTATTATCTTGAGGGTCTTTTTTTATTATATCTAATTTGATCTTCGGACTAACAAGTTCTGCAATCGAATCAAGAGAGGAAATTATGTAACGTATGTTTTCTTCTGCAATATTAAACTTTTCCCGTGCTAAAACTCCTTCAATTTCACTAATAATCTCTTTTGAAATGTATAATTCTATTTCGCCCTCTATTGCGAGTTCTAAACATTTTCTGGGAGAGCCGCCGAATAAAATAGCAGAAATTAAAACGTTAGTGTCAAAAACAACTTTAAACAAGTTACTGCTCTTTTCTGTAAGCTTCTATTTCTTTTTCCACATCCGCTTCAGAAAGCCCTTTGTCCCGGTTAAGGATGTCTCCGTAAGAAAAAATCTTTTTCCATCTTTCTTTTCTATCGATGTAAATTCTCGCCGCTTCACGTACAAGTTCAGACCTTGAACGGGATTCTTCTTTCGCTATGTCGTCAATTTTCTTTAATAAATCCTTCTTAAACGATATATTTACAGTTTTATTCTTCAATTTAACCTCCCATATACAATATATGTATCTATAATATATACAATTTTTGTATTTTGGCAAGAATGAATTAGCCGCAAAGGCACCAAGTCACAAAAGTAGTCATGAGTCTTGTGTTGTGAGTCAAAAACAATAAGGGAAGACCGTGGTTGGTAAAGTGTAAACGAAAAAAGGCGGGGAATACCCGCCTTTTTTATCCTTCTTAAGTTTTTGCTTTCTACTTTAACTCGTTTGCTATCTGATATTCTACTCTATATTGCTCGAATCTTTTATTTGTTAATTTCATTTTTAAAACCTCCGTTTATTTATAAAGTTAGACGCGAAGGGGAGAGATTTGTTTCAACTTTTATTAACCACGAAACACACAAAATACACTAAATTTTTTATTTGTTTTTACTAAATGCCAATCCCTAAATCCCAAATCCTAAAATTTGGACGCAGATTTTCAGGATTAAGAGGATTTTTTGTTTTTGTTTTCTTCTAACTACTATTTACTTGTTACCAACAGTCGCTTTTTTCGGAAAACTAATTATATTAGCCGGCTTATGCTGCATGGCCTTCCACAAATCGAGCTTAATTTGCATATTAAGCCAGCTCTCAGGACTGGTGTTGGTTGCTTCACCAATTCTTACCGCCATTTGCGGACTTAATGACGTTTTTCCGTTAATAAGCTCATAGAGAGCTTTCCGACTAACCCCTAAATCTTTTGCCGCTTCGGCGACCGATAATCCTGAAGGTTTTATTACATCCTCTAACAAAACTTCGCCCGGATGTGTCGGCTTTCTTTTGTTTACCATTTTTTATCACCTCTCTTAATGATAATCCTTGTAGTCAACCATAATCGCATCTTCACCTGTAAATTTAAAAGTTATCCTCCAATTTCCGCTTACCCATACCGAGTAAACATCCCTGCTTTTCCCTGATAATTTATGTAGTTTATAACCCGGAAGATTCATATCTTTTGGACTAGTAGATGCATCCAAACGGTCCAATATTCTCGCAAGCTTTTTCGCATGTTCCGGATTTATTCCTTTCTTATTCCCGTCGTTAAAAAACTGCTCGAGCCCTTTATGCTTGAATTCCTTTATCATTGTTTATAATATAATATGTAACCTGTTACGTGTCAAGTTACAAATATTATTTTCTCAAATTACTTTGCGAAGAGGAACGGAGATTTTTCCGTCGTCGGTCTTCGGTCAATAGTTTATTTGTTTTCTTTGACTGATAACTATATTTTCTAAAACCTAAAACCTAATTTCTCACACAAAGCCGCAAAGAACTCAGAGATTTTTTTATTCGTTGTCACAATGTCAAGCACCGTCCCCCAATAGTTGCATTTACTAATATACTGATTCGAAGAATCTATGTATTTACAATTTAAGGTCTGACCTGTTAATACTGTTATTTAAACATTTGGCCCTGGATTGTAATAAACTGTGGTTGTGAATCTTCTTTGTTTACAAATGCCTGGCCTTTTTTCCCTTTTACTGTTATCCGGGAAATTTTCATTACCAGATCGCTGATTTCTTCCTTTTTGAGTTTTTTTGCGCCGTACAAAAATGCGGTTCTCGAATCGGCATTACACCATACAGTGAAGCCCCAATCCATAAAACGTTTTACTAACTTATCTACGTCATTCAGAGGTATCCATGTGCCAAATTCAAAATCGGCTTTTAAATCGTAAAACCTATTATATTGATCTATTTGAGTCAAAGGAGGCATAGCAGACAGATATTGTTTTAATAGAGTTAACTCTAAATTGTCCAGGAAGTGAGCTTCCTTCTTGCCTCTTGTCTTTTTAAAAAAATCAAATAATCCCATTTTTTTATTACCTCCTAAAGTTTATGAAATTATACCGAAAAAAGAAATAAATGTCAAGAAGCAAATAGCCACGAAGACACTAAGACACGAAGTTTTTTATTTGTTTTTTACACACCAACGCACTAACACACTAACTTTAATTATTTTTTGACTGATGACTG